>CAZQSF010000098.1:0-13616 GCA_964595955.1 uncultured Saprospiraceae bacterium
CGGGCGGACTCGGGACTTGCACCCGTTAGGCGTGCGCCATGCCTGGCGCACATAAGAAAAGAGCTCCCCCGAACGGGGAAACTCTTTTGCGATCATTGGATCTGTGCTTAGGCCGGCTGTCCTTCCAGGACGCGGGCTTTCCAGGCGTCGAACATCCAGCTCCGTTTCTCTAGATCTGCGAGGAAACCACCCACCATGTCGATGGTGCCTTCGTCGCCGACATTATCTGCTGAATCCAGCACCTGACGCATATTGGCAATGATCAATTTGTGGTTATTGAGTACCATGTCCACCATCTTCCGGTCGGAATCGAGGTAACCGGCTTCTTCGACATCGGCGCGGGCCAAATATTCTGACATTTGGCTCATGGGGCGGAAGCGAAGGGTGAGAATGCGTTCGGCGATATCGTCGATCTTTTCCTTAGCATCGTCGTACAATTCTTCGAACTGCTCGTGCAGATCGAAGAAGTTTTCGCCTGTAATATTCCAGTGTACGTTGCGCAGATTCTGATAATAGACGTGATAATTGGCCAGCAACCTGTTGAGTTCATCGGCTGTAGCCCTTAGTTTTTCCTTGTTCATTCCAAGGTAATTCATGTAGGGTGCTATCGTTTTGGTTAACAATCACTTATCAAACGATAGCCAATCCTGCATGTTCGTTCTTCAGAAAAATAATCGAGATTTTTTCGAAAAGATCAGAGGATGGAAGCGTCTTTTTGCCGGCGGTCCAGCTCCTTTTCTATGGCTTCCTGAAGGACCGGCCCGTTGATGTAGGTCGGGAATGCCCACCGGATATAGCCCATGCCGAGGAGGTAGCCGGTCATGGCGATGGGAGCACCCACGATTAGGCCGAAACTAAGCTGGTTGAGCCCAAAATAACGCGCCAGAAAACTGAGGGAAATAAACAGAATAGCGGAGGCCCCGACTCGGAAAAATCGATCGCGCAACTGATTAACTCGCTCGGATTGCTGACGGATCAGGCGAAGGTAACGCTTTAAATCTTTGGTCTTGAACGGCCTCGGACCCAACTCCCAGGCGAGGTAAAGTTCGTCATTGCACCGCAACTCGATCATACGGAGCTTCAGGTGCAACATCCAGTTTTTCAGGGGCATGAAAGGAAAAATGTTTTGAACAGGTTTATACTTACTTGAGCCGTCGTAAATTAGCTTTTTTAGGCTGTTTTTTCAAGCTTTTCGAACCCGATCTTTTCAGAAGAAAGTCATACTTCCAGTCCCTGCCCTGGCTTCGGCCTGCTTCGTTGATCCGGAAGACCGTATTTTTAGGAAAACCTTGCTTATGCGATGCACAGCCTTCCTCTTATTGTTGCTCCTTCCAATTGCGGGACGGGCACAGCCGCAGGAAAAATACTGCAACAACCGCTTTGGCTTCTGCCTTCTCTATCCCGAGGGTTTCTTCGACCGGGTAGACCCTTCGGACAATGCCGACGGGCTCCGCTTCTTTGCCGACGAGCAGGGTATTGAGGTCTCTGTTTCCGGCAGCAACAACGTGCTTCAATGGACCCCAGAAGAGATCGGCGAGTTGGAAAAAGAAGTCGTGATGGAGGACTACGGCCAGGTGGAAAGCGCGACGGAGAAACGAGGAGACAACTTCTTTGAGTACCGTTTTGAAGTGGACGGCGCCCAGCACCTGCATCGCATCTACCACCGGGTTGATGAGATCGTATTTCTGCGCATTCGAACTCAGGCTACCACCGACGATGCCGCTTTCAATCGGCTTGCCGAGCAGTTGGTTGTACAGTTCGAGCCCTGAGAAAAGAATGCGCCGCCGGTTTTCCCGAACGGCTATCCACCTCACAAAAGCCGGTTATTTGTATTTTTAAGGTCTCCTCACCGAAAGTCGTTCGAACCCCAAAAATCCAAATCCCCGATGGCTTCCTTGTCGTACACCTCTCTATTCCCGGTTTTTCTCTGCGTCCTTGCCTCCCTGAGTTCATCCTGTGAAGTAAGAGACGCATCTGTGGTTTCGGGTACGGTCGCTTTGTCCTCCCGAAAGCCCTTGCCGGAAGGGGGCATTCTACTGCTGCGCATTGTGAACAACCACCAGAAAGGGGAGACTTCCGTCCTGGTCGAAAAACGCATCGTGCTGTCCGATCCGGTGCCGGAATTCGCCTTTGCGTTGCCCTATGAAAAAGAAGCCGTTCACGCCAACCACACCTATACCCTGCAGGCCAGCCTCATGGTGGGCGGGCAACTCACCCACTTTACCCATCAGCAACCCCGGGTATTGGAAAAGACTTCGGTGCGGGCCTTTGATCTGGTCCTTCATCCTATGTGAAGCCGGCCTGTTGAGCTACCAGCTGACGTAGTACATCTCGATCTCGCGGTCGTGCTTTACCGCGATCTTACCTCGGTGATGACAGGCAAACCGCCCCTCCAACAGTTCGAAGGTATCGCTGGAAATATTGATCTTCCGATTCTCACAGGCACTCTCCAGCCGGGCGGCGACATTTACCGTATCGCCCCAAATATCGTAGGCAAATTTCTTGGACCCCACGACTCCCGCAACAACCGGTCCGCTGTGAATGCCGATGCGCACCCGAAAGACCGGCAGGTTTTGTTCCATCCTATCCTTCTCATCCATGCTCATAAACTCCTGGATGGCTATGGCGGCCTGTACCATCTTTTCGGCATGGCCAGGATCGGGATCGGGCAACCCGCAGGCGCACATGTACGAATCGCCTATCGTCTTGATCTTTTCAATGCCAAAGCGATCCATGATCTCATCAAAAGTGCTGAAGTAGCTGTCCAGCTCGGCGACCAGCAATTCGGGGGGCATGTTTTTGACGATGCGGGTAAACTGGGAAAAATCCGTAAACATGACTGAAATGGAGGGATAAAACTGGGGGGCAACCTTTCCTTTGCGTTTAAGCTCTTCGGCGGTCCGGGAGGGCAGGATGTTGAGCAACAGCTCATCCACCTGATTTTTTTCTTCTTCCAGGGCTTGCTTTTGCTGCTCGATCTGGGCCGTTCGGTCGCGAACCTTTTCTTCCAGCTTTTCGTACAGAAGGGCGTTTTCCAGAGAGATGGCAATCTGGCTGGACAGGAGGCGAAGAATCTCGATCCGAGCTTCGGAAAAGGCGCCGCTCACCAGATTGTTCTCCAGATAGATCAGCCCGGGCATTTTCTCCTGGTGTACAATGGGAAAACAGAGCACGGAGGCCACCTGCTTGTTCTTGATGTAGGGATCTTCCGTAAACATACCGCTGCCGGAAGCCCTGTCGAGGACTACGGGCTCTTTGGCATGCAAACAGTAGTAGAGAACGGACAGGGGGAGTTTATTGGTGTACTGGCCAACGTCCTCATTGTGCATGAAGGTCTGGTCGGTAAGCGTATTGGCTTCGGCCATGAGCGACAGGTTGCCGTCGGTTTGCAGGATGAGACAGGCTTTTTCGGCACCGGCATTTTCCAGCAACACGTGCATGAGCTTGTCCATCAGTTGGTCGAGCTTGATCTCTCCGGCCAGGGACTGTGAGGCTTTCAGCAGAGAGCTCAGGTCCAGCTGGTCTTCCACCGAAGCAGAGCCGGCAAACCGCCTGGTAGTCCCGAAGTTCTGTTTCTCCGGCGAAATATTGGCATAGATCTGCGGGAATTCCTGGGTCAGTTGCTTTTGCTTGGCGGAGGCGCCCCAGCAGCCGTAGGCTTCGTAGGCGTCCCGGAGGTAGGCCTCGGCGACCTTGGGCTTGCCTTGGCGCAGCACGGCCAGGCCGGCCAATTCGCTGGCCAGAGCAGCGTGGTGATGAAATTTGTGGCGGTGCGCTCCCTGTATGGCCGATTCGTACAGGCGTTCGGCTTTCTGCCCGTTGCCTCGCAGGCTTTCCATCTCGGCCCGTACCAGATCGTACTGGTGCTGGAAGTTCACTGGCGAAAAGCGGGCCCAGGTTTTCAATCGCCCCCGGTTTTTATTCAGTCGCCGGGTCCATCGCCTGCGATCGGTTTCCCCGCCGGCAACTGCCTGCGTAATGGCCAGGGAATAGAAGAGCACGTATTCGGACACATGTGCCTGCCCCAGCAGAAAGGTCTCCAGGGTCTCCATTTTCTTGCCGGTTTCCAGCGCCCCGCCGTAGTTGTTCGCCATAAATTGAAGCAACAACTTGACCGTGTAGTAATGGGCTTGGGGAGTGGGCAATTCGCCCATTTGGACGACGTATTCCGTTTCGTTGAATTGTTCATCATCGACCTCCCCGAAACGGTAGGTGAGTCCGCTCATCGATTTGACGTATTGATGCCACATCGCAATGTGCATAAGGCCATGGTCGGCCCGGATCTGCTTCATGAGCTTGCCCTTCTTTTCGATGCCCTGCAGCACCTCCTGCAGCGACATGCCGGCACTGAGTGAATTGACCGTATGCATGGTCAGGCTGGTGGCTGCCATGGGTTGTTCGCCGTTTTCCACACAGCCGCGATAGACGTTCCAGAGGGGATTCAGGGTGTCGCGCCGCGGTTCGATCCAGTGGTCGATAAAGGCCGGCGGCACAATGGAGGTTTTCCACTTTTGCACCCGGCTGCACACGCGATCGAAAAGCTTCTCCGTCGCCTGGCTGATCTCGTAAGCCGTCCGGTATTTGTTGAAGGTGGAGCCGATAATGGTAGCGAAGGACATCAAAGCCCAGGTCGAGGAGCCGGTCATCCCCTTGCGGATACTTCGTTTGAGGGTTTCCAGCATGCTCATGACCATCACCTCCTGGTTGAGCGTATAGGAGGCCACGCCCGTTTCGATGAGCAGATCGGTGATGGCGACGTGAATGGGGTCCTTACTTTCCGGCAGATCCGCGATATCGCTCCAGTTATTCACTCTGGACCTGAGCAACCACCAGGAGGTGAGAATTTGGCGAAGGGCACCCCATTTTTGCATCAGCCGGTTGTGTGGAAAGCGAATGCCGAACTCAGCCAGGGTGTCATGCGCCACATCCAGCGCTTTCTGATAATGGTAGGTCTTAGTATACAGGTTGCAGCGAATGCGGCTCAGCCGAAGGCGCTCCAGCGGGGTTTGGGTGTGTTGATGAACCAGCTCGAAGAAGTGCTCGGCTTCTTCGTGCTGCCCGTCCAGGGATTTGGTTTCGGCCAGTTCCGAATAGAGTTTCCAGGTCAGTTCGTATTGGCTTTTCCAGGCGTCCTCCGGAAGGAGTTCGACGCCGGTGGCCAGGTAAGCTGAGGCCTCGCGCAGGGCGTTGGACTGCTTGGCGCGCTCGCCGGCTCCCAGGTTGAGCTTCGCCACCCGCAGTCGTTCCTCCGGATCCGTCAGCAGGTGCAAGCCGGCATTGTACTGGCCCACGATATCAAACAGCCGATCGTCTCGATGCAAGCTGGCCGTGTTGTGGTCCAGCAGGCGAGCGATTTGGATATGCCGCTGGGCGCGTTCCTCCTCCGGAATGGTCAGGTAAGCGGCCTGCTGCACGCGGTCGTGCAGGAAGCGCAGTTTTTCTCCCTGGATCTGCCGGCGTACGAGCTGGGGCAGCTTCAGCGCCGGCGCGCCGGATACCAGCCCCATGATCCGGTAGATCTTGGGCGAGGGCGAGAGGAAATTCTGGCCAATCGCCGGCTTGAGCTGCCGGAAGACCGACAGCACATCGGATTCGGTGGCCGCGGCCAGAAGCTCGAGCGGAAAGCTATTGCCCAGGCAAGCGGCGTACTGGAGCATCGCCAGCGTTTCCCCAGGCAGGCTGGTGAGCTTGCGGCTCATCAGATCCACCACATTGGCCGATACGTTCAGGGCCTGGATCTCAGGCAGGTCCCACTGCCATTGCCGGGTCTCGGGATTGAATAGCAGGTAGGCTTCCTCGTGAAGGCTGGTGAGCAGCTGGATCGCAAAAAAGGGATTGCCCAGCGTCTTTTGGTGGATCAGGGCGGCCAGGCTTTCCACCCGCTCCAACGGCTGATGCAGGGTATCGGCTGTCAACAGGGCTATATCGGGCTCATCCAGCGGCTGGAGGCGGATCTCGGTAGGCTGCATACCCGTTCCCTCCATGCGCTCGAATAAAAAGCTCAGAGGGTGCTGTTCGTCAACTTCGTTATCGCGGTAAGCTCCGATAAGCATGAGGTTTTCCGGGCTCTTCCACGAGACCAGGTTCTCCAGCAGCTGTATGGTCGCCAGGTCCACCCATTGCAGGTCGTCCAGGAAAATGACAAGTGGGTGCTTGGGGCTGGCTATGCAACCGAGAAAATCGAAAATGGCCTGATTGAAGCGCAATTCGATCTCATTGGGGGCTGCATGCCTTCCCGATTCTTGCCGGCCAATGATCAGTTCCAGCTTGGGAATGGCATCCGCCAGCAAAGCTGCATTCGTACCCAGCGCCTGCCGGATGTTGACCTTCCAGTATTCGAAGTCCTCGAAGCGCTCCTTGAGCACGTAGTTGGCGAATTCGTTGAAGGCCGAGATCAGTGCCGAATAGGGCGAATCCCGCTGAAACTGGTCGGCTTTGCCGGAAATGAAGATGCCGTTGGACTCCGTTACCGGCTTGAAGATCTCGGCGATCAAGGCTGTTTTTCCGATGCCGGAATAGCCGGATACGAAAACGAATTTGGGCGGCTGATGCACCACCTCCTCAAAAGCGTCCAGCAGTTGAAGGGCCTCGCGCTCCCGGCCGTACAACCGCTGCGGGATCTGGAACTGCTCGTACACCTCTTGCCCCCCGATGGAAAACCAGGGGACGGCCCCGTCCGATTCCCAGGCCGACAGGCAGTGTTCCAGGTCGTGCTGAAGGCCGGCTATACTCTGGTAGCGGTCGTCCGGATTTTTGGCAATGAGCTTGGTCAGAATGCCGGAGATCACTTCGGGCAAATCGGGACGAATGACGTGGGGCGGGGTGGGAACCTTTGCCAGTTGGGCATGCACCAGCTCCAGGGGATCCTGGGAGTGGAAAGGGGGCTGACCGCTGAACAATTCGTAGAGCGTATTGCCCAGCCCGTAAAAATCCGTGCGATAGTCAATGCGGCGCTTGACCCGGCCGGTCTGCTCAGGCGCGCAATAGGTCAGGTTTTCCTGTAAAAGGGCGATGGGCACAAAGTCCTGGCTCTCCGAGCTGAGTATGGAGGATTGGCCGAAGTTGACCAGGGTAACTTCCAGGGTATTGGGCGAAATGAGTAGGTTGTAGGGGTTGAGATTTTTGTGAATGATGCCGTTCTGGTGCAGGTGATCCAGAATCCGAAGGATCTCCAGGGCTATCTTGAGCTTGATCCCGAGCCCGGCCTCTCCCCGGCGAATCCAGTCTCTCAACAGGATACCGTCTTTGTACTCGCGCACCAGCACGTAGTGCTGCTCGGTATTTTGCAGGTCAAAAACCAGGGGAATGCGCGGATGTTTCAGCCGCCGAAGTATCTCGTATTCGTGGCGCAGCTGCAGGATCTGATCCACACTCGCCTTTTCTTCCGGAAGCACCTTCAGGGAAACCAATTTTCCCCCGGCGTTATCCCACGCTTTATAGGTTATGAAATGACCGGCCCGGTCTATTTCCTCAATCTCCGAATACCCTGCCAGCTTCATCGCTATCCCGCTTTAACCGCTTTGATTAGGTAATATCGCCAAAAATCCGCTTTCAGGGCTTCGTACTGCGTGACGGCCCCCACTACATTGCCGTGCTGGGTATCGGTGCGAATGCCGCTGTTGTTCAGGAAAATGGCGAGGCGATACAAGCGAGCGGACATGCGGTGAAGCCGCCGCAGCGAAGGCTCCACGTAGGTCGTCACATCTCGCAGCGCCCAGCGGCTGAATCCGGCCCGCTGCATGTGGTGCACGTGCTCCTCCGGCGTATCGATATCCTCGATGGCCCATCCGCTGAGCCAGCGCCGAAGGGTATCCTCACCCCCGCCCGCCAGGGGGCGCTGCCGGCGCAGGTATTCGGCCATCACCAGCCGGCCGCCCGGCCGCAGCAGGCGAAATGCCTCGCGATAGAAGTCGTATTTCTGCGGCGCATGGCAAACGCTTTCGCAGGCCCAGACGACCTCAAAGCTTTCATCCGCAAAAGGCGTCTGCCGGTAATCGGCCCGCTCGAACGCCACCACATGATCCAGGCGACGGCGGGCGCTCAGCCTTCGGGCTTTGTCGACCTGGCTTTGCACCGGCGTGATCCCGGTCACCCGGGCCCCTCGTTGTTCCGCCATCCAGAAACTACTGCCCCCCACCCCGCAGCCGGCATCCAGCACGCGATCTCCCGAAGAGATCTCGCCGAGTTCGGCCAGTTTTTCGTTTAGCCGCAGCAGGGCCTGGGCGTGAGACAAGTCCGCCGGGTCGTGATAGCCGAAATGGATCGCCCGGTTGGTCCCGTTCAACCAAAGAACGCGGTAGTCCAGTACGGTCTGATCGTAGTACCGGATGATGTCGCCCAGGCTTTCGCCCTTACCGTTCGAGGAAATGGGCCCTTCCCTTGTATCCATAGTCTTTCGTTTAGATGACTTCAGGCCCCGGAGGCTGCCCGTTCCAGCTCAAATTCAGCCCGCAGGCTGGCCGGTACCTGGAAGGTGACTTCTTTTCCGCCCCGCTTGCTGTTGTAGATCTGGTGCAGAAAGTGATTGGACAGACTACTCACCAGGCCGTTTTTTCCGTCGGTGATCCGGGCCAGAAAGCTGTAGACGTGCATGGCCACCTTCATCAGCCAGAGGAAAAAGGCATCCCCCCGGGTTTTGGGCAGTTTGAGATGCTCGGTGTACCATTGATCGTTGTGGATCATATACCGCATCAGGACCAACACATGCGAGCGGAAAAAGCCGCTGTCGGTCACGTTCTGCAGAAAGCCGACCAGCGGCTGAATGAGTTCTGCGGTCGGATTGTCGCCTCCCGGAGGCTGGACGAATAGTTGATCGTAGATCAGTTGCTGAACGTGCTCGGCCTCCGCCCGGGTCTCCGGCATCATTTTCGGCTCGACGCCCATTATGGTCCCAATCTGTTTCCAGGCGAAAAACCAGGCGTCTTCCTCTTCGGGGCTGAGGTGGATGTGCAGACGTTCCAGGCCGTTCAGCACTTCGATGGAAAAGGTCTGCAAGGTGGCCAGCAGGTCTTCCTGACTGATGGGTACCCCCCATTCGTCGTTCCACTTGGCGTGGCTTTCATGCTGGAGCAAATGGCGGATAGCTGCATGCATCAGCCGGACTTTCTGGGCCGAGCGAATGCCGCGCATACCGGGCTTGTACCAGCCCTCGGCCATCACGTCAAACACGAACTGGGCCGTTTCGATGATCCGGCGCTCCGGAAAATCCACCAGGATCTTGGTATTCGTAAGCACATGGGCCGGTTTGTAGGCCATGTAGGTCACCGGCAGGGAGCGAAAAAGCAAGGCAAACACCACCATCGGCCCGTATTCACGGAAGATCCCACTGGCAGTATCCAACCGGGCCCGGTCGGCTTCCGAGAGGTCCAAGCGGCCGGATTCTTCGAAAAAAGCGACCACTTCCGCAGGAAGACCGTCGGGGATCGCCTGATCGTTGGTGGCCAGCTCTCTCAGCAACTGGTGCAAGGTGCCGATATCGCGAGCGTGAACGATGGCGCCGGCCGCCTCATCGGCCAGCGGATCACCTCTGTGCCGCGATTTGGTCAGCTCTTCCGGGCTTACATGCTTGTGTGTATCCATCTTGTGTTTTCAATAAGTGTGAAATGAACGTTCCCGGCAACACTGCCCGGAAAGGGGGGCTGCTGCACTGCTCAGGCTACGAGAATCGGAAAGGGATTATCAGGATATTGGAAGCCCGGCCTATCAACCGCCAACGGCCGGATTCCGCCCTTAAAATAGGAAAAAGAAAACAAGAGTTGTGAATACCGAAATTTCACCCGATGACTGGCCCTTTCGGCCAGCTCGCGGCCTGGCGAGCTAGAGCGCTTGGTTTTTTTCGGGGAAAGGGCGTACCTTTTCACTTTTGATCACCTAAGGCAAAAATACCATGGCACAAGCATCCGGCAGCCCGTTCAGCCTGGACGGAAAAGTGGCCGTGCTCACCGGCGCCAGTAAAGGCATAGGCCTGGAAATGGCCCGCCTTCTGGCCGAACAGGGCGCCCAGGTCGTAATCAGCAGCCGAAAGCAAGAAGCGGTAGACCAAGTAGCCGAAACCTTTCGGCAAGACGGCCTGGAGGCCACCGGCATCGCCTGCCACGTGGGCGAGGAGGACCAACTGAAAGCCCTGGTGGATCAGACGGTAGACCGTTACGGCGGCATCGATATCCTGGTCAACAATGCGGCCACCAATCCCGTCTTCGGCCCTTTGCTTCAGGCCGACGGAGCTCTTTTCGAAAAGATCATGGCGGTCAATGTGAAGGGTCCCATGCTGCTGTCCAACCTCGTGCAGCCTCTCATGGCCGGGCGAGGCGGCGGCTCTGTCATTCACATCAGCTCGGTCGAAGGCATCAAACCCAGCTTCGGCCTGGGCGTGTACAGCGTGAGCAAGGCCGCGCTCATCAGCCTCACCCAGGCCCAGGCCCGCGAGTGGGGCGGCGCCGGCATCCGGGTGAATGTCATCTGCCCGGGCCTGGTAAAGACCAAGTTCAGCGCCGCCCTCTGGCAAAACGAGGCCATCCTCAAACAGATCGAGCAGAACCTGCCCCTTGGCCGAATGGCCATGCCGGGTGAAATGGCCGGCCTGGCGCTTTTCCTGGCTTCCGAGGCCTCCAGCTATTGCACGGGAAGTATTTTCACCGCCGACGGCGGGCATTTGATCGCATAATTGCTTTACCTATGGACACCCTACGCGAAACCCCACCCCTGGACACGACCTTGACGGAGATCCGGCACTTTGTGGACGACCGCCTGCTGCCCCTGGAAGACCGGACCCGCGGCTGGAGCTGGAACCGCATCGAGCCCCTGCTGCAGGAACTGCGGGAGGAGGTCAGAGCCCGGGGCTGGTGGCTGCCGCAGATTGCTGCGGAGCAGGGCGGCATGGGCCTCAGCCTGGAGGACTTCGGCCGGGTGAGCGAACTGCTGGGGCGCAGCCCGTTCGGCCATTTTGCCTTCAACTGCCAGGCCCCCGATGCCGGCAATATGGAGATTCTCATCGAGCACGGCACGCCCGAGCAAAAAGAGCGCTTCCTCAAGCCCCTGCTGGCCGGGCGCATTCGCTCCTGCTTTGCCATGACGGAGCCGGAGAACGCCGGCTCTAACCCCGTTCGCCTGAGCACGACGGCCGTGCGCGAAGGCGACGAATACGTCATCAACGGCCACAAATGGTTCACCACCGGCGCCGACGGAGCGGCTTTCGCCATCGTCATGGCGATCACCCAGCCGGATGCCGAAAGCCCCTACCTGCGGGCCAGCCAACTCATTGTACCTGCGGATACGCCAGGCTATGAACTGGTGCGCAACGTGCCCATCATGGGCGAGGAGGGCGAAGGCTACGCCAGCCACGGCGAAGTGCGCTTCACGAACGTGCATGTACCGGCCGATCACCTGCTGGGCGCCGACGGAGCCGGCTTCGCCATCGCCCAGCAGCGGCTGGGGCCGGGCCGCATCCACCACTGCATGCGCTGGATCGGCATCTGCGAGCGCGCCTTCGATCTCATGTGCCGGCGCGCCCTCAGCCGAGAACTGACCCCCGGAAAGCCACTGGCCCGCAAGCAGACCATACAGAACTGGATCGCCGAGAGCCGGGCCGAGATCAACGCCAGCCGCCTGCTGGTGCTGGATACCGCCCGCAAGATCGACCGCGAGGGCGACTACGCCGCCCGCCAGGAGGTGTCGCTCATCAAGTTCTACGTGGCCGGCGTGCTGCAGCGCGTGCTCGACCGCGCCATACAAGTGCACGGCGCCCTGGGCATCACCGAAGATACCGTGCTCAGCTACTGGTACCGCCACGAGCGGGGTGCCCGCATCTACGACGGGGCTGACGAAGTGCACAAAAGCCGCCTGGCCAGGCTGGTGCTCAAGCAATATGAAGGGTAATACCGGGTTTTAGGGTTGCCGGGGCACGCAGGTGTTGCGAAACCCGGGTACCCGGCAAGCCTGAAACGCGCAAACATGAAAACCCTGAATAATGGCCATACTCGGACGCCTGATCAAGACCGCCATCGACCTGGGCAGCAGTATACGCGAACGGGATCGATCGCCCCTGGAGCTGCAGCAGGACAGCCTGCGCGGCCTCCTGGAAGAGGCCGCCACGACGGCTTTCGGGCTTTACTACCACTTCGAGCGAATGCTGGAGTCGGACGATCTGCAGATCGCCTTTTCCGAAACCGTACCCCTGCACGATTACGACGCCCTTTACGAACGCTGGTGGCACCGCCAGGAAGAGGCCCCCGACATCACCTGGCCCGGCTATCCGCCCTATTTCGCCCGCACCTCCGGCACCACGGGCGTCAACAAATACATCCCCGTCACGGAATCCATGCTGCGCTCCATCCGCCGGGTGGGTATCGATCAGGCCGTTGCCCTGTCCAAGTTCGAGCTGCCGCCGGCGTTTTTCGAGAAAGACATCCTCATGCTGGGCAGCTCGGCCCGGCTGAATGCTTTCGGGCAAGGCGCCCTGGAGGGCGAGATCAGCGGCATCAACGCCCAGAACATGCCAGCCTGGTTCAACACCTACTACAAACCCGGCAAGGAGATCGCCGAGATCGATAGCTGGGATGAGCGCTTGCAGGCCATCGTGCAGGCCGCCCCCCAATGGGACGTCAGTGCCCTGGCCGGCATCCCCTCCTGGATCCAGGCTATGCTCAAGGCCATCCAGGCCCACTACCGCCTGGATACCATCCACGACATTTGGCCCAGCCTGCGGGTGTACGTCAGCGGCGGGGTGGCTTTCGAGCCCTTCCGGTCCAGCCTCAACAAGCTCATGGCAAAGCCGCTCCTCTACCTCGACACTTACCTGGCCTCCGAGGGCTTCTTCGCCTATACCGCCCGGCCGGAAACCCTCGATATGCGGCTGGCCCTGGAGCACGGCATCTACTACGAATTCATCCCCTTTGACGAACGCGGCTTCGACGGGCAGGGCAATCTGCTGGACGAGCCGGAGGTGCTGCACATCGCCCAGGTGGAGGAAGGGCAGGAATACGCCCTGGTGGTGAGCACCTGCGCGGGCGCCTGGCGCTACCTCATCGGCGACACGGTCACCTTTACCGACCTGCGCCGCTCCGAGCTGGTCATCTCCGGGCGCACGAAGTATTTCCTCAACGTGGCCGGCTCCCAACTGTCGGAAGAGAAGATCAACCGCGGCATCCGCCACCTGGCCGATGAGACCGGCCTGGCCATCAACGAATACGCCGTAGCCGCCCTCAAGGACGAAGAAAACGACAGCTTCTACCACCAGTGGGTGCTGGGCGTGGATGCCCTCAACGGCCACGATCCCGAGCAGCTGGCCCGGCAGCTCGATCACTACCTGAAGGAACTCAACCAAAACTACGAGGTGGCCCGCACCAAAGCCCTCAGCGGCGTGCACCTGCAATTGCAACCTGCAGACCGCCTCTACGACTGGCTGGAACGCAAAAAGAAAAAAGGGGGCCAGATCAAGCTGCCCAAAGTAATGAAGGAAGAGGATATGCGGGATCTGCTGGCGTTTTTGGAATGAAAACCAGACTTTTGAAGTTTTTAAAACTTCAAAAGTCTGGAATAAAAAAAATCAACCCCGCTGCGCGGGGCTAGAAACAAAATGCGAAAATAGTCAAATCGAAAAATAATCAATCCTGGAGGCA
>CAZQSF010000099.1:0-13438 GCA_964595955.1 uncultured Saprospiraceae bacterium
GGATAATTCTATCGCCTTTCAATTAACCAGCACGCAGGCGTGCTAAATAGTTACGGTTAACTTTTACTTTCGGCTATTTGAAATGCCGTACAACATCCTGCTATCCGCATATTTATTGCGGATATACAGCTATATCTTCCTGTTCCATTCTCCGTTAATTTCTAAAAAATACAGGGTTGAAACAAGCTTTTTGCGCGCTTTTCCTGTGATTTGGGTATAAATTTAGGTGGTCTACGTACAACTATGCCCAAGCAACTCCTGAATTTACCGTAGGTCTGCTCCCGAGTGCGAGCCCTCCTCAGTTGCGGTTCCAGCAAATGCGTCGCAAAGCGGCACCCCTTGCATTATATTCAAATAGCGCATCCATTTCGGCTTGCCGCTTGCGGGCGAAGTAGCCGGCAAGCCGGCCGCCTTCCAACTCGTTTGCGAAGGGGCATTCGCAACCCATTTCGGACCGAATGCCTCTATCTTTGGCCCCGCATGAACCGCCACTATCCCATCCTGGCCCTCACCTTTTTCCTGCAGTACTTCGTGTGGGGCGGCTGGTTTGTGACGCTGGGCACCTACCTGCTGGAGACCCTCAGCTACAATGCGCGCGAGGTGGGCCTGGTGTATAGCAGTACGGCCATTGCGGCCACGGTCACGCCCTTCCTGCTGGGCCGGGTGGCCGATCAGCGGGTGCCGGCCAACCGCCTGCTGAGCCTGCTCTACCTCAGCGGGGGCGGCCTGCTGCTGGGCGTGTCCTGGGTGGAGCCCTTCGGCTGGTTCTTTCCCCTGCTGGTGGCCTATGCCCTGCTGTTGGTGCCCACCTTTGCCCTGATGAACGCCCTGGCCCTCTACCACCTGCCCCGGGCGGCCCGCGATTTTCCGCGGGTGCGGGTGTGGGGCACCCTGGGCTGGATCGCCGCCGGCATCCTGGTGAGCGCCCTGGGCTGGGAGCCCACGCCCTACCCCATGCGCATGGCGGCGGCCTGCTCGCTGGGGCTGGGCCTGCTGTCCTTTGCCCTGCCGCACACGCCCCCTGCCGCCACCAAGAAGCGGCGCGGTTTTCGGGCCATCTTCAGCCCGGAGCTGCGGGTGCTGCTTCGGCGAAGGCCCATCGCCATCCTCTTCCTCAGCCTGACCCTCATCGCCATTCCGGGCTCCTTCTACTACAGCTTTACCAATCCCTTCCTCACCGAGATCGGCTTTCCCTATCCGGCGGGCAATATGACCTGGGGGCAGGTGTCGGAGGTGGTGCTCATGCTGAGCCTGCCCTGGTTTCTGCAGCACTGGCGCTTCAAGTGGGTGGTGGCCCTGGGCTTGTTCGCCTGGGGCATCCGCTATGTGCTCTTCGCCTACGGCAATGCAAATGCCGGCGCCTGGATGATCTACCTGGGCATCGCCCTGCACGGGCTGGGCTTCAACTTCACCGTGGTGGCCTCCCAGATCTGGATCGACAGCCAGATGCCGCCCAGCCTGCGCAGCACAGCCCAGGGTTTCCTCACCCTGCTGAGCCTGGGCCTGGCCGGCTGGGTGGGCGCCGCCCTGGCCGGCGAGGTGGTGCAGGCCTTTACAATTTCGGAGCAGACCCACGACTGGCTGCACATCTGGTGGGTGCCGGGCGGCATCGGCCTGCTTACGGCCCTGGGTTTTGCCCTGGTTTTTCGGCCCCCCAGGAAAAGGTGAACACATCCGGGCGGAAGCAGTGGGCGTTCCGTTCAGCAGCCCGGCTGTCGGGGATGCGCCAGGTCCAATCCGGATAAGCGGGTAGGAATACTTCGGGAAAAACGATGAGCTGCGCGAAGCGGTTTGGGCGCGCCCAAACCTTTTTGATAGGGGTATAGCAGCCATTACTTCCCACCGATCGCCCGGTACACCGCCCGGTGCATGCGCGGCCGCAGGTTCAATTGGTACAGTTTTCGATTGAGCCGGCTGGGGTACACCCGGTTCGACAGGAAAATGAACACCAGCTCCGCTTCGGGATCCACCCAGGCAAAGGTGCCCGTGTAGCCGGCATGCCCGAAGCTCCCCGGGCTTGCGCCGGGGGCGATGTAGCTCTGCCCCCATACGTATTCCAGCGGCGGCTTGTCGAAGCCCAGGCCCCGCCGGTTGCCGGGGTACTGGTAGGCAGTGAACTGGTCCACCACCTCGGGCCGCAGCAGGGTATCCCCTTCCCAGATCCCCCGTTGCAGATAGAGTTGCATGAGCTTGCCCAGGTCTTCGGCCGTGCCGAACAGGCCGGCATTGCCGGAAACGCCCTTCATCAGCGCTGCCCCTTCGTCGTGCACCAGGCCGTGCAGCAGCTGCTTGCGGAAAAAGGTATCCCGTTCGGTGGGTACAATGCGCTCTAGGGGAAAGCGCTCCAGAGGGCAATAGCCCAGGGTACGGGCGCCGACCTTGCGGTAGATCTCCTCCTGCAGGTAGCCCCGGTACTCCCGCCCGCTGAGCTGTTCGATCAGCTCGGGCAGGAGGTAAAAGAGCAGGCCGGAATAGCGGTAGCCCGCCTCCTCCAGCAAGGGTGATTTGCGAATGGCCTTGTAGATGCGCTTGTCCCTAAAGCGGCGGTGCAGCCAGAGGCTGTCGGTAATGCGAATGGGAAAGCGGCGGGAGGAGTCGGCGCGCAGGGTTTTCGCCCGAAAGCGGCCGTCGTTGGTGCGCGCAGCATCCCAGCGCTTCTGCCAGGGATAGCGGGCGTGCCCCTTGAGGGTGCCCTGCCAGTAGGGGATCCACGGCCGCAGGCGGGCCTGGTGGGCCAGCATCTCGCGAAAGGTCAGCCCGGCCTTGTTGCTGCGTCTGAAATGGGGCAGGTACTGCTTCAGGGGCGCGTCCAGGTCAAACCGGCCCTGGCCGAACAACCGCATCAGGGCCGGCAAGGGTCCGCTCACCTTGGTAATGGAAGCCAGGTCGTAGAGGTGGTCGGGCTGCACCGGCCGCAGGCTGTCGTAGGTGTGGTAGCCGAAGGCTTGGTGAAACAGGACCTTCCCCCGGTGGAGCACCAGCACCTGGGCTCCGGGAAAAGCCCTCTCGCATATGCCCTCGGTCACCAGGGCCTGCAGGCTGTCAGTCAAGCGAACCGTATCCACCGCTTGCCCCCACAGAAAAGATCCAGACAGTAAAAGGCTCAGGGTCGAAAGCAGAGATCGTCTGGCCCGGTTTCCAAAAGCCCGGAAGGGAAAATACCTGCCCATATACCTACCTTTAGCCCTCATGGAGGAAAGCTACGGAATTCTGTCCCTCTTGCCGCCCCTGATCGCCATCGTGTTGGCCATACTTACCCGGCAGGTCTTTGTCTCCCTCCTGCTGGGCATCTGGCTGGGCTGGCTGATCATGAACGACGGGCAGGTATGGACGGCCAGCCTGGACACCATAGAGGGGCTGGTCAGTGTCTTTGCCGATGCCGGCAGCATGCGCACCATCATGTTCTGTGCGCTGGTGGGCTCACTCATCGTTCTCATGCAGCGCTCGGGCGGGGTAGAGGGCTTCATCGGGCAGGTCAACCGCATCCTGGAGCGCTACGAGCAGCGCCGCACGGGCAGCAGCCGGGTGGTGGTGCAGCTGCTGGCCTGGCTCACGGGCATGCTGCTGTTCGTGGAGAGCAGCATCTCTGTGCTCACGGTAGGTGCGCTGTACCGGCCGGTCTTCGAGCGGCTGCGCCTTTCGCGCGAAAAGCTGGCCTACATCGCCGACTCCACTTCGGCCCCTTCCAGCATCCTGCTGCCCTTCAACGGCTGGGGCGCTTTCATCATGACCCTGCTGCTGGCCCAGGGCTTCGACGATCCCTTCCGGGTGCTCATGCTGTCGGTGGGCGTCAATTTTTACCCCATGCTGGCGCTGCTGCTCGTCCTCGCCGTCATCCTCACCGGGCGCGACCTGGGGCCCATGCGGGCTGCCGAGCAGCGGGTGCGCACCACGGGCGAACTGCTTTCCCCCGGCGCCCAGCCCATGGTGGGCGAGGAACTCACCGGGCAGGGGCCCAAGCAAGGCATCCGCCCCCTGGCTCGCAACCTCATCTGGCCCATCGCGGTCATGGTGGCCATGATGCCGGTCATGCTGGCCTATACCGGCTGGGGCGATGCCCAGACCGCCCGTCCGGATGCCGGCTTCTGGGGTACGGCCTTCTTCGCCATCGGGCAGGGCTCGGGTACAAAGGCCGTGCTCATCGCCGTGCTGACGGCCCTGCTGTTCACCCTCGTCTTCTACCGGCTGCAGGGCCTGTTCAAACTGAACGAGCTGGTGGACCTCAGCCTGAAGGGCATCTCCGGCATGGTGCCGCTGGCCCTGCTCATGCTCATGGCCTTCGCCATTGGGAATGTGTGCCGCAGCATGGGCACGGGGCCCTACGTGGCGGAGGTGGCCGGCCGATGGCTGTCGCCCGGGCTGGTGCCCGTGCTCTGCTTTCTCATCAGCAGCGTGATCGCCTTTTCCACCGGTACCTCCTGGGGCACTTTTGCCATCATGATCCCCATCGCCGTGCCCATGGCCGAGACTATGGAGGCCCCCATCTATGCCACTATTGCCGCTTCCATCGGCGGGGGCGTCTTCGGCGACCACTGTTCGCCCATATCGGATACGACCATCCTTTCCAGTATGGCCTCCGCCACCGATCACATCGATCACGTCAAGACCCAACTGCCCTATGCCTTGCTGGCCGGTGGCGGCGCCGCGCTGATGTATCTGGCCTTTGGCGTCCTGAGTACCCCATAAAAAAGCCCCTTCCCAAATCGGGAAGAGGCCAAAATCGCGTTTTTGGGATGGTTCGTCAGCAGGAGCCCTCGCTACCTTTTGAAGTGAACAGCGAAGACAGGCCCGGTTTTTTGAGACGCTCGCGCTTGGCGAGTTTCCGAAACAGCTCGTCGAGCTCTTCTTCCATTTCCCGGCCCAGCAGCTCAACTGCTTCATCTTCGGCCGCTTCCTCCTCGTCGACCTCCGGAACAGACACCGGTTTGATCACGCCACAGATTGAGCGCAAGGTCTTCACCAATTGGCGGCGCTCCGGGCTCATACTTACCCCCTCCCAGTTCATATCGTAAAACACCTCCAGGCTATAGGCCAGCAGGTTGCCCCGGGTAGGTATCTGTTCGATCCAGTTGGCAATGGTCTCGGCCTGCGGCTTGATCCGGCGGGCATAGTATTCCAGCTCGACCAGCGAGAGGCCTGCCGCAAGCAATTGTTTATGGAGCGGCCGAAGCTTTCCCTCCGGAAAGGCCGAAAAGTAGTACTGTAGCATTTGCTGCAATTCAGAAAAGGATGGCGTTCGATGGTGGGAATGCGTAAGGGGAAGCATGCTTTTGTGTTCTGTAGCTGTCGAATGGGGTAACGATTTTAAGACGTCGGAATTGTATATCGGTCACTCGATAATCGGAGCAACCGGTTCTCCTGGGGCGAGTGCGGGGCCATGGCATGGTTTGCTCGGCTACGGACAGGCCGTACATTTTGAAAAAAGCCCCCTTTTGCTCGGCAGCAAAAGGGGGCTGGGTGGTGAAAGCGGGAGGAGGTGCTCGCCTAGCGAGCGATCACGAAGCGACGCGTTTCCCGAACATCACCCTGGCTAAAGCGCAGGAAGTACACCCCTGCCGGCAGATCGGCCACGCGGAGTGGAATGCTCGTTGCCCCGCTGCTCAGGCTCAGATCCTGCAGGCGCAGGATCTTACCCGCCACGTCCGTAACGAGGATCTGGGCGTTTCCAGCTTCCTCCACGTCCAGGTTGAGCGTAAGCACATCCCGGGCCGGATTGGGGAACAATTGAAGATGGGTACCGGAGGCATGCTCGATGGTGCCTGCAAAAGCGGGTGCAGCACCCCGGGCGCCGCTGCAGCTGCCCTCGTAAACCCGCACATTGCGGAAGAAGCTGTTGCCGTTGCGGTCCCCGCCATCGTGATCGGCCACGAAAACAAGTCGGTCGAAAGTGCCGGTATAGAAGGAGCCCACGGGAATGGTGTAGGTCACCCAGCCACTGCCGGGGTAATTGTCGTAATTGGTGATGCCCCAGTTTTGCGTTCCGTGCACCTTGAAGGTGAGGTTGGAGCTGATGCCGTTATCATTGTCGAATCCCAGCCCGTGAATCTCGCCTTGTATAGTCGATCCGAAGTCGAATTCCAGCACGGTATTGGCAGTGACGGTATAGGGAAAAGAGATGGCCTTCCAGGCATTGTTCTGGATGAAGAGGGTGGCCCCGCCATCCTGTATCTGGAAGCTGCCGGCATCCTGCCCGTTGCCGTAGCTGTTGATGGTGTAATTGTTGAAGTCGATGGCCGGGCAGGGATCGCCACCGCCACCGGAACCGCCCAGGCAGAAGTTGGTGCTCTCACTGGAGCCGAAGCTGCCGCCGCTGGCCAGGGTGTTGCCGGCATCGTCCGTCAGGGTGTAGGAGCCGTTGCCGTAGGCACAGCAGATGCCGTCGCCATAGCTGTCGAAGATGTTGAAGTCGTAGCAGCCGTCGGGCAGGCAGAAGGTCTCGGTATAGGTCGTGCCCTGGCTGCCGTACGGTCCGCCGGAAGCCACTGTACTGCCGCCGGCATCGGTGAGGGTCCAGGTGGTTTCGCCGGGATAGTTGTCGGTGACCAGGGTGAGGGTCACTTCGTTGTCCGTGCAGCCGCCGCCACCGGAGCCCGCATCGGAGAGGGAGAGCCCATCGATGCACATATCGCCCTGCCAGCTGGAAGCTGTTGTGCCGCGAAAGCGAAGGCGCAGTTCGGCCTCGCCGACATAGGCCGCCAGGGATACATTGGCGCTGTTCCAGGCGCTGCCCTGGGTGCCGCTGCGCGACCAGAGCTCGGTCCAGGAGCTGCCGTCGGTGCTGGCTTCCAGCCGCAAGGTACCCACGGCATTGCCCAGCATGTGGTACTGAAAGTCGAACTCCGGATTGCTCAGGCTGCTGAGGTCGTAGCAGGGCGAATTGAAGTTCGCTGTCTTGCTGGGATAGTTGGGGCTGGAGGCCTCGATGTACATGTAAAAGGTGCCGGAGGCGGCGCCGGAGGGGCCGGTATTGCTGGAGGGCGTGCCGCCGCTGCAGCGCGTCCAGGTCGTCGCCCGTAGCCTGGGTCCAGCCGTCGAGGCCGCTCTCAAAATCGTCGTTGGCAGGGAAGCTGCTCTCGGTGCTGGAGCAGGTGCTGCCCCCGCCGCCGCTGGGTGTGCCGCAGCCGTTAGAACTCAGCAGGCTCTCGCGGAAGCCGCCGGGATTGAAGAGGGCGCGCATCCGGTTTCGCTGACCGCTTGTGAACAGGTTCATGCAGGCGTCGTCCGAGTAGTCCATGTAGTTCTGAACCATATCGGTGGTGGAGCACGATACGTGGCCGATGTTGCAGCCGTAGTTAGGCGCATCGGAAGTGGGCGTATCGCTCACAAAATCGTCCTGGCTGCAGGGCCCGTCGCCCCAGATGTGGCGCAGGTTGAGCCAGTGGCCCACTTCGTGGGTGGTGGTGCGGCCCAGGTCAAAGGGAGCCGTGGCCGTGCCGATGGTGCCGAAGTACTGGTAGTCCATCACCACGCCGTCGGTATTGGCCGGGCCGCCGGGGAACTGAGCATAGCCCAGGATGCCGCCGCTGATGTCGCACACCCACATGTTGAGGTAGTCGCCGGCCGGCCAGGCGTCCTTACCGCCCTAGGAAGTGAACTTCACGGCATCGTTGGTACCGAACGCACTTACCGAAGTGGAAGTGCGCGTGATGCCGCTGGTGGCATTGCCGTTGGGATCCACGGTAGCCAGACAGAACTCGACCTCGATATCCGCCGCCTGCGGCCAGGTGTTGTCGGCATCGGCATTGAGCCGGCGGAAGTCGTCGTTGAGTACATCCATCTGCGAGAAGATCTGCGCATCGCTGATGTTCTCGGTGGAATTGTTGTATACAATATGCACCACCACGGGTATGGTGATCACATTTCGGCTCTCGCCGATTTGGGGAAGCTGCTGAATGTAGCGCTCGGTATAGCGCTCGATGGCGTTCATGCGCTGCAGCATACCGGGGTCTTCCTGGAGCTGCTGCTCCAGCACGTCCATGGTGGCGCAATTGCGCTGGGCCAGGCCCTGGCTCTGCCAGAGCAGGGTAAAAACGAGAAAGGCAAACAGGTAATTAAAGGGTCTCATGTGCATCTGCTATTTAGGTTTGAGGAATTCGACGGGAAGCGTCCCCCGCATACAGGCTGTGATTTTCGTGCCCAATACCTGTACAGCGGAAGCCAAATTTTTCTGAGAACCGTGAATACCGGGGTTTGCGAGAGAAACAGAATAAAAAGTTCGGCAGAAGCCCTCTTTTTCCAAATATTTTTTCGACCCTTTGAGCAAGCGGCCCAATTTCCATACAGTTTGAGCCCTTTGGATTAGGGGCAAACGCAAAACGCCTTTTGCAGCCGGGCTGCAAAAGGCGTTTTGCGTTTTTTTGATCCGTCGGGGGAAAAGGATCCTACCCCATCTCCGCTTCTACCGATTGCACTTCCGGGATCATGCGCTTGAGCATACCTTCGATGCCCGCCTTGAGGGTTACCGTCGAGGAAGGGCAGCCGCTGCAGGCTCCTTGGAGCAAGACGGTCACCACTCCTTTGTCCCACTTTTTGAACTCGATGTTGCCGCCGTCCATTTCCACGGCCGGCTTCACGTAGGTATCGATCAAATCCTTGATGCGTTTGACGATTTCAGCTTCGTCTTCTGAATATTCATAGCTGGCACCGCGTTCGGCTTCGATCTTGTCCATTTCCTCGGCAAAGCCGTCCTTGACGATCTCTTTTCCCGCTTCTACATAATCCTTGATAAAGGCCTTGAGCTTGAGCATAATGTCTTCCCAGCCGTAATTCATCTCCTTGGTGACCGTCACGAAGTTGTTGCACACGTAAACCCCTTTCACAAAGGGCATGGCAAAAAGCTCGGTGGCCAGGGGAGACCATTTACGGGCAAGCTCCTCTTCGCGGAAGTCGGCCGTGCCTTTGTACAACATTCGATTGGTGACAAACTTCAACGATTCGGGATTGGGCGTTTGCTCTGTATACAACATCACCGGACTCTTGGTCGCAGTAGGTTCCATAAGCTTCGGTTTATTTAGACTGGTTCCACAAAACTAACACAAATTGGCAGGCTTGGTTTGGCAGCGCGTTGAATTTTGGCTAGCCGTACAATTCAAAGTGGATTTGGGACTTTTCGTAACCCAGCTTGTCGGAGAGGTTTTCCAGGGCTTCATCGATCATGTTTCGCCAGCCGCACAGGTAAAAGTCCACATCCCGGCGCGCCGCTGCGTATTCCTTGAGATACAGGGCGTGCAGGTATCCCTTTTGCACGGGAAAGGAAAAGTCCTCCTTCCGAAGGGCGGGCTCGCGCGAGAGCGCCACCGAGTACCGAAAGCGAGGCAGGTCGCCCAGCAGCTGTTCAAATTCGCTTCGGTAAAGGATTCCCTCGGCATAGCGGGTCCCGAAAATGAGATGGATCGTGCGATAGGATCCGCCCCGGTGTTGAAGGTCCAGGAGCATACTGCGAAAGGGAGCTACCCCCGTTCCGGTACAGATGAGCACCAGGTCGCGCACCACCGGTTCGGAGAGCACGAATTTTCCGTTGGGTCCCTTGAATCGGATGGGGGTACCCACTTTCACTTCCTCAAAGAAATAGCGGGATGCAGCCCCGCCTTCCAGGCGCACGATGCAAAACTCCAGTTCGCTGCTTTGATGCGGCGGGCTGGCAATTGAATAGCTGCGCCAGCGCTTTACCTTGCGCTCGTGTATGGGCAGGTCCATCGTTACAAATTGCCCGGCCCGGAAGTCGAGGGTTTGCCCTTTGGGCAGGGCCACCCAAAAACGCCAGGTATTGGCTGTCACGTTTTCGATCCGGCTGATGTGGCCGTCGTACCAGGAAGCGGGCATGCGGTCAGGGTGCTAATACCATCTTATGATACGGAAAAACCGTGGTATAGCCCAATTTTTCGAAGTAGGAACGGGTCTCGGATTCGGAATGCGTGCTGGTGGCGAGAACAAAATCGCCTCCCCAGGCGCCCAGGGATTTGACCTGGCCCCAGTAATCGGGAAAGCGAGCTGCTTTGACGGGAGTCATTCGGAGCAACCGCCCGATCTCGGCCTCGTGCCAGGCCAGTTCGTTCTCAAACTCCGCCAACGACCCGGCACAAAGCATGCGCCGGGTACAGTCGTCGAAGCGGGCCAACAGCGTCTTACCCAGCCTGGCCTGGCTGCGGTACTGCCGGATGCCCTCGCGGCTGTCCTGTTTTCGGCCCAAATGCAAGAAGTAGAAGGCCTCCGCAAAAGGCGGTCGAAAGGGCACGGTTACCCATCGGGGGCCGTCCGGGCTCTTGCGATACAGCAGGGGGCCGTCGGCCAGTGCACACGCCAGATCGTAACCCGACCCCCCGAAGGTTTGCGCCAGCAGGGCGAAGGGATCTACCCCAGCCCATCGGGCGAGCAGGGCGATGAGGGTGGAGCTGCTGCCCAGGCCCCAGTCTTGCGGAAATTCCAGCCGGGTCGTCACTTGCACCGGGCCGGTTCGTTGCCAAAACCCGGGCCGTAGCTTTTCCACCTGATCCAGGATCTGCTCGAGCCGATCTCGTGCAGAAAGGGAGGCAGCGGAAGGGGCGCCGGAGGACAAAGGCAGCTGAAAGGAAGCCTCCAGCCAGGGTTTGCCCTCGCGATCCAGGCTGGTCCAATGGATTCCGGGACGATCCGACTTGGCAACCGACAGCTGTTGCCCCAGCCTACAGGGCAGGGCCAGCGCCAGGGCGCCGTCCAGTACCGCGTACTCGGCGGAAAGCAAAAGTTTGCCCGGGGCGTAAAACTCCATCTTGCTTGTTTTCAAACCCGAAATCTGCCTGTACGCCCCCTCGCCAGTTTTCCCGGCATCTCTTTACTTCTTGTTGGCCGTCAGGGGCATGCGCCGCTGGTCCAGAAAGGAGCGCACCGCATTGAAGCTCACGGTCTTACCTTCAAAATGGGCGCGGGCTTCCCGGGCTTCCGATTCGCTGGCGCCCAGGTGGTGGAGCATGTTCTGAAGGTGCATTTTCATATGACCGCGCTGGATACCGGTAGTGACCAGCGAGCGCAAAGCGGCGAAGTTCTGAGCCAGACCGGCCGCCGCCACAATGCACATGAGCTCCGGAGCCGAAGGATTGCCCAACAGCTGCAACGAAAGTTTCGCCAGGGGATGCAACTGGGTCAGGCCGCCTACCGTACCCATCGCCAGGGGCAACTCAAGCCAGAAACGGAACTGGCCGTTCTCCAGCGAGCAGTGGCTCAGGCTGGTGTACCGGCCGTCGCGGGCCGCATGGGTATGGCCGCAGGCTTCTACCGCCCGGAAGTCGTTGCCGGTTGCCAGCACAACGGCATCCACGCCGTTGAAAATACCCTTGTTGTGGGTGGCGGCCCGGTAGGGATCGATCTCGGCAATGCGCACAGCCTTCCGGAACCGTTCGGCAAAATCAGCCGCCGCCATGTCGTGGCAGGGTTCGGCCAGCTCTTCGATGGGGCAGCGCACCCAGGCGCGCACTACACATTGAGGGGTGTAGTTCGACAGGATGGCCATGACCACCGTCAGGTCCTGCTCATCGGCGGAGAAGTGGCCGCTGGCCTGCACGTAGCCCTCCAGGGTTTCGGCAAACGACTCCAGCACCGAATTGATGAAATTGGCACCCATGGAATCACAGGTCTCGAAATAGACCCGAAGCTGGAAGTAGCCCGGTTCCTGCCCGGCATAGTCGATCAGCTCCAAACCGGTAACGCCCCCGCCTCTCGATTCCATATTGGCCGTGAGGGGGGCGGCATCCTGCAGCATTTGGGCTTTGAGTTCGGGCAAGACCGCCTGGAGTTGTTCCTTCCGGCCGCTCCAGTAAAAGTGCACCTGTCCCACCTTGGTCGTGGAAAGCACCTCCGCCCGAATGCCACCCCGCTGGAGCCAGAATTTGGCTGCACTGGAAGCCGCAGCTACCACCGAGCTTTCCTCAATGACCATGGGCAGGGCATACGCCTCGCCGTTGATGAGGAAATTGGGCGCTACGCCGTAGGGGAGCGGGTAATTGGAAAGGGTGTTTTCACTGAAGCCGTCCAGCAGTTGCTGAAGTTTGGGATCCTCCTGCCAAAACTGCTCCAATACGGCCCGGGTGGCCGCCGGATCGGAGCTGAACTGCCGAGCGATCCAGTCGATTTTGTCCGCTTTGCTTTTTTTGGAAAAGCCCGTGATGGTTCCTTTTCGCATGACTAGCTGTTAGGGGCTGGGAAAACGAAGCTCATTGGCGTACCCGCAAAAAGGCATAGGCCAGCTCCAATCCCTGAATTTGACTTTCTACAAACTGGGCCAGCGGTTCGTACTCAGCCCGGGCGCGCTTCAAAAAGGCCGATGCCATGCCGTAAATGGCCGGCAAGGTTACCTTTTGCATACAATAGTATCCGTCCAGAAAGGTGCGGATACCGCCCGAGATGATGAGCTGGCGGCAGCGCAGGTCTTGTGCCGATTCCGCTACCAGTTCATTGGTCAGCTGAACCATATCTTCTGCACTGTGGCCCACCAGCGCCAGAGGCCCGTAGATGGTTTGGGCTTGTTCGGTATTGCGTAAGAGTTCGAGTTTGGCAAAGTTGGTACCGCCGTTGGCGGCAAAATCTACAGCCGCCAGGGGCAATTGGAGCAAGGCTCGCAGGCTCTCCGGGCCCATGCCCTGGCCCACTTCCTTGACGATGACCGGAAAATCAACGGCTTCGAGTACTTCCTCTACGATGGCCACCGGAGGCGTGCTGTAGCGATCCCCTTCCGGCTGCAACCACTCCTGCAGCGGATTGACGTGGATAATAAGCCCGTCGGCCTGCAGCTTGTCCACCAGCCGGCGGAGCAGATCCAATTCGCTCCGCTGTATAAGCTGATCAACCTGAGCAATGCCCAGATTGGCAAAAAGAGGCGCATCCGGCCCCAAAGTCGGCCGAACGTTGAAGTCGTCCAGGGTGTCGTCGCCGTACAAAAGACTGCGACACGACCCCAGCCCCATGCCCATGCCGAAATCGCGGCAGGCCCTTGCCAGGTTGTGGTTGATCGTATGGGCCAGGGCCGTGCCTCCGGTCATGCTCGAGACCCACAGGGGTGCCTTCAGCTGCTTGCCGGCCAACTCGCTGACGGGCAGGCTGCCCGCTTCGGGATGGCCCGTCAGCATGGGCTCGTAGTAGAAGCGCCCATCCAATTGCCGTCGGTCGATCTGGGACTGGAACGCCAGTTCGATGTGGTCGCGCTTGCGAGAAGAAGCCGTAGGATCATCCTGCATTCTCTCCAGATTGGATGGGTGTGTCATAGATTCGGAAGGGTAAAATTAGCCTTAAAAATTCGTCCTTGGAAAAACAGGCCCACAACCAAATGGTTTAACCCGAATTATTCACGGATTACCATGAATAATGACGATAAGTGGCTGAAAACAAGCTTGTTTTCAGCTACTTATGTCAGGGTTAACCCTGACAATTGCAAAATTTTGTGGGCCCAAATTTGGGTACGGATAATAAC
>CAZQSF010000100.1:0-13403 GCA_964595955.1 uncultured Saprospiraceae bacterium
TCCGGGCGGAAAATTCGGTGAATTTTCCGGATTAACTGCCCGTTCAAAGGGCCTCAGGGCTCGCGAATTTTGGCTTCTCCACCTGACCGCTTAAAAAAGGATGCGAAATTTTACCTGTTTTTCAGGGCTTTACGCATTCGACAGGTCATATTTTTTCAAAAAAAGCTTGGTTTTTGGGCTTAGTCGGGCTACTTTTGCACTCGCCTTTTCAGGCCCGCTCTGAGGAAGGGCCATTTTTGACACAAAAAGATCCAAGCATTGTGGATACATTAAGCTATAAAACGCGCTCCGCCAAAAACGAGGAAGTTGAGCGCAAATGGTATGTCGTAGATGCGGAGGGAGAAGTAGTAGGCCGCCTCTGCTCGCACATTGCCGGAATACTTCGCGGCAAGCACAAGCCCTCCTACACGCCTCACGTGGATTGCGGTGATTTCGTTATCGTCATCAATGCCGATAAGATCCGCTTCACCGGCAACAAGGTAAACCAGAAGGAATACCAGACCTATTCGGGTTATCCCGGCGGCCAGAAGCGCCGCTTGGCTGCCGATATGATGGCCAAGCGCCCCGAACGGGTGGTCGAGCTGGCCGTCAAGGGCATGCTGCCCAAGAACCGGCTGGGGCGGGCCATGTTCCGCAAACTGCACGTATACGAGGGTCCGGAGCACCCCCATGGTGCCCAACAACCCGAACCTCTTCCTTTCTAAGAAGCTCAAAAGCTAAGGCATCATGGATATGATCAATGCAATAGGACGCCGGAAATCTTCTGTAGCACGCGTCTACCTCACCAAGGGCAACGGCCAGGTCGTTGTAAACGGTCGCAAACTGGAAGAGTACTTCCCGCAACCGCACATTCAGGCCAACATCAAAGCGCCATTCCAGACGGTGGAGCTGGAAAATGCCTATGACCTGAAGGTCATAGTGGACGGCGGCGGCTACAAAGGACAGGCCGAGGCCATTCGCATGGGCGTTTCCCGCGCACTGGTGAAGCTCAACGAAGACTTCCGCAAGCCGCTGAAAGACAAAAAATTCCTCACCCGCGATGCCCGCGAGGTAGAACGCAAAAAATACGGAAAGCCCAAAGCGCGCAAGAGCTTCCAGTTCTCCAAGCGCTAGTGCACGGGCACTTCTATTTTTCCAAAAGCTAACCGACCGAACATGGATACGCCTACATATAAGCAACTATTGGACGCAGGGGTGCACTTTGGCCACCTCAAGCGCAAATGGAACCCCAAAATGGCTCCCTACATCTTTATGGAGCACAAGGGAATCCACATCATCGACCTCAACCAGACCCTCACCAGCATGGACAAAGCCGGTAAAGCCTTGCGCAGCATGGCCAAATCCGGACGCAAGATCATGTTTGTGGCCACCAAAAAACAGGCCAAGGATATGGTGGCCGAGCAGGCTCGCAGCGTGGGCATGCCCTATGTGACCGAGCGCTGGCTGGGTGGCATGATGACCAACTTCTCCACCATACGCCGATCCATCAAGAAAATGAACAGCATCGACCGCATGCTGCAGGACGGCTCGCTGACCAGCGTTACCAAAAAAGAGCGGCTCACGCTCACCCGCGAGCGGAACAAGCTGGAGAAGGTGCTGGGCGGTATTGCCAACATGAATCGCCTGCCGGCCGCTATGTTCATCGTAGACATCCACCACGAGCACATTGCCCTGGCCGAAGCGCACAAGCTGGGCATCCGCACCTTTGCCATGGTGGATACCAATTCCGATCCCAACCTGGTCGATTACCCCATACCGTCCAATGATGACGCGTCCAAATCCATCGAGGCCGTCACCCGTTTCGTAGCCGGGGCTATCCGGGAAGGACTGGAAGAACGCAACAAAGCCAAATCCGAAGCCGAGGCAGCCAGTAGCTAGCCGCGCCAAAGGTATTTCTCACCCATCTAAATACATTTTCACCCATGAGTGCTGTTAACATCTCAGCTGCCGACATCAAGAAACTACGGGAAATGACCGGTGCGGGCATGATGGATTGCAAAAAAGCCCTTACAGAAGCTGAAGGCGATTTTGAAAAAGCCATTGAGGTCCTGCGCAAAAAAGGACAAAAGGTCTCGGCCAAGCGCGCCGAAAACGAAGCCAAGGAAGGCGTCGTAATTGCACTGGTAAACGACGATAAAAGCCGGGGCGTCGTCGTGAAATTGAGCTCCGAAACCGATTTCGTCGCCAAGAACGACGAGTTCATTCAGGGCACCAAGGACATAGCCGAAGCTGCCCTGAATCACTTCCCCGAGTCGACGGACGCCCTGATGAATGCCAAGATATCCGATGGGCGGACCGTAAAAGAACTCTACGAAGATTTGCTGGCCAAGTTCACCGAAAAGATGGAGTTGAGTTATGAGCGCCTTGAAGCTCCGGTGGTGGCCCCCTACATTCACATGGGCTACAAAGCCGGTGTACTCGTGGGCCTCAACGAGCCCGGCGATGCTGTGTACGATGCCGGACGCGACGTGGCCATGCAGGTGGCGGCCATGCGCCCTATCGCGGTCGACAAGGATCAGGTGGATCCCTCTGTGATCGAAAAAGAGATCGAGATCGGCAAGGAGCAGGCCCGGCAGGAAGGCAAACCCGAGCAGATCCTCGAAAAGATCGCCAAAGGCAAGTTGGGCAAGTTCTTCAAGGAGAACACCCTGCTCAACCAGCAATTTGTCAAGGACAATAAACAGACGGTGGCCGATTACCTCAAATCGGTCAACAACGACCTGACGGTCACCGGGTTCCGACATGTGGAACTCGGGTAAGTCGAAAACCGAACGCAAGGCGAACCGGCAAACTGGTTCGCCTTTTTTTTGCCCTGGAAAGAATTGTATCTTTCCAAGAACCCAATGGAGGTATGGCGCTTAAATACAAACGGATTCTGCTCAAACTCAGCGGCGAATCGCTGATGGGAGAGCAGGGGTTCGGCATTTCCCCGGGCATGTTGTCCCACTATGCCGATCAGATCAGAGTACTTACGCAAGAGGGCGTAGAAGTGGCCGTCGTCATCGGCGGCGGCAATATTTTCCGGGGCCTGCAGGCCGAGGAGGCTGGCATCGAACGCGTACAGGGGGATTACATGGGCATGCTGGCCACGGTGATCAACGGCATGGCCCTTCAAAGTGCCCTGGAAGCCAAAGGCCTGTACACCCGCCTGATCTCGGCCATTGAGATGAAGCAGGTCGCCGAGCCCTACATTCGCCGCCGAGCCATTCGGCATCTCGAAAAAGGCCGGGTAGTCATCTTCTCGGCCGGCACGGGCAGCCCCTACTTTACAACCGATTCGGCCGCCGCCCTCCGGGCCAACGAGATCAATGCAGACGTCATCCTCAAAGGCACCCGGGTAGACGGCATCTACTCCGCCGACCCCGAAAAGGACCCCGCGGCCATCAAATTCGACCGGCTCACCTTTGCCAAGGTCATCAGTCTGGGCCTCAGCGTGATGGACATGACGGCCTTTACGATGTGCAAGGAAAACAATCTGCCCATCGTCGTTTTCGACATCAACGGAGGGAACAACCTACTTCGCATTATTCAGGGCGAAGCCGTGGGCACGCTGGTGGAAGGGTAGTACGTCCTCGAACCGCAAAAAAGGACCCCTTGAGCGCTGGAGTTCGCCTTGGATAGGGACTTCCCTGTCCGTGACCTCGCCGCGTTTTGACCCGGAAAATCCACAGCCTTTCGGGATCAGACCAGATCTGCAATGGCCAGGGTGATCAACGACAATTTAACCCCCTCCTTTTTCAGCAACTGAAGGCCACAGGCTTCCAGCGTTGCCCCGGTGGTGAGTACGTCATCTACCAGCAGCAAGTGTTTTCCCTCCAACTCCTCGGATGCATTCAGCTGAAAAGCGCGAACTACATTCTGGAAGCGCTCCAGCCTGCTTTTCTGCGTCTGTGAGACCGTGTATTGCGTGCGCACCAAAACGCGCTCCAGCAGCGGTACCTCCAGGCTTTCGCTCAGCCCGCGCGCCAACCAGCTGCTTTGATTGAAACCGCGCTGCAATTCCTTCTTGGGATGCAGGGGCACGGGAATGATAAAGTCGGTGGATGCAAATCCGGGAACGGCCGAAAGCGTATGGCCATACCATCGCCCCAGCGCAAGAGCCAGCTCTTTGCGACCCTCGTATTTGATGCAGTGGATGAGCCGCTGGGTCCGTCCGCCTTTTCCGAAATGAAGCATGGCGGAACCCGCCTTCAGGGGCAGCCGGCCCCAAAACCGGTCCACAAAGGGATTGTCATCGGGATGCTCGTGGTAGCCGGTAAAGGGCAACCGGCTTTCGCAGGACAGGCAAACCACCTGTTGCCCCTGCGGCAGATACTGGCGGCAGCAGGGGCAAACTCTTGGAAAGATCAGGTGGAGCAGGCCGTTTAGCCACTGGTACATGTGAGGATGCGTATGACAGCTACCTCTTCAAATTAATCTTTTGAGGGGAAAAAATCAAAAAAAACGCCTGCCTTGACTTGCAAGACAGACGCATCAAAACAAAACGAAAAACCAACTTTAAACAAGTTTCTTTAACGCCATAACTGACTAAAAAAATTATTTGTTTCCGCGAGCCTGTTAAGAATTTCTTAAACCAGGGAGTCGGTTTACTTGGCTTCTAAAAGGACGGAAACCGACAACCTCCGGCCGTTTCTCAGAATTGTCAACTCGAGCTCTTCTCCCGGAGAAGCACTTGCCAGGATTTCCTGAAGATCGGGTACGGCTCGCACCGCTCTGCCGTCGGCCGCTACGATCAGGTCTCTGACTTTGAGGCCGGCGACGGCCGCAGGCCCGCCGTCCACAATGCCTTCCACCACGAGGCCCTGAGCTACGTCCAGCTGGAGTTCCCGGGCGTAATCGGCATCCAACTCAGAAACGTCTAGGCCGAGAAATACACGCTTAAAAATACCAAATTGTATTAAATCATCGGCGATGCGTTTAACAATATTTGATGGAATGGCGAAGGAGTAGCCGGAGTAGCCGCCCGTTTGGGAAGCGATAGCGGTATTGATGCCCAGCAATTCTCCGCGGGTGTTGACCAGGGCCCCGCCGCTGTTTCCCGGATTTACGGCGGCATCGGTCTGTATGAACGACTCGATGGCCCCTTCTTCGGGCAAGAGGTCCAGCCTGCGACCGCGGGCACTGATGATCCCGGCCGTCACGGTGGAGATGAGTTCCAGCGGATTCCCGATGGCCAAGACCCACTCGCCCACCTCAGCCTGGCGGGCATCGGCTATCTCCAGGGTAGGCAGGTCGCGGGCTTCGATCTTGAGCACGGCCAGGTCGGCGGCGGGATGCGAGCCCACCTCCACGGCCTCAAAGCTTCGGTTGTCCGACAAGGTCACCTCGATGCGCTTTGCTTGAGCTATGACGTGGTAGTTGGTCACGATGTAGCCGTCCGGAGAGTACAGCACTCCGGAGCCCGTGCCTTCCCTGGGCATAAAATCCCGGAACGGCGAGGGGGGAAAGGGGTCGTCTTCAAAAAAGAACCGAAAAGGATTGCTACCTTCGTTGGAGAAGGGATCACGGGCATGGGTCGTAGCAATGTGGACCACCGCCGGCCGGGCTTTTCGGGCCGCGAAACGAAAATCCTCCGCGACGCCTCCCAGCGCGTAGGGCGAAGTATTCCGTTTGAAGTCGGCTTGCAGAGCCTGCGGGGATTTGCCTGTCGGGGGTTCGGTCCTTGTCCTGCCGGGTCCCATCAGCCCGAGGGTTAAGAGACTGCCGAGGATGGCTGCCAGCACGAGCATGGCGAATTGTTTGAGCATGGTCCTCCAGTTTTGGGAGCAAGTGATCGCTTTCCGGGCGAAAAAAACAAAAATAAGGGATGTAGGGAGCTTGGGCGATCGCTCCGGCGGGGAAATTTCAACCGCCTTGCACGCGTTCCAGCCTGATACCTAAAGGGAACTTGGCGTTCCCGGATTTGTTTTTCATTCAAGATATGGAGGAGAAGAAATCTGCACCACAGCAAAAGCCGGGAGGGGCCCGGGACGACCGGGATGCGCAGCTTGCAGAACTGCTGGATACGCTCCGCCCCGAAACCCCTATCGAACAAGCCTTGTTTGAGGAGGATGCTTTCATCCGGGGCCTGCTGTGGGGCAGTCCTCGTTTCGGCCATCCGGAGGGGCAGATCTGGAAGCACATCCGGGAGGTGCTCGACAATATCGATCGCCTGCAATTGTCCAGTGCCGACCGGCGGCGCCTGCGGCTCATTGCCTTCGCCCACGATACCTTCAAGTACAAGGAAGACAAATCCTGGCCCCGGGACTGGACCCGCCATCACGGGGTATTCGCCCGCGACTTTTTATCGGCTTTCACGCGTGACTGTCCGGTGCTCGTGATTGCGGAACTGCACGACGAGGCCTTCTACAGCTGGCGACTGCGCCATTTGTTCAACCAGCCCGCCGCCGGAGAAGAAAGACTGCAACGCCTGCTCAAACAAATCCACGGATTTGAGCAATTGTACTACTCCTTCTTCTGGTGCGACACCCGCACCGGTGATAAAAATCCCGCTCCCCTGCATTGGTTCGAAGATTATGTACCGGTCATAAGCCCGCTACCCCGGAGCCCGCTGAATTAATCGCATTTTTTTGGGCAGCCCGGAACTATTTTCCGGCACACCCGGTTGTTGAGTTTGCGAGATTGTGATGCTGTCATTTTCTTTTTTTACTACTTTTACAACGGTGATGACCAATGAAGAGCGCCAGAAATATAATCGAGTTTTTGAGGAGGAATTCCTACCCCAGATCGATGCGCTTTTCACCTTTGCGTATCACCTCACCTACAATGAGGATGACGCTAATGACCTCGTCCAAGAAACCTATCTGAAAGCATTTCGATTCATTGATCGCTATCGCGAAGGCACGAATGCCAAAGCGTGGCTGTTCAAGATTTTGAAGAACGTATTCATCAATCAGTATCGCAGGAAAAGCAAACGACCCACACAGGTAGACTACGAGGAAGTGGTAAATTACCACGATGAAGAAGACTCCAGCTACAGCAGCTATATGGATCTTCGCCAGGAGATGTTCGAAGAAATGATCGGGGATGAAGTCACCAATGCGATCAATTCCCTGCCTGTTGACTTTCGCGTGGTGATCCTGCTTTGCGATATTGAAGGGTTTACGTACGAAGAAATTGCAAAAATTGTAGACATTCCGATCGGCACGGTGCGATCCCGGTTGCACAGAGCCCGGAACATGCTCAAAGAGAAGCTCCAAGAATACGCCAAAATGAAAGGCTATAAGGACTATCGATCCAAGTCTTGAATGCGTTCTTTCGGCTTTTCGGCCTGTATCCGGCCATCCCATGGTTCATATCCCCTGAAGGCTTACACCAGCCGGCTTTGTGTGCTGCTGTGTGTGTGTTTTTTTACGTACCCGGTGTCCAACTCCGCCGGGATTAAAACATTGACCAAAAATTCAGCTGATCATGAACGGACAGCAAAATCATCAGGAACTCATTCGCAAAGTAACCATGTACCTGGACAACGAACTGAGCGAACACGCAGAACGCGATCTCTTACAGGAAATCAAGTCCAATCCAACCTACCTCAAAGTCCTCTCCCAGGAAAAATCCTTCAGAGATTTTATAAAAAGTAAAGTGCATCGCCGGAAGCCTTCCCCTGCGCTGATCCAATCGATCAAGGATAAAATTCGAGTCGCCCCACCCGCCTGAGTTCTTTCCCGCTTCAACCCAAAAAACCAGACATCGAACCGTCAGAGCCTATTTGACGGAAGGGATTTGCCGTACTCCCCATGGAAAATGGTCCTTTTATTTTTCCGTGAGCTTGGGGTCGGGTGAGTACCTAAATGGCTGCATGTCAAAACCTCAGGTTGTAGAAGGGGATGGTAGTAATACCGTTTCAAGTATGAAATAAATTTTAGGTCATTTCATACTTGAAACGGTATTCACGGTTTTCAGGATAAAATAGGTCTTGGTAGAAAGGTCATTTTATCCGGAAAACCATACAAGGCATGCTTGCGTCCTAATACCGGCTACCGGGAGGACGGCCCCTGACGGACGAAATCGGCCATGTCCGACCTCGCGTTTTTCAGGCCGTATTAATACTTGGGACACAAGCAGGTATTACATTTGGCTTGTCAAATCGCAATACCTGAACCATGGAACCAATTAGCGTCTTCGACATGCTGAAGATCGGCATTGGGCCGTCCAGCTCCCATACGCTGGGCCCCTGGCGGGCCGCCGAGCGTTTTGTTCAAGAACTTCAACACTCCCGCCACTACGACCATGTCGGGTGGGTGAGCGTACAGTTGTACGGTTCCCTGGCCCTGACCGGGAAAGGGCACGGTACGGATATCGCCTTGCTGCTGGGTTTGTGCGGCTGCGACCCCGTTACGATGCCCCTGGAGGAGGTCGATCGCCTTCCGGCCTGTGTCGCCCGGGAAAAGCGCCTGCCCCTGGGCGGCGACAAGCCCATCTCCTTTGATCCGAACACGGATATTGTTTTTCACTTTTCCGAGCGCCTGCCCTTTCACGCCAACGGCCTGAAATTTCAGGCCTACGGCCCGCGAGATCTTCTTCTGTGCGAATCCACCTACTATTCTGTGGGAGGTGGTTTTGTGGTCAAAGAAGGCGAATCAGCTGCCGGGGCCGGCGTTCAGCTCCCCTGGCCGGTGGAAAAAGGAGAAGACCTGCTGAATCACTGTCGAAGAGAGGGGCTGTCCATTGCCGGGGTGGTGCGCGGCAACGAGCGCTCCTGGCGCAGCCATGCCGAGATCGATGCCGGCCTCCTGCACATTTGGGAGGTTATGCGGGAGGCCATATTCCGCGGCTGCCACGCCACCGGTCACTTGCCCGGTGGTCTTCAGGTAAGCCGGCGCGCCCACCGGGTTGCTCAGAAGCTGCTCTGCGACCTTCCCGCTTCCAATGCAGGGGAATGGGTTCGCTTGATCCGGCAATGCCGGGTGGATTTTTCGGGGGTTCTCAAGCTCATCGGCTGCTTCGCCATGGCTGTCAATGAGGAAAATGCAGCCTTTGGCCGCATCGTCACCGCACCGACCAACGGTGCGTCGGGCGTCATCCCGGCCGTGCTGATGTATTACTGCTGTTTTTCGGGCAAATCCGTAACCGACAAAGATATTGTGGACTTTCTGTTGGTGGCCGGCGTGGTGGGCAGCATTTTCAAGAAAGGGTCCACCATCTCGGCCGCCATGGGAGGATGCCAGGCCGAAATCGGGGTGTCCTCAGCGATGGCTGCCGCCGCACTCACCGAAGGCCTGGGTGGAAGCCCGGAAGAAGCGCTCATGGCGGCCGAGATCGCCATGGAACACCACCTGGGCCTCACCTGCGATCCCGTGGGCGGGCTGGTGCAGGTGCCCTGCATCGAGCGCAACAGCATGGGCGCGATCAAGGCCATTACCGCAGCTAATATCGCCCTGGAAAGCGACCCGAAGCAGGCGAAGGTAAGCCTGGACGACGTGGTGCGCACCATGTGGGATACGGCACAGGACATGAAAAGCAAGTACAAGGAAACCTCGCAGGGGGGGCTGGCGGTGAATATTTCCATTCGCGTACCGGAATGCTGAGCGGCAGCCCCATATCCGGGGAAAGCCCTCTCCCAAAAGCGACCTCCCCGCACGGACCGGCAACCTGAGAGCTTGTTGGGATTTCGCTTTTGAAGCGAACGAAGCCAAATTTTATTCTGAGCAAGGCGCTCTGAGGGAGCAACAAAGCAAGGGGAAGGGCCCCCTTGCTTTGTTGAGCTACGTGACCGAAGAGCAACGTAGCTCAGGAGAAAATTTGGCAAGAACAGCCCAAAGGGTGAAGTCCAAACAAGCTCTGAATTCATTTCGTGAACGATGAAACTCACCATCCACCCCATCGACCTGGAGCTGCGCGAGGCATTTGTCACAGCCCACGGCGCCCGCAAGGTACAGCCCAGCCTGCTGGTAGAGCTCGAACAGGACGGGCTGAGCGGCTGGGGAGAAGCCGTGGCTACCTCTTATTACGGGCTGGACCGCGACGTGCTGATCGCCCAATTGGAGGCTGGCCGTCACAGGCTGGAACAATATCCGCTGCAGAGGCCCGAATCGTTCTACGAGGAGCTGCTCGCTCACATGCCGATCCATCCCTTTGTGCGTTGCGCATTGGACGTAGCCGCCCATGACCTCTGGGGCCGCCGGCAGGGAAAGGCCCTCCACCGGCTTTGGTCGCTCGAAGCCGGGGAGATGCCCCTCAGCACCTACACCCTCAGCCTGGGCCCGGTGGAGCAGGTGCTGGCACAACAGCGAGCACATCCCTGGCCCCGCTACAAGATCAAACTGGGCGGCCCCGACGACCTGCCGGTCTTGCGGGCCCTGCGCAGGCAGACCGAGGCCCCTTTTTTCGTAGACGCCAATACCGGCTGGACCACGGACATCTTCCTGGATCACGCACGGGAAATGAAAGACCTGGGCGTACAGATGGTCGAGCAGCCGCTGCCGGTAGCGAGCCGGACCGAACAGGCCCTGCTTTTCCGGAAGAGCCCGATTCCTCTCTTTGCCGACGAAAGCTGCCAGGGAATGGAGAGCCTCCCGGCCTGTGCGCGGGCTTTTCACGGCATCAACATCAAGCTGGTCAAGTGCGGCGGCCTCACGCCGGCCCGGCAGATGATCCGCGAAGGGCGGCGCCTGGGTCTGCAGATCATGATCGGCTGTATGACCGAATCTTCGGTGGGCATCTCGGCGGCAGCCCAGCTGCTTCCGCTGGCCGATTTGGCCGACCTGGACGGCGCTTTGCTGCTGGCCAACGATCCGGCCAGAGGTGTGCGCATCCGCCAGGGCAAGGTGGAGTTGCCCGAAGCACCCGGGATCGGCCTGACCTTCGGAGCGTGAGCCCTCATTCGAATCCCTTACCTTTGCGGTCCGAAAACGTTCTATCCCTTATGATGCGCTTCCCCCTGGCCGCCGGGTTCTTGATTCTGGCCTCGCTCGCTACTGCGCAATTGCAGCACCCCAGCGATTTTCTTCCCCATGCACTGGGCGAACAGTTCACTCCTCACCATCTGCTGGTGGACTATGTGCGGCATGTTGCTGCCGAATCCGACCGGGTGACCCTCAAGACCTATGGCCGTACCTATCAGGGAAGGCCTCTCCTTTTGTGTGCGATTTCAAGCCCGGAAAACCTGGCTCAACTGGATGCGATCCGCCAAAATAACCTGAGGCGAACCGGCCATATACCGGGCAAGGTGAACCCGGCTCTGGACCGGAGCATCGTCTGGCTTAGCTTTAGCATACACGGCAACGAGGCTGCAGGGGCCGAAGCCTCCATGGAGGTGTTGCATCGGTTGGCCCGCTCCGGCGACGAACAAGTGGCGGACTGGCTTGGTAAAACCGTGGTTTTGCTCGACCCCGTACTCAACCCGGACGGTTATGACCGCTATACCCACTGGTACCGGAATGTGGCTGCCCGGCAACCCGACCCCGCTCCGTTCTCCCGCGAACACCACGAACCCTGGCCCGGAGGAAGGGTCAACCACTACCTCTTCGACCTCAATCGCGACTGGGCCTGGCAAACTCAGGTGGAATCCCGGCAACGGGTTGCCGAATACCATCGGTGGATGCCCCACCTCCATGCCGACCTGCACGAGCAATATCCCGAAGCTCCCTATTATTTTGCTCCGGCCGCCCACCCCTATCACGAATACATTTCCGACTGGCAGGCCCGCTTTCAGGAGACGATCGGCGCTAATCACGCGCACTATTTCGACGAAAAAGGCTGGTTGTACTTCACCGGCGAAGTGTTTGACCTGCTCTACCCGAGTTACGGCGACAGCTGGCCCACCTTCAACGGCGCGATCGGAATGACCTACGAGCAAGGAGGCCACAGCATAGCCGGCCGCGCCTTTCGCACCCAGAACCGCGACACCCTCACCCTGGCCGACCGGATCGCCCACCATGCCGCTGCGGCTCTTTCCACCGTGGAAGTGGCCGCCCGGCACCAGCAGGAGATCCTCCGGGAGGTTGGCCGCTACTTCGAGCGCAGCCGCACCCAACCGCCCGGCCCTTATCAATCCTATGTGATCAAAAACGACAGCTCCGGACGAATCGAAGCCCTGGCCGACCTGCTGGAGCGCAATGCCATCCAGTTCGGAAGCCTGAAGAGAACGGCAAGCCTGCGTGGCTGGCGATACACCACCGGCCGGGAAGAAGCTTTTGAGCTGTCGCCAGCCGACCTGGTCGTGCCGGCTCCTCAGCCCAGCGGCGTGCTGGCCCAGGTGCTGCTCGACCCGGTCACCGAACTGGAAGACTCCCTGACCTACGACATCACCGCCTGGTCGCTACCCTATGCGTATGGCTTGGAAGCCTATGCCGTAGAGCAGACGATCGCTGTGACCGATACCTTTTCCGGCCTCGTTTCGCCCGGCGAAACCAATAATAGAAAAAGTAAGCCCTATGGCTGGTTGTTGCCCTGGCGCAACCTATCCCAGGTGTCTCTCTTCGCCCAGCTCCAATCCGCCGGCCTGAATATCCGGGTGGCCGATCAGCCGTTTGCCGCTTCCGGCCGGGATTGGCCCAGGGGTAGCTTGCTCATTTTACGGGCCGATAACCGAAAGAAAAAGATCGATGAGATGCTGGAGCCCTGGGCCGATGCTCTGATACCGGTTTTTTCCGGCCAGACGCCCTCCGGCCCCGACCTGGGCTCCGACGCTTTCCGGCTTCTTACCCAAGCCCGGATAGCGATGGTAAGCGGGCCTCAGGTCAGTGCATACAGCATGGGCCAGGTCTGGCACCTCATCGAGGAAGAGCTTCAAAGCGGGATCCATATTCTCCCTTCGGCCGAAATGGACAAACTGGATTTCGAGGAGTTTGAGGTGCTCATCCTGCCGGATGGCCGCTACGAATTCGACGACTCCTCAGCCAGGCGATTGCACTCCTGGGTAAAGGCGGGCGGCAAGCTCATCGCCATCGGCCGGGCCCTGTCTGCCCTCGCTCCTCACTCTTTCTCCGGCTTGAGCGTTTCCGAAGAAATGGATTCGCCTGCTGCGGAGGATGCGATCCCACAGCGCTATGCCGAAGCCAGCCGGGCCGGCCTGTCGAGCAGCATTTCCGGGGCCGTATTCCGGGTGTCACTCGACCCTACCCATCCGCTGGCTTTTGGCCTGCCCAACCCCTACTTCAGCCTCAAGACCTCCGACATTCGAATCCCGCTGCTGGAATCCGGCTGGAACGTGGCCTACCTCAACGACGAGCTGTTCTACCGGGGTTTTGTGGGGGCTGAGCTGCGCCGGCAGTTGCCCCGGACCCTGGTTGCAGGGGTAAAAGAACAGGGGGCCGGCCACCTCGTATATCTGGTAGACAACCCCCTGTTTCGCGGCTTCTGGGAAAGCGGTAAGCTGCTGTTTTGTAATGCGCTCTTTCTGGTGGACTAACACCATTTTAAAATGAGAATGACGCATGAAACCCGCCTCTTTTTCGCCTACT
>CAZQSF010000101.1:0-13333 GCA_964595955.1 uncultured Saprospiraceae bacterium
CCGGGCGGACTCGGGACTTGCACCCGTTAGGCGTGCGCCATGCCTGGCGCACATATGAAAAGCCCCCACCGGACAATCCGGCGGGGGCTTTTTTGCTTATCGGCCCGGGGGCCGGGGCTGCGACGATCACAGCCCGGTCTCCGGCGTACCGAACGGCTCTACTCTTCGACCTCTTCCAGGGCCGCCCGACGAGCTTCGGCCTCTTCGTGGGCCTCTTTCGTCATCACGACCAGGTTGTCGAATTGGCGCATACCTGTACCCGCTGGAATGCGCTTGCCGACGATTACGTTCTCCTTCAGACCGTTGAGGTAGTCGCGCTTGGCAGCGATGGCCGCCGTGCTGAGCACCTTGGTGGTCTCCTGGAAGGAAGCCGCCGAGATCCAGCTGGTGGTCCCCAGGGAAGACTTGGTAATCCCCTGAAGCAACGAACTGGATGTAGCCGGTATGGCATCGCGATATTTCACGGTTTCCTTGTCGTTGCGCTTGAGGAAGGAATTTTCTTCCCGAAGCTGGCGCAGAGTGACGAGCATGCCGGGGCGAAGTTTGTTGGACTCCCCGGATTCGGTAACGACCTTCTTGTCGAATATCCAGTCGTTTTGCTCCAGGAATTCGTATTTCTCCACGGCCTCACCTTCGAGGAAGCTGGTATCGCCCGGATCCTCGATCTGCACGCGGCGCATCATTTGACGTACGATGACCTCAATGTGCTTGTTGTTGATGGTGATGCCCTGAGAGCGATACACTTCTTGGATGCCGTTCACCAGGTATGACTGCACGGCGAAGGGGCCCTTGATGTTGAGGATATCCCTCGGGGCCGTAGTTCCGTCGGACAGAGGCGTACCGGCACGCACGAAGTCGCCGTCCTGAATCAGGATGTGCTTGCTCAGACCGATGAGGTATTTGCGCTGCTGGCCGTCCTTGGCTTCTACGATCACCTCGCGGTTGCCGCGTTTGATCTTGCCGAAGGAAACCACCCCGTCGATCTCCGACACCACGGCCGGATTGGATGGATTGCGCGCCTCGAAGAGCTCGGTAACCCGCGGAAGGCCACCCGTAATATCCTGGATCTTGCCCAGTTTGCGGGGAATCTTCACGATTTTCTGTCCGGCCAGCACCTTGGCACCGTCTTCAATGGAGATGTAAGCCCCTACCGGCAGGTTGTAGCTCTTGAGCACTTCCCCTTTCTTGTTCTCAATAAGTATGGTCGGGATCTTGCGCTTATTCTTGCTCTCGACGATCACTTTCTCGGCATAGCCGGTCTGATCGTCTCGCTCGATGCGGTAGGTGACCCCTTCCTCGATGGATTCGAACTTGGCGACGCCGCCAAATTCGGACACGATCACCGCATTGAAGGGATCCCATTCACAGATCACTTCGCCTTTTTTCACCTTCTGGCCTTCCTTCACAAAGAGAGTGGCCCCGTAGGGAATGTGCAGGGAAACGAACTGCTTACCGCTCTTGGCATCCACGATTCGCACTTCGCCGGTGCGGGACAGCACGATCTGCTTGTCCTCGTCCTCCGCTGCTTCGGTGGTGCGGATGCTGTCGAACTCGATCTTGCCTTCAAACTTGGAGACGATCTCCGATTCCGTCTTGGATACCGATGCGATACCGCCTACGTGGAAGGTACGCAAGGTAAGCTGAGTACCGGGTTCGCCGATGGACTGGGCGGCGATAATGCCCACGGCATCCCCTTGCTCGGCCTCCCGGCCGGTGGCCAGGTTCTTGCCGTAGCACTTGGCGCACACGCCGCGCTTGGTCTCACAAGTGAGTACGGAGCGTATCGTTACGGTTTCCACGCCCACTTCTTCGATATAGTGAGCCGTTTTGGTGTCGATGTATTCGCCGGCTTTCAGGATCACTTCCTCCGATACCGGATGCAGGACATCGTGCAGCGCGAAGCGCCCGTCGATGCGGGATACCAGCGGTTCGATGACCTTTTCATTGTCTTTCAGGGCAGCGGTTTCGATTCCGCGCAGCGTGCTGCAGTCTTCTTCGAGCACCACCACATCCTGGGCCACGTCGACGAGGCGGCGGGTCAGGTAACCGGCATCGGCCGTTTTGAGCGCCGTATCCGCCAGACCCTTCCGGGCACCGTGGGTAGAAATGAAGTACTCGAGTACCGAGAGCCCGTCGACAAAATTGGACAGGATGGGGTTTTCAATAATAGCCCCTCCCGTATCGCCGGATTTTCTCGGTTTGGCCATCAGGCCACGCAAGCCGCAGAGCTGCTTGATCTGCTGCTTGGAGCCCCGCGCACCGGAGTCGAGCATCATGAATACCGAGTTGAACCCTTGCTTGTGCTCCGACAGTTCCTTCATCAGGTTGTCCGTGATGCGGTTATCGGCATAGGTCCATTTGTCGATGATCTGATTGTAGCGCTCGTTATTGGTGATGAGGCCCATGTTGTAGTTATCCCAAACCTCATCGACCTCAGCCTGCGCCATCTCCAGGGTCTTGGACTTCACCGTGGGCGTGATCAGGTCGCCCAGGTTGAAGGAAAGGCCGCCCTTAAAGGCCCACATGAAGCCCATCTCCTTGATGTTGTCGAGGAAATCGGCCGTCACGGCAAAATTGGTGCGGGTAATCACCTCGCCGATCACTTTTTTGAGGTTTCGCTTGGTGAGCAGCTTATTGACAAAGGGTACGCCCTGGGGGACCACTTCATTGAACAGGACGCGGCCGGTAGTGGTCTCTACCAGTTTGTGGACCATCTTGCCTTCTTCGTCCTCCACCTTCACCCGCACGTGAATGACCGCATGCAGATCCAGACACTCCTCGTTGTAGGCGATGATGACCTCTTCCGGAGAATAGAACTTACGCCCCTCGCCCTTCACCTGGATCTCATCCGTGCTGCGGCGCTCCTTGGTGATGTAATAGAGGCCGAGAACCATATCCTGGGAAGGCAGCGTCACGGGCGAGCCGTCCTGGGGGTTGAGCATGTTGTGCGAGGACAGCATGAGCATTTGAGCTTCCAGAATAGCTGCCTGGCTGAGGGGTACGTGAACGGCCATCTGGTCACCGTCGAAGTCGGCGTTGAAAGCGCCGCACACCAGAGGGTGCAGCTGGATGGCCTTGCCCTCGATCAGTTTCGGCTGAAAGGCCTGGATAGACAGGCGGTGCAGCGTAGGGGCCCGGTTGAGCAACACGGGATGGCCCCGCAGGATGTTCTCCAGGATCTCCCAGATTACGGGATCTTTGCGGTCCACCAGTTTCTTGGCGGATTTCACCGTTTTGACGATGCCGCGCTCGATCAGTTTGCGGATCACAAAGGGCTTGAACAGCTCGGCAGCCATAGCCTTGGGAATACCGCACTCGTGCAGTTTGAGGGTGGGCCCCACTACGATTACCGAACGGCCGGAGTAGTCCACCCGCTTGCCGAGCAGGTTTTGGCGGAAGCGGCCTTGTTTGCCTTTGAGGATATCGCTCAGCGACTTCAGGGGGCGTCCGCCTTCGGCCTTCACCGCATTGGATTTGCGGCTGTTGTCGAAGAGCGAATCCACGGCTTCCTGAAGCATGCGCTTTTCGTTGCGCAGGATCACCTCCGGCGCTTTAATTTCCAGCAGTCGCTTGAGGCGGTTGTTCCGGATAATCACCCGGCGATACAGGTCGTTGAGGTCGGAACTGGCAAAACGTCCCCCATCCAGGGGAACCAGGGGGCGAAGTTCCGGCGGCACCACGGGCAGGTACTGGATCACGGCCCATTCGGGGCGGTTTTCCTGATGAGTGAGCCCGTCCCGGAAGGCCTCTACGACGCGCAGGCGCTTCAGGGCCTCGGACTTGCGCTGCTGCGAGGTTTCGTTGGCAGCCTGGTGACGCAGAGCGTAGGAAAGCTGGTCCAGATCCAGGCGTTCCAGCAGGTCTTTGATCGCATCGGCTCCCATTTTGGCGATGAACTTATTGGGATCCGAATCGTCGAGCATGTTGTTCTCGGCGGGAAGCGTATCCAGGATGTCCAGGTACTCTTCTTCGGTGAGCAGGTCCATATAGCTGACGCCCTCCTCCTCCTTCGATCCCGGCTGAATAACTACGTAACGCTCGTAGTAAATAATAGACTCCAGCTTTTTGGAAGAAAGTCCGAGCAGGTACCCGATCTTATTGGGCAGGGACTTGAAGAACCAGATGTGCACCACGGGGACCACCAGTTTGATGTGCCCCATGCGCTCGCGCCGCACTTTTTTCTCGGTCACCTCCACGCCGCAGCGATCACAAACGATGCCTTTGTAGCGAATCCGCTTGTACTTGCCGCAGTAGCATTCGTAATCCTTCACCGGACCGAAGATACGCTCGCAGAACAGCCCGTCGCGTTCGGGCTTGTACGAGCGGTAGTTGATGGTTTCCGGCTTGAGCACTTCGCCGTAAGAGCGCTCCAGGATTTCATCCGGGGAAGACAAGCTGATGGTGATGCTGTCAAAGTCTTGCTTCTGGACCAGATTCTTCTTTTTGAATGGCATATGTCTGTATTTGGAGACCTTAGATGCTCGGACAGCGGACGGTAGACGGGGTCGAAGAAGTCTAACCATCCCAGGTCCGAACATCTAACATCTGAGAATCCTAATCAAATTTCACATCGAGCGCCAATCCGCGCAATTCGTGTACCAGTACGTTGAACGACTCCGGAATGTTGGGCTCAGGCAGGTTATCGCCTTTCACAATGGCTTCATAGGCCTTGGCCCGTCCGTTGATATCGTCGGATTTAATGGTGAGCAGTTCCTGCAGAATGTTGGCAGCACCGAAGGCTTCCAGGGCCCACACTTCCATCTCGCCGAAACGCTGACCGCCGAACTGAGCCTTACCGCCCAGAGGCTGTTGGGTAATGAGCGAGTACGGACCGATGGAACGAGCGTGCATTTTGTCGTCCACCATGTGGCTGAGCTTGAGCATGTAGATCACCCCTACCGTGGCCTGTTGGTGGAAGCGGTCGCCGGTTTCGCCATCGTAGAGGTACGTCTGCCCCAGGGAAGGCAGTTTTGCCTTTTGGATGTACTCCTCGATTTCTTCCTGGCTCGCTCCATCAAAGATGGGCGTCGCAAACTTCATACCCAGCTTCTCACCAGCCCAGCCCAGTACGGTTTCGAAGATCTGCCCCAGATTCATCCGGGAGGGAACCCCGAGCGGGTTGAGCACGATGTCAACCGGCGTGCCGTCCTCCAGGAAGGGCATGTCCTCGATGCGCACGATGCGCGACACGATCCCCTTGTTTCCGTGGCGGCCGGCCAGTTTGTCGCCCACTTTGAGCTTGCGCTTCTTGGCCATGTACACCTTGGCCAGTTTGAGCACGCCGGCGGGCAATTCATCGCCGATGCTGATGTTGAACTTCTCGCGCTTGTAGCGCCCCACCTCCTCGTTGAACTTGATGCTGTAATTGTGAAGCAGGCGCGCGATCAACTCATTCGTCTTGGCGTCATTGGTCCAGTTGGAGTAATCGACGGAAGAGTAGTCGATGCCGCGCAGCACATCCCGTCCGAACTTCACGCCTTTGGCGATCAGCTCCTCGTTGTAAATGCTGCGCACGCCCTGTGACACCTTACCTTTAAGCAGCACCAGCAACTTGTCGATCAGCACGGTTTTCAACTCGTTGATCGCCACTTTGTGCTGGTCGTCCAGTTTGGAGAGCTGCTCTTTTTCCTGCGCCTTCTGCACTTTGTCCTTCTTGGCCCGGGCAAAGAGCTGCTTGTCGATGATGATGCCCTGGGTAGAGGGCGGTGCTTTCATGGAAGCATCCTTCACATCGCCGGCCTTGTCGCCGAAAATGGCGCGCAAAAGCTTTTCTTCCGGGGTGGGATCGGACTCGCCTTTGGGCGTGATCTTTCCGATGAGGATATCGCCTTCCCGCACCCATGCGCCGATCCGGATGATGCCGTTTTCATCCAGGTCCTTGGTTGCCTCCTCACTGACGTTCGGAATGTCGTTGGTGAGTTCTTCCTCACCCAGTTTGGTATCGCGCACATCCATTTCGAAGTGCTCGATGTGCAAAGAGGTGAAGACATCCTCGCGGACCACCCGCTCGGAGAGTACAATGGCGTCCTCGAAGTTGTACCCCTTCCAGGGCATGAAAGCGACCTTGAGGTTCTGGCCCAGAGCCAGTTCGCCGTTCTCCGTGGCATAGCCGTCGCAGAGGATCTGACCTTTGGTCACCCGGTCGCCCCGGCGCACAATGGGCCGCAGGTTGATGCAGGTCCCTTGGTTGGTGCGCAGGAACTTGGTGAGGTTGTAGGTTTTTTTATTGTCCTCGAAGGATACCAGCTTCTCCTCATCGGTGCGGTCGTAGCGGATCACGATCTGGTTGGCATCCACGTATTCGACCACCCCTTGCCCTTCGGCATTGATGAGCATGCGGCTGTCGCGAGCTACTTTGCCCTCCAGCCCTGTTCCCACAACGGGAGAGCTTGGGCGAACCAGCGGTACGGCCTGGCGCTGCATGTTGGACCCCATCAGGGCGCGGTTGGCATCGTCGTTCTCCAGGAAGGGGATCATCGAGGCCGATACGCCCACAATCTGATTGGGTGCAACGTCCATGTACTCGATCTCCTCCGGCGTGAGCACGGGGAATTCCCCATGTTCGCGCGACTTGATCCGGTCGGACTGGAAGTTTCCTTTATCGTCCAGTACCGCATTGGCCTGTGCGATGCGTTTGTAGTCTTCGCCTTCAGCGCTGAGGTATTGCACTTCCGACTTCATATCCACAGATCCTTTCTTGACGTGCCGGTAGGGCGTTTCGAGAAAGCCCATCTTATTGACCTTGGCGTGCACGCAGAGGGTGGATATCAGGCCAATATTCGGCCCTTCCGGGGTCTCGATGGTGCACAGGCGGCCATAGTGAGAGTAGTGCACGTCCCGAACCTCGAAGCCGGCCCGTTCGCGGGAGAGGCCTCCGGGCCCCAGTGCGGAGATGCGCCGCTTGTGGGTGATCTCGCTCAGCGGGTTGGTTTGATCCAGGAACTGCGAAAGCTGGCTGGTCCCGAAGAAAGAGTTGATCACCGAGGAGAGCGTACGCGCATTGATGAGGTCGATGGGCGTGAACACCTCGTTGTCCCGCACATTCATTCGCTCGCGGATCGTACGCGCCATGCGGGCAAGCCCGACCCCGAATTGAGCGTAGAGCTGTTCGCCTACGGTGCGCACCCGACGATTGCTCAGGTGGTCGATATCGTCAATCTCTGCCTTTTGGTTGATGAGGCTCACCAGATACCTGACGATATCGATGATGTCTTCCTTGGTGAGCACCAGCGTCTGGGAGTCGATGTCCAGCCCCAGCTTGCGGTTGATCTTGTAGCGGCCGACTTCCCCGAGATTGTAGCGCTTGTCGGAAAAGAAGAGCTTGTCGATAATGCCGCGAGCCGTCTCCTCGTCGGGGGGATCGGTGCCGCGAAGCTGGCGATAAATGTATTGGACGGCCTCTATTTCGGAGCTGGAGGGATCTTTCTGGAGGGTATTGTAAATAATGGAGTAATCCTGGTCGATGTCCTCTTTCTGCAGAATGACCATTTCGGCCTCGGCTTCCAGGATCAGTTCGATGTTTTCTTCATCGAGTACCACGTCGCGCTCCAGGATGATTTCGTTCCGTTCGATGGTGACCACCTCTCCGGTATCTTCATCCACAAAGTCTTCGGTCCAGGAGCGAAGTACGCGGGCAGCCAGCTTGCGGCCGATGGCTTTTTCCAGGGATTTGCGATCGGCCGGCACTTCGTCGGCCAGGCCGAAGATATCCAGGATGGCCTTATCGGTGTCGAAGCCGATGGCGCGCAGCAGCGTGGTTACGGGAAACTTCTTCTTGCGGTCGATGTAGGCGTACATGACCGTATTGATATCCGTGGCAAACTCCATCCAGGCCCCTTTGAAAGGAATGACCCGCGCGGAGTAGATCTTGGTTCCGTTGGGGTGGAAACTTTGGCCGAAGAACACGCCGGGAGAGCGGTGCAGCTGCGACACGATGACCCGCTCAGCACCGTTGATGACGAAGGTGCCTTTGGGCGTCATGTAAGGAATATTGCCCAAAAAGACATCCTGCACGATGGTTTGGAAGTCCACGTGCTCCTCGTCATTGCACGACAGGCGCAACTTGGCTTTGAGCGGAACGCTGTAGGTAAGGCCCCGCTGCATGCATTCTTCTATAGTATAGCGGGGCGGATCGATGAAGTAATCCAGAAACTCCAGCACGAAGATGTTGCGTGCGTCAGTGATGGGGAAGTTCTCCTGGAATACCTTGTACAGGCCCTCGTTGATGCGGTTTTCCGGAGTCGTCTCCAGCTGGAAAAACTCCTGGAAGGATTTCAGTTGTATTTCAAGTAAGTCGGGATATTCGGGTGCAAGTTTAATTTTGCCGAAGTTCACGCGTTTCTCTTCGGCCGAAAGTACATTTGCTGTTGACGTCATTAGCGAATGGTTTGTGTACCGGTGCCTCTGCAAAGCGTTCTTTGGTTTTACCGGTAAGTATTAAATACCCCTTCCGGAGGAAAAAAGTTCAATAGCTCAACATAAAATACGACAATAGGCCTAGCCAGACGGTACGGACCGCCTCGCTAAGCCTGTCGTTCGGCAAAAGCGGGCCGGCCAGCATTCTGGCCGAGACCCCGCTTTGTACCCTTGGTCTTCGTCTACTTCAGCTCTACTTCGGCACCTACTTCGGTAAGTGCAGCTTTGATTTTCTCCGCCTCTTCCTTGGGCACACCTTCCTTGATGGTGCCCGGCGCGTTGTCCACCAGTTCCTTGGCGTCTTTCAAACCGAGGCCGAGCAGGTTTTTCACCTCCTTGACCACTTTCAGTTTGGCGCCGCCGGCGGAGTTGAGTACGACGTCGAATTCGGTCTTTTCTTCGGCTGCGCCGCCGCCTTCACCGCCTCCGGCTCCAGCCGGGCCGGCAACAGCAACTGCCGCAGCGGCCGGTTCGATACCGTACTCTTCCTTGAGTATATCAGCCAGCTCATTTACCTCTTTGACTGTGAGGCCGACGAGCTGTTCTGCGAATGCTTTCAAATCTGCCATTAGAATCCGTTTAATTTTTGTGACGATAAAATGATCTATCGTGCGCTTTTTAAGCTTGGAAGCCTGATTTTGGAACGGGCCCGGGGCGAGTCGCTTGCCCTTGGAAGCCCGGGTTGTTTGCTACGCCTGTTCGCCACCGCGTTCTTCCAGGGCCTTGATCAGCCCGGCAAGCTTTTGCTCGCCGGATTGCAAGGCGCCCAGCACGTTCTTGGCGGGCGATTGCAGCAACAGGATGACATCGCCGATCAACTCCTCCTTGCTCTTCAGCTTGGAGAGCGGCTCGATCTGCTCGTCGCCCACATATACGGCGGTCTCGATGTACGCTGCCTTGAGCACCGGCTTTTCGAAATCCTTCCGGAATTCCTTGAGGATCCGAGCCGGCACATTGGCGGTGTCTGTAAATAGGATAGCGGTGTGCCCTTTCAGCAGGTCGTACAGTTCCTGGAATCCTTTGTCTTCCGGAGCGCTGTCGAGTGCTTTTTTGATGAGGGTGTTTTTCACCACCTTCATTTCCACCCCTTTCTCAAAACATAGGCGGCGGAATTTATTTACCTGGGCTACCGTAAGCGTAGAAGAGTCTGTAAGGTAGAAGTAGTCCGTATCAGCAAACTTCTCCTTCAGCGCTTCGATGGTAGCGGTTTTTTCTGCTTTCGTCATGATCTTGGCGTATTGTGAAGTTTACTGAATCGTTTTCGGATCAACTTTAATGCCGGGGCTCATCGTACTGGCCACGGTGACGGAGCGCATGTACGTCCCCTTGGCAGAGGAGGGCTTCATTCGAGCCAGTGTCTGCAGGAGTTCGTTGGCGTTGTCCGTCAGCTTGTCGGCGTCAAAAGACACGCGTCCGATGGATGCGTGAATAATGCCGTACTTGTCTACGCGGAAAGCGATTTTGCCTTTCTTCACCTCGGCCACGGCTTCGGTAATGTTTTGGGTGACCGTGCCGGTCTTGGGGTTGGGCATCAGGCCCCGCGGACCGAGGATGCGACCTACTTTACCCACCTGAGCCATTACCTGCGGCATGGCGATCACGACGTCCACATCCGTCCAGCCTCCCCGCACTTTGGTGATGAGCTCTTCCAGGCCGGCATAGTCAGCACCGGCGTCCAGCGCTTCCTGCTCCTTATCGGGGGTGCAAAACACCATCACCCGTTTGGTCTTTCCCGTACCGTGCGGAAGGGTTACCGTTCCGCGGATCGATTGGTCTGCTTTGCGCGGGTCCACTCCCAGGCGAATATGCACATCTACCGAGGCGTCGAACTTGGTGGTGTTCACCTCCTTGACGAGCGCCATGGCTTCGTTGAGGGCATACTGCTTTTCGGGCTCCACCTTTTGATTGGCGGCCACGCGCTTTTTGGTCTTCTTTGCCATGTCAAAACATTTTGAGGTCCTGGCGTTGGCCCGTTGCCGGGCCAACTCCCTCGATTCGTCAATTAACTTTCTGCGCCTTCCTCCTGCTCCCAGGGCGCTTTTCCGGTCACGTTGAGCCCCATGCTGCGGGCCGTGCCGGCCACCATTTTCATGGCGCTTTCCACCGTGAAGGCATTGAGGTCGGGCATTTTATTTTCCGCTATGGTGCGCACCTGATCCCAGGTCACCGAGCCCACCTTATTGCGGTTGGGCTCCGCCGAGCCCTTTTTGATCTTGGCGGCTTCCATCAGTTGGATGGCAGCCGGCGGTGTTTTGATGATAAAGTCAAAAGACTTGTCCTTGTACACCGTAAGTACGACGGGCAGCAGCTTTCCCTGCTGATCCTGCGTAGCGGCATTGAAGCGCTTGCAGAACTCCATGATGTTGACCCCTTTGGCACCCAGGGCCGGCCCCACGGGCGGGGCGGGGTTTGCCTGGCCACCACGGACCTGAAGCCGCACAAATGTTTCTACTTCCTTGGCCATTCTGTCTCTACGTTTTTTAGCATCACTCCAAGGTTTGCTGTCTTGGGAAGCAACCCGATCTCCTTGCTATCAAGAGCCGGCAGACCGGGTCAAGAACGATAAGCCTCGCGAGCAAGCTGTTGTTGTTTTTGGGTCAGGCGGTCTTCTCAACCTGCATGAAGTTGAGCTCTACCTCGGTACCCCGACCAAAAATCTTTACTATTACTTTGAGTTTTTTCTTCTCCTCGTTTACCTCCTGTATATCGCCTACGAACTCGCTGAAGGGTCCGTCGATGATCTTCACCGTTTCGCCGACGATGAAGGGCTCGATCAGGGCCTCTCCGGCGTCCTGCGACTCATCCACTTTGCCCAGCAGGCGGTTGGCCTCGGCTTCCCGCATCGGAATGGGATTGCTCTTTCCCAGAAAGTGGATCACATTGGGCATGTTGGCAATGGTCTGTACCATTTCGCCGCTCAGCCGTGCAGGAGTAGCCTCCACCAAAATGTAACCCGGAAGGATGTTGCGTTCCGAGATCACTTTCTTCCCATTGCGGATCTTGTACACCTTCTCAGTCGGGACCAATACCTGTGTGATCACTTCGTCCCAGCCGGAACGCTCTACCTCCAGCTCAATCCGCTCCTTGATCTTGCGCTCTTTACCGCTGATCACACGCAGGGAATACCACTTTTTATCTTCTTCAGCCATTCCGCTATCGCTCAATTCAATTAGGAGGGATAGATCAATCCCAGCGCGCGGCTGGAGACGGCATCCATCCCAAAAATGATGAGAGCCAGGATCAAGGAAGCCACGATAACGACCACCGTACTGCCCTGAAGGCTGGACCAGCTTGGCCAGGTGACCTTGTTAACGAGCTCGTTGTAGCTCTCTCTGATATACTGCCGCAACTGTTCCATGGGCCGTTCAATCGTTTTTCGTTCTCCCGTTGGGAAATGATGAGCAGGAGAGACAGGACTCGAACCTGCAGCCTGCGGTTTTGGAGACCGCTGCTCTACCAATTGAGCTACTCTCCTGTATTATGGCGTTCCGTTTTACGGAAAAATTAAGCACCTGTACAGATGCTTAATTTTCCGCAAACGAATTATGTGTACCACCCTGCTCATCTTGCCCGAAATTTCCTCGAGCCGGATGAGGGGTCTCGGATGGATTATTCCAGGATCTCGGTTACCTGACCGGCACCCACCGTACGGCCACCTTCGCGAATAGCAAAGCGCAGACCTTTCTCCATGGCTACGGAGTTGAGCAGGCTCACCTCCAGCGAAACGTTGTCGCCGGGCATAACCATTTCCACACCGTCGGGCAATTTCACGTCGCCGGTCACATCCGTAGTACGGAAGTAGAACTGCGGGCGGTAGCCGTTGAAGAAGGGCGTGTGGCGGCCACCTTCATCTTTAGCCAGTACGTACACCTCGCACTTGAATTTTTTGTGCGGCTTCACCGAACCCGGAGCGCAGATTACCATGCCGCGCTTGATCTGGGTCTTTTCAATACCGCGAAGAAGCAGACCGGCATTGTCGCCGGCTTCACCGCGGGTCAGGATCTTGCGGAACATTTCCACACCCGTCACCGTGGAGGTCAGCGGCTTCTCGCCGTCGGCCATCATACCCACGATTTCAACCGGGTTGCCGGTTTCGATCACACCGCGCTCGATACGACCGGTAGCCACTGTACCCCGACCCGTGATGGAGAATACATCCTCGATCGGCATCAGGAAAGGCTGATCGACCAGACGCTGCGGTTCGGGAATCTCGGCGTCCACGGCGTCCATCAGTTCTTTGATGGCAGCGACCGAATCGGCATCGCCTTCCAGCGCTTTCAAAGCCGAACCCTTTACAATAACGGCATCATCACCGCCGAACTCGTATTGGTCCAACAGTTCGCGCACTTCCATCTCCACCAATTCGAGCATCTCTTCGTCATCGACCAGGTCGACCTTGTTCAGGAACACCACAATCTTAGGTACACCTACCTGACGAGCCAGCAGGATGTGCTCACGCGTTTGAGGCATGGGGCCGTCTGTAGCTGCCACTACCAGGATGGCTCCGTCCATTTGAGCCGCACCTGTTACCATGTTCTTCACGTAGTCGGCGTGACCCGGGCAATCCACGTGCGCGTAATGGCGATTCGCCGTTTCATATTCGACGTGGGCCGTATTAATGGTGATACCGCGCTCTTTCTCTTCCGGAGCGGCATCAATGGAGTCGTAATCTTTCTTTTCGGCAAGGCCTTCATTTGCCAGAACATTGGTGATGGCCGCAGTAAGGGTTGTTTTACCGTGGTCTACGTGGCCGATCGTACCTACGTTCAAGTGTGGCTTCGTTCTTTCAAAAGTTTGCTTAGCCATCGGTAGTGTTGTTTTTACCTGTTAATGGTGGTATAAATAAATGATCATGGAGCCAATGAGGGGATTTGAACCCCTGACCCCTTCCTTACCATGGAAGTGCTCTACCCCTGAG
>CAZQSF010000102.1:0-13286 GCA_964595955.1 uncultured Saprospiraceae bacterium
ATGCAGAAACTGAACCTATTTTGAAAGCGGTATGCGACTCTGTATTTTTTAATGGTATCAAAACTCGCAAGCTGGTTTATCGGTAAAACCGGATGAGCGCGGTGGTCGAAAGAGGGGGCGGGGCCCGGACAAAAGAAAAGCCCCATCGCATTGCACTGCCATGGGGCTTAAGTATTCGTTCGCCGGGTTATCACCCGATTACTTGTCGTCGTCCTTATCGTCCTTTTGCTCCTCGCTTTCGTCTTCCTGAAGCTGCTCCTTGAGTGCAGCCAGGGCATCGAGGTCGCCAAGGGTCGAGCGCTCGACCTTGCCTTGCGTCTTCTTCACGGCCTTGCGCACCTCCTGACGTTCTTTCCGCTTTTCCCGGCGAACCTCGTCGTCGGCTTCCCGGCGAATGTCGTCCAGGTAGCGCAGGTGCGAAACCAGAATGCGCTTGTCGTCGCGGTTGAACTCGATGACTTTCACCGTGAGCACCTCGTCGGGTTGGGCGTCGGAGCCATCCTCCTTGCGCATGTGCTTGGTCGGGGCAAAGGCCTCCAGGCCGTAGGGAAGCTGTACGATGTAGCCTCGCTGTTCCTGGCGCAGTACGGTAGCTTCGTGGTAGGAGCCCACGGGGAACACGTTTTCGAACGTATCCCAGGGGTTTTCCTCCAGCTGCTTGTGGCCCAGGGAAAGCTTGCGGCTGTCCTTGTCGATCTCAAGGATCTGAATGTCGATGGTCTCGCCTACCTTGGTGAACTCACTGGGGTGGCCGTAGCGCTTGGTCCAGGAAAGGTCGGAGATATGGACCATGCCGCCGATCCCCTCTTCCAGCTCGACAAAGACGCCGTAGGGGGTGAGGTTTTTCACTTCGCCGCTGGTGCGGGTGCCCACCGGGTAACGCTCTTCGAGGTCGCTCCAGGGGTCCTTGGTGAGCTGCTTCAGCGAAAGGCTCATCTTGCGCTCATCGCGGTCGATGGTTACCACCTTGGCTTCGTGCTCGTCACCTACATTGAAAAACTCGCGGGCGTTGATCGGCTGGTTGCTCCAGCTCACTTCGCTGACGTGGATCAGGCCTTCTACGCCCGGCATGATCTCCAGAAAGGCGCCGTAGTCCTCGATGTTGACGATGCGCCCTTTTACGGTCGTGCCCTCTTTGATGTTCTCGTCGAGCACTTCCCAGGGATGGGGCTGCAGCTGTTTGAGGCCCAGAGAGATGCGCTTCTTGTTCTCGTCGAAGTCGAGCACCACCACATTGATCTTCTGGTTGAGCTCCAGCACTTCGCTGGGGTGGTTGATCCGGCCCCAGGAAATATCGGTGATGTAGAGCAGGCCGTCTACGCCGCCCAGGTCGAGAAAGGCGCCGAAGTCGGTAATGTTCTTCACGATGCCTTCCAGTACCTGACCTTTTTCCAGGCCGGCAATGATCTGTTCGCGCTGTTCGGCCAGGTCGCTTTCGATCAGGGCTTTGTGGGATACCACGGCGTTTTTGATCTGCTCGTTGATCTTCACGACTTTGAACTCCATCGTTTTGCCTACGTACGAATCGTAGTCGATAATGGGTTTAATGTCGATCTGTGAGCCGGGAAGGAAGGTTTCCAGGCCTCCGCAATCTACGATAAGACCGCCTTTGGTCTTGCTGATGACGGTGCCCTTGATAACGGTACCATTCTCATAGGAGTCCCGGATGTTTTCCCAGGCGCGAAGCAGCTTCGCCTTGCGGCGCGACAGAACCAACTGGCCGCGCATGTCTTCTTGCTGCTCTACGTAAACCTCGACAGTATCCCCTACGGTCAGGTCGGGATTGTCGCGAAATTCGGACAAGGGCACCAGGCCGTCGGACTTGTAGTTGATGTCGAGCACCACGTCGCCGTCGCTGATGGAGGTTACCCGGCCTTTGACGATCTCGTTTTCAACCACGGCACTCAGCGTGGCGTCGTATTCGCTGAAAAGCTTCTTTCGCTCGGCTTCGGTGTAGGATAGCCCTGCCTTGGCAGTCATGGACCAATCGAAGTCGTCGTGTGCGGTTTCGCCCACCACTTCTTCTTCCTCTTCTTCCAGTTCGTCTTCCTCTTCTTCTTCGCCCTCTTCGTCCTCAGACGCTTCTTTTTCTTCTCCTTCTTCTTGCTCCTCTTCCTCTTCGTCTTGCTCTTTTTCTTTCGGTTCGTCTTCTTCCGTCGCCTCGGTTTCTTCAGCCACTATTTCTTCGGGCTCTTTGGCTTCGTCTTCCTTCGTCTCTTCCTCTTTTTTCTTCGGCTCCTCAACGACCTCTTTGGCTTCGGCCTCAGGCTGCTGTTCTTCAGCTTGCTCTTCAAGCTGGTCTTTTTCCAAATCTTTGTTGTCGTCTAGCATTGAAAGAATGCTGATTTTAAGGTTAAAAAATCGGGTTTCGTTCGCGCGCAGGAAGTTTGATCCTGCACCTACCCTGTTTTCAGGGCGGGGCAAAGGTACGGCTTTTTTTCAGCCGGAGAAAGGAAAAAGAGAGGTGTTTAATCCAAGGGATCCAGAGCGGGCATGCCGCCCGGGCCAATCCCCTCCGGCGAACCGGCTTGGGCCTCATCGGGTTCGTTAAGTCGAATGAGTCTTGGGATAGAGTGAAAATTCGTAGCTTTATCCGTATTCCCAAAGGATATTTGGAGCACCTGATTACCTGCTTACCCGAACTAAATTACAGACCACCAATGACTGAAACGCGACCCTGGCTTACGAACTATCCCAACGGGGTTCCGGCCAATATCGATGCCGACGCCTATGCTTCCCTGAGCGATCTTATCGATGAGATCATGCAGAAGTACCGGTCCAAGAAAGCCTTTGCCTGCATGGGCAAGGAGCTCACCTTTGCTCAGGTGGACCGCTATGCCGATCAATTCGGTGCCTACCTCCAGTCGCGCGGCCTCAAGCCCGGCGATAAGGTGGCCTTGATGATGCCCAATCTGTTGCAGTACCCCATTGCGCTTTTCGGCTGCTTGCGAGCCGGACTCATCATCGTGAACACCAACCCCTTGTACACGCCGCGGGAGATGAAGCACCAGTTCACCGACTCGGGTGCCAAGGCCATTATCATCGCGGAAAACTTTGCTGCCAACCTGGAAAAGATCATAGGCGAAACAGAGATCCAGACCGTCATTCTCTCCAGCATAGGCGAGATGCTGGGCTTTCCGAAAAAGTACATCGTAAATTATGTGGTGCGCAAGGTGCGCAAAATGGTGCCGGCCTACAACATTCCCAATGCCACCACATTTGGGGATGCCCTCAAGCAAGGCCGCAAGTTCAAGATTCAGCGGCACATGGGCAGCCCGGAAGATGTAGTGGCTCTGCAATACACGGGCGGCACCACGGGGGTTTCCAAAGGGGCTATGCTCACCAATCGAAATCTGGTGTCCAATATGCAGCAGGTTTTTGCCTACGGCCGTCCCTTTGTTAAGGAAGGCGAAGAAATCGCCCTGTGTGCCCTGCCGCTGTATCACATCTACGCCTTTACAGTCAACTGCCTGGCTTTCATGGGTATGGGAGCGATGAATGTACTCATCACCAATGCGCGCGACCTCGACTCCGTGATCAAGACCCTGAAGTCCTATCAGATTTCGCTCATTACCGGGGTGAACACTCTGTTCAATGCCATGGTCAATCACAAAGACTTTGCGTCGCTGGACTTTTCGCATTTGCGGCTGAGCCTGGGCGGAGGCATGGCCGTTCAACGCCCGGTAGCCGAAAAGTGGCAGCAGATCACCGGCTGTTTCCTCAGCGAGGGCTACGGCCTCACCGAAGCTTCTCCCGTGGTGACCACCAACCCCCTGGACGGATCCGGCCGCCTGGGTACCATCGGCCTGCCCCTGCCCAGCACGGAGGTGCGCGTGGTCGACGATCAGGGCATCGTACAGGGGCCGGGCGGCATAGGCGAGATCCAGGTGCGCGGGCCGCAGGTGATGAAAGGCTATTTCAACCGCCCCGAAGAAACCCGCAAAGCCATTACAGACGGTTGGCTCTGCACCGGCGATATCGGCACCATGGATGAAGACGGCTATTTCAAGATCGTGGATCGCAAAAAAGATATGATCAATGTGTCGGGTTTCAACGTTTTCCCCAACGAGATCGAAGAGGTGGTCGCCGGCCACGAAAAAGTGATGGAAGTTGCCGCTGTAGGCGTGCCGGACTCCAAATCGGGGGAAGTGGTGAAGCTGTATGTGGTGAAAAAGGACAAGTCCCTGTCGGAAAAGGAACTGATCAACTACTGCCGGGACAACCTCACCGGCTACAAGGTGCCTAAGAAGGTGGAGTTCCGAAAGGAGTTGCCCAAAACGAATGTCGGTAAGATCCTCCGCCGCGAGCTGCGCGAGGAGAATACCTGAGGCCGGGTCGCGCAGCGCGTGCGGCGCCCTTCGGCCTGGCGCGCGCTGCGACTTCCCCCACCCCAAGGGTTCGCCAACTCTTTCGCGCCCAACGAGCCCTGTAGCCAACAATTCCATTATCCTTCACCCCATTCTCTGCTCCTACGCCTTGAATTACGCTCATCGTCCTGTGCCCGCCCGCTCCGATTGGACCTTCACCATTCTGCTTCCCAGCTGGAACAACCTGCCCTATCTTCAACTGGCCCTTCGCAGCATACGCCGGCATTCGGCTTTTGTGCATCAGGTGGTTGTACACGTGAACGAAGGCACTGACGGCACTCTGGAGTGGCTGGCCGGTCAGCCGGATGTCGCCTACACGCACACACCTGAAAACGTCGGGGTGTGTTATGCCCTCAACCTGGCCCGAAGCCTGGCAGCTACCGATTACCTCCTCTACCTCAATGACGATATGTATCTGCTGCCCGGTTGGGATGTGGCCCTCCGGCGGGAAGTGCAAGCGCTGGGGCATCCCTGGTTCTACCTGTCCGGCACCCTTATCGAACCGGCGAACACGGGCAACCCCTGCGTCATCGTAAAGGATTACGGCCCGGAGCCGGACAGCTTTCGCGAGGCGGACCTCCTGCGTGAATACGCCCACCTGCCGAAAGGCGACTGGCAAGGAGCGACCTGGCCCCCCAACCTCGTGCATCGCGCCGTGTGGGATCTGGTGGGCGGCATGAGCATTGAGTATTTCCCCGGCATGTATTCGGACCCCGACTTCTCGCGCAAGCTCTGGGCCGTGGGCGTGCGCCACTTTAAAGGATTGGGGGATAGCCGGGCCTATCATTTCGGCTCAAAGAGCGTAAGCCGCATCCGCAGGAACGACGGTCGCAAGACCTTTGTCCGCAAGTGGGGCCTGAGCCCCCGATCGTTCACCCGGCACTTCCTGCGCCGGGGCGAACCCTTTGACGGCCCCCTGAGCGAGCCCCAGCTGAGCTGGAAGGACCGGTGGGTCAATCGGTGGAAAGCCCGCTAGCGGGTCCTGACCCGACTCTTTCTCGAAGGGAAGGTGCCCGACTCTTCTGCCTGCCATCCAAATAAAACACTTGGCAGAAAGGTTGCTTCGTGCATTTATTTGGAATTGCCTACTTTTACCCGAACAACCAAAACATTCCCTTTCATGACAAACAAAAAACTACTTGGATGGCCTTCTTTTTGGGTGCTCCTCACCCTGGCCATTCCGCTCGCTTTCTTTTCCTGCAATCCAGACATTGAGGAGGACGACATGGAGCCCGCGGACAATGTCGTCACCATTAGCCCCGGGCCCGACGCGGAAGCCCAGGCCCAGGCGGCTCTTATCAATGCCGATTCCGGACAGATCATACGTTTTGAAGCGGGCACCTACGAGTTTACCAACACCCTTTCCATCGACGACAAAAACAATGTGCGCATCGAAGGGGCCGGACGCGACCAGACCATCCTTTCGTTTGCCGGCCAGTTGGGCGGCGGCGACGGCGTGTTGGCAACCAACTGCACCAACCTCCTTTTCAAGGATCTGACCGTAGAGGATGCCAAAGGCGATGCCCTCAAAGCCCGCGAATGCTCTTTTATCACCTTTTACAACGTGGGCACCGTATGGAGCGGTGAGCCCGACAGCACCAACGGCGCCTACGGCCTCTACCCCGTGCTGTGCGATCACGTGTACATCGAGAAGTGCTACGCCTACGGCGCCTCAGACGCGGGCATCTATGTGGGCCAGTCCAGCCAGGTCATTGTGACCGACAGCAAGGCCGAAGGCAATGTGGCCGGCATCGAGATCGAGAACACCCAGTTTGCCGATGTGTACAATTGCGAAGCCACCGACAACACCGGCGGCGTGCTGATCTTTGACCTGCCCGGCCTCACCCAATATGGAGAGAATGTGCGCATTTACGACAACAACATTTACGAGAACAACCGCACCAACTTCGCTCCGGCGGGCAATATTGTGGGCAGCGTGCCGGCCGGAACCGGCGTGATGATCCTGAGTACCTCGGACGTTGAAGTATTCGGAAATTCCATAGCGAACAACAACTTCGGGGGAGCGGCTGTGATCAGCTACTTCCTCATCGACCAGATGTTCGACCCCGGCAGCGTTCCTGGTTTCAATCCCTTCAGCACCGGCATCTACTTTCACAGCAACACCTTTGGCCCCATGGGCATGGTTAATCCCGAACAGCCGGAGACGGCGGGGCTCATCCTCACGATCCTGGCCGCCAATATGCTGGAGCATCCCAACCTGCTGACCGACGGGATCTTCGCTCCGGATCAGGAAGCCGATGGGGGGCTGTGTGTAGAGGATGAAGGGATCTCCTTCATCAATCTGGATGCCGGAAACTTTTTTGCCGGGATGACCACGGATATGAGCGCTCATGTCTGTACCGGCACCACCTTAACTGCTGTTGATTTTGAACCGTATGGGCTTTAGAAACCAATGTATTCTTTGGGGGCTGGCCCTGCTGGGGCTGGCCGCCTGTTCGCAAGACGATCCCGGCGCCCCGGAGGGAAGCATCCGCTTCCCCTCCGAGGCGCCTTTTGCTCAGCTCTCGGATTACGGCTTGTTCGCCGGCAATATGTCGGAGCTCGTGCCCGCAGAAGGGCTCATTCCCTACGACCTCAACACCCCTTTATTTACGGATTACGCCGATAAGCACCGGTTCGTGTACGTACCCGCGGGGCAGCGCATCCCCTACGATACCAGCAGCACCCTCGATCTGCCGGTAGGTTCCATCCTGGTGAAGAACTTCAGCTATACCGCGCCCGAGGGCAATCGCCTGCACATCGAGACGCGCCTGCTGCTGCACTATCCGGATCGCTGGGTGGCCGAGACCTACCTTTGGCGCGACGATCAGCAGGAGGCCGATCGCCTGGTGCCGGGCAAAGCCCTGCCCGTAGAATTCCGACTGCCCGACGGCAGCCTGGCCTCTACCGTCTATCTGGTACCGAATAAAAACCAGTGTAAAAACTGCCACGCCACGGGAAATACCTTGGTGCCCATCGGCCCCAAGGTGGCCAACCTCAACAAGCCTTTCGCCTATGCCGAGGGCACCTTCAATCAGCTGGATTACTGGCATGAACAGGGCATCCTTGAAGAGCCTGCCACCGATCTGCCGCAATGGCCCGCTTTTACAGATGCAACGGCTTCGCTCGATGACCGCGCACGCGCCTACCTGGACGTCAATTGTGCACATTGCCACAACGGCAGCGGCGCAGCCAACAACTCCGGCCTGGACCTCGGGTACTACAATACCGACTCCCTCAGCCTGGGCTTTTTCAAGCCGCCCATCGCGGCCGGCGAGGGCTCCGGAGGCCTGGATTACTCCATCGTGCCCGGCCAGCCCGATCAGTCCATTCTGGTGTTCCGCATGGAAGACAACCGCGTGAACGTGCGCATGCCCGAGCTGGGCCGCACCATTATGGATGAAGAAGGCGTAGCGCTTATCCGGGCGTGGGTTGAGGGTATGGAGTGAGGAGTCCGCTCCCTGGCGTTTCGATATCGGGGGACAGGTAGGAGTATGAATGCGGAACGGATACTGAGTTCGGACCGGCAAGGCAAATCCGAATTTTTACGGAGCGCGTTCACAACCTCTATGCACGAGCCTTCGACGGGGGGAGCTTGCCCTTGTATACCGCTGGAATAGCCAAGTGCGGATCCTTGACATGCCGGACCGCCGATACGCCCGTCCCGAAGCCGATCACGACCAGCCTGCCCCGCCTTGCCGGAGGGGGGCAATGTTGCTCCCGGGTTCTTGGAAATGGGACGGCATCTTTCCCCCTCGATACCTCTCCCCGCAAACTCCGCCGCACCGGTACTGCTTCGGCGATGATGATCTGCTCTCTGGCCCGTTTGGGGTAAGCCCATCTCAATAGATCCCCGCTCTCGGAAAGATATTCATCCGGAATCCGCCGCCGATGAAATGCGTGCGCATACTCAGGGCTGGCTCCTCGCTGGTCTTGTCGCGGTACTGGTAGTACAGGTCCAGGAAGCCGTTGTGGAAGAGTTGCCAGGCGGCCTCGAAGCCGAGGAAGAAGGTGCGGGCCGGGATGCCCTGGCCGATGGCGTTGCCGTACTCCATGGCGCGGGTGTCGCTGGGTAGGAGGATGTTGCCGCCCAGGTTCTGGCCGGACGGATCGTCGCCGGAGCGCAGCCAGAGGAAGCGCGTCCGCAGCTGGAGCTTGCGCAGCGGCTGCCAGCGCGCCCGCAGGATGAACTCGCGGAAGTTGGCTCCCAGCGGATGGGCGAGGGCCTGGTTGTAGTGGCTGTAGCTGGCCGAGCTGTCGCGAAAGCTGTAGGTGTAGGGGCGGATGCTGTTGTATTCGGCCTGCAGGTCCAGGTGGTCCAGGCCGAAGGCGTTGACGTATTTGAGCCCGGCCTGCGCGCCGATCTTGTTGCCCCACCAGCCGCGGTTGTCGGTTACCAGTTCGCTGAAGGTGAACTCGTCGATCATCAGCTGGCCGTAGAGCTGGAAGTGGCGGGCGAAATTCCAGTGGGCATCCAGCCCGAGCAGTACGTTGTCGGGGCTGCCGATGGCCTGCTCCACGGTGCGGTAGAGGATGACGGGATTGAGGTAGTGCAGCTCGTACTGGTTGTTGCGGGCGAACACCACGGCCTCGAACAGGCCGATGTGCCAGCGGCCGTTGGGCGAAAAGCTGAGGTAGTGGGCGGTCATGTAGCGCTTGTTCACCAGAGTGCCGTCGGGCAGGGCGTTGGCCGACTCCAGGGCCAGCTCCGTGAAGATATTTCGGTAGTGCAGTTTCCACACCCGCCAGTCGAGCCGCAGGTAGAGGTAGTTGTTGGAAAAATCGGACAGGAAGAGCGAGCGATAGCCGTTGCCGATGAAGTGGCGGCCGTAGCCGAACTGCATACTCACGTGCCGGCTGATGTGAAAGCCCAGGTAGCCCTGCCCGTTGAGGTAGTCCCAGCCGTCGTCCACGCCCAGCAGGCTGGTTCCATAGGGTTTGAGCAGCCCTTGGCCGGGCAGGGCCCGGAAGTCGTCCTCGAACTGATTGACGTAGTTGGGCAGGCGGGCCTGGGTCTCCAGCAGCTCGAAGAAGAGGTAGAGGCGGTCGTCCACCCCGGCCCGCAGGCGCACCCCCCGCTGGTTGCGGAAGAGCAGCTCGCCCTCCGCCCAGTCGTAGCCCAGGCGCAGGTCCAGCACGGGATTGAGGCGCAGGTGAAAGTGGCGGCTGTTGACCTGCAGGAAATTGGCCGGCGTAGGGTAGAAAATGCCCAGGATGGGCTTGCGCCGCTCGATGTAGCGGTAGTCCTGCACGCTGGCCTCGATCTGGGTGCGGGTGGTGTCCGGCCACACCGGCACCCGCCGCCCGAAGAGGGTGGTGGCGTAAGGGGCCTGGCCCAGCCACTCGTTGTTGTCCTTGAAGAGGTAGAAGAGGTCCAGCCGGTCTTGCCCGGTGAGGAAGGCGGGCGTGGTGTCGATGTGCAGGGCGTATTGGGCAGCATCAGCGCGCCGGTAGGGCTGCACGGAGGGGTGAAAGGGCGCGTCCAATCCGGTCCGGATCAGCAGGCGATCCAGTATCTCGCGAGCCGGGTTGTCGAGCGGCAGGTCAGTGCCCTGGCTGCACAGGCCCAGGGGCAGCGCCAGGAGCATCAGCAATCCTTCAATTCTGGGCATAGGCGCGGAAGGTGAGGCATTCGCGGATGATGCGCTGGTAGTACGGCAGATCCGAGTAGTTCTCCTTCAGGATGTCGAAGTAGGCATAGGTGCGCACGGCCCCCCGGCCCTTATCGGCGTAGTACTGGTTGCGTTCGCATTTGGCGAGCCAGTAGGTGGCCTTCACGGCCAGCTCGCGATCCTTGGTCAGTATGCGCGCCTTTTCGAAATAGTAGGTAGCCTGGGCCATGCTCATGCGCTCCAGATTGCCGTAGGGGTAATCGGGATGGGGGAAGACATAGCCCTCGGCGACGGGCTTGCGCTGCAGGCTGATGCCGCTGCGAAAGGGGTCCAGCATCTTCCACTCGAAGCCGAAGTAAGAAAAGTTGTAGAAAGCGATGCCCAGATAGTAGAAATACTGGGCGCCTTTTTCCGGATCGGCCTTGGCCTTGTATTCCAGCTCCAGCAGTTCTTCGATCATCTCCCCTTTGTTGAAGCGGCGCAGGGTATCGGGTATGGTGCAATGCACGCAATCGGAGAAGCGCGCTACAAACGGATAGAAGCGCCCCAGCCGCTCCCATTCGGTACGGGGGAGGGTTTTCATCGTCTCCAGGGCGGCTTCCAATTGGAAGTTGGCCAGGTAGTGGGTGGCTTTCAGGTCCACGGCCAACCGCCGGAGTTCGGCCTGGCGGAGGCCGGTATTGTCCATCAGTTCGCGCTCATAGATGTTGGGGTCTTCCTTTCGCACCAGCTTCAGCAGGTCCTCCACGGTTTCGGGTTGCGGATTGCCCAGAATATAATCGAACTGTCCCATGCTGAGCAAGGCCTTGGCTGTGTTGCCGTTCTCCAGGTAGAGGGCGGTCATTTTGCCCTGCAACAAGCGTTTGTACTGAGGCTCATGCTCCTCGTAGGTATCTTCAAAATGAGAAATTTCGTAGGCCCGCTCTTCCACTTCGCGGCTGGGGGCCTGCCATCCCATGATCTCGTTGACCAGGCGCCAGTTGCGAAGCTGTTCTTGCAGCGATTTATCGCGTAGGTCTTTTTCCGCCAGCCGGAAGGTGCGATCCGCGGCGTAATAGTCGCCGCGGAGTACCTCGAGGTAGCCCTGGCTCAGCCGCCAAAGCAGGGGATTGGGGACCCGGCCGTTGTCGGCGATCAAGCGGGTGAGTTGCTGCAGCGCAATGGCGCGATTGCCCAGGGCGTCCAGCGTCGATTTGGGATAGGGCGATCGGGGCAATTCCCGGCGCAACAGCTTTTCCAGGTCCTTCATTTCCCTTACCAACAGGATCTCCAGGAAGGGGTGGGCGGGATCCAGCTCGTAAATGGCCAGCATCTCTTCGGCAACTTTGGCCTGGCGATTGAAGGCCCGCATGGCGTGCAGGGTGGCGCGCTCCGCATAGGTCCGGCAGCGAAGCATCAGCTGGGTCCATTCCTCCTGGGTTTTTACCTGGAACGACAGCAAGGCCGATTCCCGTTTGCCAGGGCACTCGGCGAAGATCCGCGAATAGAGGTAGGCGGCTTCCACGCGCTGGCCCAGCGCATAGAGCGCACCGGCCCGATGACCAAGGATCCAGTATTCGATGAGGCTTGGGTCGTGATCGATGCGGGGCATGAGCTCGTCGTACAGCTCCAGGGTTAGTTCGTACTCGCCTGCATAGTGGGCCAGCCGGATCAGCTGATAGGCGTAGCGAAGCTTGAAGTAGTGCGATTCGGTCCGGTAAAACTCGGTCTGGCCCCGGCTGATCAGGCCCATCATGGCGGAGACGTTGCGCTGAGGCTTCTCCCATTTATCGCGGGGCGCCGTTACGTGGGGTTCGCAGGTTTTGGCAAACAGGAGGTAGTCTACAGCTTCCGTACAGCCGTATCGCTTGAGGTAGCGGGCAAAGGAGTTTTGCTGCAGCTCCGGGCTGAGCGGGATATCGCGGGCGGCCAGCGCGGTGCGCAAGCGCTTCAGCTGGCGAAGGTCCGACTCGTACACCAGAGCCCGGATATCTTCCAGGCGGGGGCGGTTGCAAAAGCGTTCGCGCCACTCTTCCAGATTGGTCTTGGCCCGAAAGGCCGGCTCACCCCCCAGCTTGCGATACATCTCCTCATAGTCCAGGAAAAAGTAACTGCGTTCGGGAGCCGCCTGCATGAGCTGTGGAAAGGTGAACGGCCCAGGATGAAAGGGATCGGTCCAGGTGCATACGGGCTGAACGGGTTGGGGCCAAAGGACCCATGCACTAAGGAGAGCGGCGGATAAAACGGTCGGCTTCCAATTGCGCCCAAAAATCGCGTGCATACCGTTGGGTGAGTTTTTCCTCCAGATGGTAAAATGCCAAATGCCGGGCCCCGGCGAGCAGGCCGCTTTGGCGAAGCCGGCCAAGGGCTTCCTGCAGGCTGTCGGGCGGGGCCGCTTCCAGGCGGATCCGGTCACCGGCGTACAAATAGTACCCGTCAATATAGCCACTTTTCAAAAGCTCGTAGCGGCCGGCTCCCAGCTGCGCGAAGCGATTCGTGTCTTGCAAGTCCGCTCGTTCCAGCCCGTGCATCAGCAGCAGGAGCTGCCCGTCGCGATAGGCCAGCCCCCAGCAGTACACGGGCAGGGCTACATCCAGCGGCAGTGGGAAGGGCGGGGCCCCCTTCAGATAGGGGGCGGCTTTACTCAGGTTGAGCATGGAGTTGGGTTCGTGCCAGTCGTACAGGTCTCCCATGTTGTAAAACATAAGCATGCCGCGATCAGCAGGCGGTACGCCGGTGCGCTCCGGGTAGCGCAACTGATGCAATCGAATCGTGACCGAAACCGGCTGGTCCAGCAGCGCCTTCACGGCTCGGATAAAGGTAAAGAACTTATCTCGGGTGGCTTCCGTCCAGTCGCAATCAAATTGCCATTCCACCGGCCGGGCCCAGTCGGCGGCCGTAGCCCGCAGGGCGCGGACGGTCTTTTGAGCCAGGGCTTCTACCTCCGCCCCGGGCAGGCGCTCGAAGGTCTGGTTGGTAATGAAAACGACGGGCACCACCTCCACCGGGACCGGCGGCGGTTCGGCGGCACTCAGCCAGGAGACCGGCGCCGGCTCGGGCGCCTCCTCCGCCCAGTCGATATCGAAAAAGCGGATGTAGAGGCGCCGGGTGCCGGTCTGTGCCAGCAATGCCCGCTCGGCCTCGCTGAGGTCCAGCCGGGCCTCCCAGTGGTAAAAAGCCGGCTGGGGCGCACTGGCCTCTTCCCCGCAGGCGGTAGCCAGCCAAAGGATCAGCAGCCCCCCAAAGACGGAATTTCGGTTCATGGCCAAGGGTGTTTTATACGGTTTTCAGGATAAAATGACCTTTCTACCAAGACCTATTTTATCCT
>CAZQSF010000103.1:0-13253 GCA_964595955.1 uncultured Saprospiraceae bacterium
TGAGGTTGTTCCAGGCATTGCGCAGGAGGGCTCCCCCACCCTTCGGCCGGGTCCAGCGCACGCGGTTACCCAGATTGTATTCCAGGAAGCCCAGGTGCATGGCCATCAGGCCAATGAAGGCCTTGATGCCGGTGATGCCGAAGAGATCGCGGGCAAATTTGCGCAGCATACTCTTCCGGCTGGTGGGATAGCCGCGGGTGAGCAGCAGGTCGGGATCGTCGGGCAGGCCCGTATTGACGTGGTGTTCCAGATGGTAAGGCCGGTAGCGATCCAGGCTGTTAAAAATGGGGTATGCACCAAGCCAGCGGCCGGCGGTATTGTTGGCTTGCTTACTTCTGAACAAGGCAAAATGCGAGGCGTCGTGCATGATGATGGCACAGGCCAGTTGCTTGCCGCCCAGGATCCACAGGGCAATAAGGACAGTGAACACGTTCGGCCAAAGGCCGGCCAGTGCAAAGGCCAGTGCGATCCAGCCCCAGGTGTGTACCAGCTCCAGTACGGCTTTGAAGTCGCTCTTTTCCATGAGCGCCTGTCGCTCTTCGCGGGTGAGCCATGGATTGGCTTTGACTTGTTGTTGCATATTCTGCGGATTCCTAATGCCTGGCTTCAGCGGCTAAGTGTGCTGAGGCAAAGTGGAACCAAAAGATAGGCCTTTTAGCGAATTTTCGCAAGGAGGGTTCCGGATCGGCTGCTGAAGCGTTCCATCCTCATGGCCCTTTAGCGATACATCACAGCGCCCACGGCATCCATGATCTTTTTGGCATTGGGCAGGTAGGCGTCAACCAGGGGCGCGGCGTAGGGCATGGACGTATCGGCGCCGTTGACGCGGGTCACCGGAGCATCCAGGTAGTCGAAGGCGTATTTCTGGATCTCATAGGCCACTTCGGCGGCCACGCTGAACATGGGCCAGCTTTCATCTACCACCACCAGGCGGTTGGTCTTTTTCACCGACTGTACGATCGTATCGTGATCCAGCGGTCGAATGGTACGCAGATCGATCACTTCGGCAGCTACGCCTTCCTTGGCCAGTTCATCGGCGGCCTCCAGGCAGGGGATCAGCATCTTGTTGAAGGTGACGAGGGTCACATCCGAGCCCTCGCGGCGAACCACGGCCTTGCCGATGGGTACGAGATACTCGTCTTCCGGCACTTCGCCTTTGTGGCCGTACATTTGTTCGGATTCCATCATGCACACCGGATCGTCGTCGCGAATGGCACTTTTGAGCAGGCCTTTGGCATCGGCAGGATCGATGCAGGAAACGACCTTGAGCCCCGGCACGCTGCCCAGAAAGCTTTCGAACATCTGGCTGTGTTGCTGGGCCAGCTGGCCGGCCGAGCCGGAAGGCCCTCGAAACACGATGGGGCACTTGAATTGACCGGCCGACTGCGACAGGGTCTTGGCGGCATTGTTCACCACCTGGTCGAAGGCGAGTACGGCGAAATTCCAGGTCATGAATTCCACAATGGGTCGCAGGCCGTTCATAGCGGTCCCCACCCCTATGCCGGCAAAGCCGAGCTCCGCAATGGGGGTGTCGATCACGCGCTTGGGACCGAATTCGTCCAGCATGCCGCGGCTTACCTTGTACGCACCGTCGTATTCGGCTACTTCCTCTCCCAGGAGGAAGACCGTTTCATCGCGGCGCATCTCTTCGGTCATGGCTTCATTCAGGGCATCGCGCAAGGCAAGTTCTCGGGGCATACGAAATGAATTCGGGAGTTCGTTTACAATCTTGTGTGCTGCACAAAAATAGCAATCTGGGCTTATTCTGAAAGCTTTAGGGTCGTACATCCGAAGAGAAGCAGCGGATAGTCATCAGCTAGTTCCTAGTTAATAAGGGCCTTTGGATAGCGAATCGGCATGGCTGAGGAATTTTCTATGCCTTTTCAATAGGACACTGGCTCAGACGCCCAGATAATTGTACTTTTGCAGCGCATAGGCTTCCATTAAATCCCTAACATATTCAAGATTATGAAGAAGCAAACGCTGAATCGAGTGATCCCCGGTGCTTTCACGCTTTTGGCCATCGTGGCCATGTCTTCCTGCAACCGCGGCTACGGATGCCCCACCAATTTTTCCGTGGAAGAAGGCTTCCAATTGCTGGCCCAGCAACTGTTAAACCTGTTTTAGACCTTTTCTCCTGCCGCCCGGCGGCAACATTTTTTGTAACGGGCCTCGGCCACTGACCGGCCCTTCGGATACTGTGCCATAGCTGCCTTTTATCCGAGGGCTATACTCCCATTTCAGTTGCTAATGGATGACTTGGAAATCATTGTTACCCAGGATGGGTCCCACAGTTTGCTTTCTCACCGCTTTGGGGTGAGTTATCATTCCCGCTATGGCGCAATCCAGGAGTCGAAACACGTTTTCCTGGAGTCCGGGCTGTTCGCGGTTGCACCCGCCCTGGGAAAAATGCGGATTTTGGAAATCGGCTTCGGTACGGGGCTCAATGCTGTGCTCACTTTTGTGGAAGCAAAGAAGCGGGGCTGGACCATCCGGTACGAAGCTGTAGAAGGGTATCCGCTCGAGCTTCAAAAGGCTTTATCGCTCAACTATCCGGAGCTGATCGACGAACCGGGGCTCACATCCGTATACGAGCAGATGCATCGCCAGGCTTGGGGAGAAGTGCGCGGTATCGCACCTTACTTCGAGCTGTCTAAGCGAAATGAACTTTTCGAAGACCTCCACTACCCTACTCCGGCATTTGATCTGATCTACTTTGACGCGTTCGCTCCCAATGCTCAACCTGAACTTTGGGAGCTTCCGCTGCTCGAAGTCATGGAAAATGCGCTGATACCGGGCGGGGTACTTGTGACCTACTGCGCCAAGGGGAGCTTTAAGCGAAATCTGAAGACTTTGGGCTTTTCGATCGAGGCCCTGCCCGGGCCGCCCGGTAAACGAGAAATGACGCGTGCCAGGAAGCCAATCACGGATTCGCAAGGACATCTGCCTGCGAACGGCCTTTGATTACATTGATCTTGCCGTCTTCGCCAAATAGCTCTCTGGATTTGCGGTTGTACGCCATGGCGGCCTCTTCGGGTGTAGCAAACATGCCGATGTGGATGGAGCGACGCCCCAGGGAAATGACCGCCCGATAGCGATTGTTTTCTTTGTATACACCGGTGTAACCCACCTTGCTGCTGGTGCGCCGCTTGCGGCTGGCCACCGAACGGGAGCGATACACAATGTTATCCAGGCGGCAGTCCAGTTTGTTGCCGTTCCGCGCGCCCACGAGGTTGCTTTTCTGCGTTCGGGTGTGTTGCAGAAATTTTTCGGCGATTAGCTTGTGAAGGTAGATGGTTTCGGTCTTATAACCGCCGTCGGCCCGCCGCCAGGTTTTCTGAAAAACCGCGCAACCGCTGGAATGCTTGCGCAGGTTGTTGATCACATCCAACCTGCTGAGGTAGGGATCTGTGGTGAGAAAGCCGTATCCTTGATCATCCAGCAGCACGTAATCGTCGGCATTTTTCAACTTCACTTTGTAAAGCATGCCAGAGAGGAGATTTGTTGCACAAAAATTTGGTCAGGGCTCATGTGTGTTCTGATCGGGTTAAAATAGGCAAAACCCTTCAACAAAAGCAGGGGAATTCCAGATAGTGTACAAACAAATAAATTTAAAAAGAGACCTTGGCCAAATTTTCATTCAAAAAAGCCCTGTTTACTTTTTAATGTTCTTTTTCTTTCTTTCTTGTTGAACTATGGAAGATAATCGCCTGCACGAGCGGTACATGCGCCGCTGCTTCGATCTGGCGCGATTGGGCGAAGGAAGGGTTTCGCCCAATCCCATGGTGGGCGCCGTGTTGGTGCATCAGCAACGCATTATAGGCGAAGGGTATCACCGGCAATACGGAGAGGCACATGCCGAAGTGAAGGCCGTTTCATCGGTTCCATCCTCTCAACGCCATCTCATTCCGCAAAGCACGCTTTACATATCGCTGGAACCCTGTTGTGTCTTCGGCCGCACGCCGCCCTGTACCGATATGATCCTCCGGGAGGGCATTCCCCGGGTGATTATTTCCACGCTGGATACCAGCCCGGAAGTCAGTGGCAAAAGCGTCGCCCTGCTGAGGGCTCGGGGCGTAGAGGTCGTCAGTGGTGTGTTGGAACTCCAGGGTAAGGCCTTATTTGCCCCCCGGGACCGTTTTGCGCGTTTACACCGGCCCTACATAACCCTCAAGTTTGCCCGGACCCGGGAAGGCCTCATGGCCCCTTTGCCTCTGGCTAGAAAACCCATCAGTTCTCCCCTTTCCCAGCGCTTGGTGCACCGTTGGCGAAGCGAACACGATGCCATTCTGGTAGGTTTTCGAACAGCCCTTACCGATGATCCGGAACTGACCAACCGGCTTTATCCCATTGGAGACAATCCCTTGCGGGTTGTACTTGACCCCAAATTAGAATTGCCGAAGCATTTGAAGGTGTTTGACGGTGCGAAGGCTCAGACCCTGGTCGCTTTTGACCCCGACCAATCCGAAGTTCCTGAGGCACCACCCCAGGGGATTTCTTACCTGCCGTACTCTGCCGGCATGCAGGGTTTGCCGGATTTACTCGGCGAGCTCAGGTCCAGAAATGTAAGCCGCCTTCTGGTTGAGGGAGGCGCAGCAATCCTTCATCAATTTCTGGAAGCCGACCTTTGGGACGAAGCCAGGGTGCTGGAAGGAGCCGAACACATGAGCCGAGGAGTGAAAGCCCCCGTCATACCCGCCCATCCGGCAGCCGAGTTTGCACTGGGCCCGGATCGCATTATCCGCTATCTCCACTCGTCCTTTGAACGTTAATATTCCATTAAAGTGGGGGAATCCATGGAATAGATGCTTGAACGGATGGTTTCCCTTGTCGTACATTTAGCCGAATCCGTACTCACCAAATCCGCCTCTAGAGATGAAGATCAGCCTGTTTGCTGTCCTTTCCATGCTGGTTCCCTGTGCAGCAGGAGTGTTGCCTGCCTCGACTCCACTACCTGGGAGCCATGCACTTTCCTCCGGCAGCTCAGTAACCTGGTTGTCCTGGGAAGACGCTATGGCGCGTCAGAGCCGGGACGGCGGAAAGGTCTTCCTCAGTATCTATACCGACTGGTGCGGCTGGTGCAAACGCATGGATCTGCAGACCTACGGACACTCCAAAATTGCCGCTTACCTGAATGCAAATTTCCATCCCGTAAAACTGGATGCCGAATACAAAGCCCCGCTTTCCTATCAGGGCAAGACCTACGAATTTGTCAAAAACGGCAAGCGAGGGTACCACGAATTGGCGGCCGAACTCCTTCGGGGGCGACTGAGCTACCCCAGCGTGGTCTTTTTAGATGAAGAAGGCAAAGTGATTCAGGCTATCGTGGGGTTCAAAACACCGCAGCAGTTTGAGCGCATCCTCACTTATTTTGCCGAAGACCACTACAAAAAAACGCCTTGGGGCGTGTATGCCCGAAACTACGATTCGGTGCTGATCTCCGACGAATAAAGCGGTTCTTTTGAGCGGGAGCACCTAGCGGCGGCGCTTGTTGAGCCCCAATACGCCCAACAGGCCACGGGTGAGCTCTCGTGCCACCGTGTTGCCGATCTGGCGCGTGGTCGGGCTGCTGAGTATTTGCTCCAGCGTAGACTTTTCCTGGGCTGCTTTTTTTACCTGTCCGCGTATTTTCTTTTGATGGGCCTGGCTACGAGCTTCCTCCAGCTTTTGCGCCAGGATCTCCTTGGCACTCTCCCGATCGAGGGCTTCCTCGTACTTGCCGATCAGTTGGGAGCGCTCAATGATCCGGTCGATCTCCTTTTGAGACAAAACGTCCATACGCGACTGAGGTGCCCGTAGCAGGGTGTATACCAAAGGCGTGGGAATGCCCTTTTCGCCCAGGGTGGTAACCAGGGCTTCACCTATGCCCAGCTGCGTAAGCACCTCATCCACATCGTAATAGTCCGACAGGGGGAAATTCTCGGCGGCCAGCTTGATAGCCTTTCGGTCCCGAGCTGTAAAGGCGCGGAGCGCGTGTTGTACTTTCAGGCCCAGTTGGCCGAGTACCGGCGCGGGAATATCCACCGGATTCTGGGTGATGAAGAACAACCCTACCCCCTTGGAACGAATGAGCTTGACGATCATTTCGATCTGATCCATGAGGGCATCGGTGGCTTCCTCAAAAATGAGATGAGCTTCATCTATGAACAACACGAGTTTTGGCTGATCCAGGTCGCCTTCCTCGGGAAAGGTCGCATAAACTTCGGCCAGCAGCTGAAGCATGAAGGTAGAAAAGAGCTTGGGCCGATCCTGGATATCCGTCAGGCGAACGATGGATATCATGCCTTTTCCGTCGGCATCGGTGCGCAGCAGGTCTTCCACATCAAAGGAGGATTCGCCGAAAAATCGATCGGCCCCTTGCTGTTCCAACTCCACCAACCGGCGTATGATGGCGCCGGTGCTGGCCGAGGACATACGGCCGTATTCGGCTTGAATTTCCTCCTTGCCCTCGCCGGTGAAATAATTGAGGACCTGCCGAACGTCGTTCAGGTCGACGAGTGGAAGTTTGTGGTCGTCGCAATATTTGAAGACTACCGCCATGATGGTCGACTGCACCTCGGTGAGATCGAGCATTTTAGAAAACAGCACCGGACCGAATTCGGAAACGGTGGCTCGCAGGCGAAGGCCTGGCTCATCCGAAAGGCTTAGAAACTCTACCGGACTGCTTCCAGCCGCAAAAGGGAAGCCGATCTCTGCATGGCGCTCTTCGATCTTGTCGTTGGTCTGGCCCGCTACGGCTATGCCGGACAGGTCGCCCTTTACGTCCATGAGCAGGGACGGAATACCTTTGATCGACAACTGCTCGGCAATGATCTGCAGGGTTTTGGTCTTGCCGGTACCTGTGGCACCGCTGATGAGGCCGTGGCGGTTGAGAGTGCGCAGCGGCAGGCGTACCGGGGCTTCGCTGTATACCTGGCCATCCAGCACGCCGGCGCCCAGATCGATATAATCGCGTTTAAAGGTGTAGCCGGACTGAATGTCCTCGACAAACTGCTCCTTACTGGCCATTTGCGTTCGTTTTGCGGCTTGAAGATAAGCCATCGACCAGACAATTTTCAGTCCTGCCGATTCCACTCCTCCAGCCGCCGCCGGAAGCGCCGCTCGTCCGCCGGCCAGGCTGAACGTTGGTATGTGGCTTCCAGCTTCTTTTCTAGCTGGTCTTCCATGAGATCGGGGAAAAAGTCGAGTCCGGTAAGGGCCTCCGCAGAGTCGATGGTAAGAGCGTACCGATGGAGGGGTTCGCGGCTCAGCTGGTTGGGTATGACGAAGGCGATGCCCTGGTAGTCGGGCTCGCGCAGGTCGAGCAACACCTTAAAGTAGGCGGCGGGCACTTTCACGCGATTACGGCCGATCTCGTCCAGGGGCGTTTCGGTCATTACCGGGCCGGACAGGACGAACAGTTCTTCTTTTTGTTTGGCCCATTCGCGCGTCAGTTCCTCCAGCTCGCGCCAGATGCCGCGGTTGAAATGTTTGTGCTGCGGACTGATGTTGCTCATGAAAAAGGTTTCGCGCATGGCCTCCCGGTCGTAGGCCCGGTCGGCGACCGCTACCAGATGCCCCCGGTCGTAATCGGGATGCCGGAAATCGCGGCTGTCGGCCGTGCCCCGGCGCACCTGGGGGTCGGGCCGGTAGTCGTCCTCACGGGGCAGCCAGGGTTTGCGCAGGTCCTCCCCCCGCAGCACGTAGGCAACCCATTCGGCCTGCTTCCACGATTCCACATAGGATAAGCTGTAGGTGCGATGCGCTATCCGTTGTCCTCGCCCACCCTCAGGCAGATAAAAGCGGTCTTCTACCCGCTCCGGCCGGGTAAAGAGCTCGCGGATCGCCTGCCAGGCCAGCACGAAACCGAGGAGTATAACAGCCAGCAGTAATACCCGCAGGATGGTACTGGCCGCCCCCCTACTCTGCCGCTGATGGCTGCGCCGGAATTGCGCCATATTTTTGGATTTTGGGCGGGAATTGGCCTGAGACGAAGCCGTTCCCTACCTTTGACTAAAGTAGTGAATATGCTCAAGGTAGGCATCACCGGCAATATGGGAAGCGGCAAGACCACCGTATGCCACATTTTTGAGGTGCTGGGTATACCGGTGTACTATGCCGACGAGCGGGCCAAGCAACTTATGGTGGAGGAAGAGGATCTGGTGGCCGGTATCAAGGCCTTGTTCGGTGAGCAGGCATACCACGACGACGGCAGCCTCAACCGGGATCACATTGCCCGAAAGGCTTTCTCCGACCCGGACAAGCTCAGGCAGCTCAATGGCCTGGTGCATCCGGCCGTGGCCCGGGACACCCTCCGCTGGCAGGTCGAGCAGGAAAAAAAGAAGGTGCCCTACACCCTGCGCGAAGCGGCCCTTTTGTACGAGAGCGGAAGCGACAAGTGGCTAGACAAGATCATTGTAGTTACTGCCCCTGAAGATATTCGTATTCAACGGGTTAGGAAGCGTGATGGAAGTTCGGAAAAGGAGGTCAAAGCCCGTATGGATAAGCAGATGCCCGAAGCGGAAAAGGTGGCCCGGGCCGATTTTGTGATCCAAAACGACGGCAGCCGCTCCTTGATCGAACAGGTGATTCACATTCATCAACAGCTCGTACCATGATCCAGGACCCCACCACCCGCCTGAGTACGGAACAGGAAGTAGAACAGCAGATCCGGAAGGAAGGCCACCTGCGGCACTGCCTATTGTTTGCACTGGACCTCACTTCCTGGGATGCCGAACGGCTAGCTTCCGCCGTGGACTCCACCACCCTCTTTATGGGATGCCGCTTAACGGCCGAGCAGGAGCACGCCGTTCTGGCTGCAGAGGCCATGCACTTTTCCGCCCCTGCTGCCTTGCCCTATGCTCCCTTCCGCGTGGGGCTGTACACCTGGCAGGAGCTGCTGGCAGGCTGGAACGGCGCCATGGAAGACAGTTACGACTACAGGATCTACGAGCACTTTTCGCGCAGCCGCTTCAACCCGCCCCTGGTGGAGGCGCTCTGGCAGCGCATACACGACTACAGCATCGATGCGGCCCTGCGCGAGCTGATGCAGTTTGATCCGAACGGAATGACCCGGAAACGAGCCGTGGGCTTCATGGGCGGGCATAGCGTACGGCGGGATACCGAGGCTTTTTACCGGAGTGCACGCACGGCCCAGCTGCTGGGAGCTGCCGGCTACTTCGTCGTGTCGGGCGGCGGGCCGGGCATCATGGAAGCTGCCAATCTGGGGGCTTACCTGGCCGGGGAGGATGAAGCGGCGCTGCGCGAGGCGATCGACCTGCTGTCAGAAAGCCCCCACTACACCAGTCCGGGCTACCATCGGGTCGGCCTGCAGGTGCTCGAGCGCTTTCCGAATGGCAGGCAAAGCCTGGCCATTCCCACCTGGTTTTACGGGCACGAGCCCAGCAACGTCTTTGCCACACACATTGCCAAGTACTTTTCCAACAGCATACGAGAAGACACCCTGCTGGCCGTCAGCCTGTACGGCATCGTCTTTGCGCCGGGCAGTGCGGGCACGACCCAGGAGATCTTCATGGATGCCGCCCAGAATCACTACGGCACCTTCAACTTCTACAGCCCTATGGTCTTTCTGGGCACCAAACGCTACGAGATCGACACCCTCATCTATCCGCTCTTGCGGCAACTGGCCTGGGAGCAGCCCTACTTTGATCTCCTCCATCTCACCGATGAGCCGGAGGAAGTGGTGCGCTTTCTGAAAGATCATCCCCCGGTGCAGAAGGACGCTTAGCTCACCCCGGCCTCATCGGCTTTGGCCAGGGCTTCCTTGTAGGTTTCCAGGCAGCGCTCCCGGGCAAACTTGTGCTCCACAATGGGATCGGGGTAGTCGTCGGTGTCGAATTCGGGCACCCATTCCTTTACGTAGCTGTAGTCCTTGTCGAACTTTTCGCGCTGGCTGTAGGGGTTGAACACCCGGAAATAAGGCGCGGCATCCGTACCGCTGCCGGCCGCCCACTGCCAGCCGCCGTTGTTGCTGGCCAGTTCGTAGTCCAGCAGTTTTTTGGCGAAGTAGGCCTCTCCCTTTCGCCAGTCGATGAGGAGGTGCTTGGTGAGGAAACTGGCCGTGATCATGCGCACGCGATTGTGCATATAGCCGGTCTGGTTGAGCTGACGCATACCCGCATCTACAATGGGATAGCCGGTGCGCCCCTCACACCAGGCCTGGAACTGCTCCTCGTCGTCCCGCCAAGGAATGAAGCTGTATTTGGCGCGAAAAGGCTCATTGACCACATGCGGGTAGTTGGCCAGGATCTGCGCGTAAAAGTCCCGCCAGATCAGCTCGTTGAGGTAGGCATCGCTCAGCCCCTGGGCTCGCCGGGCTTTCTCCCGTATGCTGATGGTGCCGAAGCGAAAGTGGACGCCCAGGCGGGAAGTGCCGCCCTCGATGCCGGGAAAGTTGCGGGTCTTGCCGTAGTTCTTGATTCGCTTGCGAGGCACCTCCCTGGGCGGAAAGGGAATGCCTGCCCGCGCAAAGCCGATGTCTTCCAGGCTGGGCAGGTCGAAGGACTCCCGCTTCCAGAAAGCGTCGAAATGCTCTTCGGTGGGATAGCGCCGGAGGTAGGCCGACACCTCAACCTCCTCCCCGTCCGCATTGACCATGGTGGTGCGGTCTTCCTTCAGCCGGGCAAACCACTTGCGCTTGTAGGGGGAAAAGACGGTGTACGGCTTTTCTTCCCCGGTGAGGACCTCTTTTTCTTCAAAGATGACGTGATCCTTGAAGGCGTGAAAGGGGATGTCCCGCTCCTGCAGCAGATCGGCCACCATCTTGTCGCGTTCGCGGGCGTAGGGCTCGTAGTCGCGATTGGTGTATACGGCTTTTACTTCGAATTCCTCCAGCAGCCGGGGAAAAACCTCTTCGGGCTTGCCGTGGCGGACGAGCAGGCTGCTGCCCAGCTCGCGCAACTGCTCCTGCATCTCCATGAGGTGGTCGTGGATGAACTCCACCCGGGCGTCTTTTTTCTCTTCCAGATCGTCCAGGATATGGGTGTCGAAAATGAAGAGCGGAAGCACCGGCCCGCCGCTTTTCAGGGCGTGGTACAGGCCGGCATTGTCGTGCAGGCGCAGATCGCGCCGATGCCAGAAGAGGGTGATGGGCTGCATGGATAGTTCCGTTTGAGCTACGTGTTTCTCAAACGGAAGGGATATGCCTTTGTTCAGCCTTTGACGAGAATGGGTTTTTTGTCGAAGGGGTTGAGCGCCACGCCCCTGACGTGGGCTTCGGCCTCCAGGCGATATTCCGATTTGACCTTGCGGAAGTACTTGGCCACTTTGACCAGCCCGCCCATGAGCAGGTTGCGCTCCTCGAGTTCATCCATTTCGGAACGCAGAAAGGATATGGGCAGGGTAAAAGGCGCCTCGACGATCTCGCCGGCAGGGATCTCTACATCCACGTTTTGGGTGGTTACGCCCAGCTCGTACTCATCCACCAGCTTCTCATCGCCCCGGCCCCGGCTGAAGCGCTCGATGAATGCGATCTTCACCTGCGTGACGAACTGGGTGTTCAGCGACTGAAACCGGATCTTTCCCTCGATGAGGCGATCCTGATCCGTGATTTCTTCGGGTATGATGAGCTCCAGCTTCACGCCTTCGATGCCCAGCCATGTTTTTACGCGTCCCAGCATAAGAGTGGATTGAATGCAGCCTAAAGGTACGCGCAAAAGATTATTCGATTCTGCCTTTTTCTATGGACGAGGGGCATTCACCGATCAATCAACGGCCGACGAAGCGTTTGTGCCAGCTTTCGCGCAGGGGTTTCTCCCATTGCCGTTCAAAGGCGGCTTTGGTGTCCACCAGATTGTCGAACACGGGCGTGTCGTCCGTGATCCGGCCTTCGGAATAGGCCTCCTGGAAGGCTGCTTTGGGCAGGACGGTCACCTGTTCGCCCTCCCGATAGGCAAAGGCCATGCGGTCGAAGAGGTGCACACCCAGGCGATCCTCCAGCGATTTGAGGAAATACACGGATTTGTCGATGGAACAACCGCTGGCTCCGGCCTGGCTTTCGTCCACCATGAGCACGATGAAGGTGCGGTGCCACACATCGCCATGGGCCCTTAGCTGCCGGTTGTGGCTCACCCACTCCTGCACGAAGGCCTGCAACTCCTCGCGTACGGCTTGCACTTCGGTCTCGGTCAGGGGCCGGTTGCTTTGATAGATCCACACGCGGGTGTCATCGGGCAAGGTGTCGTAAGGTGCTAGTGGCATGAGAACGATGATTTGGTCACCTTAATGTACAAGGCAGTGAACCGCAAGGTTTGAAGAGGGTGAGTTTGGGTTTGGGTGTGGGTTTGGTTACCCATCTACCTCATCTCTACAACCCGTTATTATTCACAATGAGCTCCGCGAGGTCGTAAACCATCACCTCGTCCTGCTTGTCCTTGGCTTTCATGCCGTCGCCCATCATGGTGAGGCAGAAGGGGCAGTTGGCGGCGATGATCTCGGCGCCGGTCTCCAGGGCTTCTTCGGCCCGCTCGATGTTGATGCGCTTGTCGCCGGGCTCGTCTTCTTTCCACATCTGGGCGCCGCCGGCCCCGCAGCAGAGGCCGTTGCTCTTGCAGCGCTTCATCTCTACCAGCTCGTTGTCCAGGGCTTCCAGCACCTTGCGCGGGGCTTCGTACACGCCGTTCACGCGGCCCATATAGCAGGAGTCGTGATAGGTGATGCGCTTGCCCTCGAAGGCGCCGCCTTCTTTCATTTTGATGCGGCCCTCGTCGATGAGCTGCTGCAGCAGCTGGGTGTGGTGGATCACATCGTACGCACCGCCCAGGGCGGGATAGTCGTTCTTGAGGGTGTTGAAGCAGTGGGGACAGGTAGTCACGATCTTTTTGATCCCGTAGCCGTTCAGCACCTCGATATTCTGCAGGGCGCTCATCTGGAACAGGAACTCGTTGCCGGCCCGGCGGGCGGGGTCGCCCGTACAGCTTTCCTCATTGCCCAGGATGGCGTAGTTGATCCCCACTTCGTTGAGGATCTTGGTAAAGGCGATGGTCACCTTTTGGGCGCGGCTGTCGTAGCTGCCGGCACAACCGACCCAGAAGAGAATATCCGGCGATTTGCCTTCGGCGGCCAGTTCGGCCATGGTGGGTATGTGGCTCATTTTGTTGTTGCTCGTTTTTCGGTTTTCAATTTGCGAAGTTCGCTTTCGATCCACTGGATTTTCGAAGGCATACCGATTTGTTCAAACAGCTCCAGGGCTTGCTTGTGATAGCGCAGGGCTTCGTCCAGCTCCCCTTTGGCGCGGTAGATCAAGCCGATATTGC
>CAZQSF010000104.1:0-12774 GCA_964595955.1 uncultured Saprospiraceae bacterium
ATTTTGCAATTCGTCAGCCCTTCGGGCGGAAAATTCGGTGAATTTTCCGGGCTAATCCTTCTGTATGAGGATTTTTCGCGCAAACAGGCCGTTTTGGCCGCGCACCTGTACCCAGTAGATGCCGCTGCCCAGATGCCCGACGGGAATGCGCAGGGTACCCGAGCCGTTCCATTCGAGCTGCACCTTCCGGCGGCCATCGGCGCTGAAGAGGATCAGCTCCAACTGCCCATCCTGAGGAGCACCCCGGTTTTCGACCCAAAGCACTTGCGTAGCCGGATTGGGATACAACCGGAACTGCCCGGGCCGCGACATCTCTTGAGTAGATACGATGAGGTCCGAACACTCGGTGAACAATAAACATCCTTCCGTGAGGTTGACCAAGGAAGCCGAATACGAACCACCGCCGGCCGGAGGCACAAAGTAGGGCAGCGTAGCTCCGGGTACGTGCAGGCCGGTGCTGCAATCATACCACTCATACGCACCGTCAAAGCCTGTGGGCGCAAACAGGGTATCGCCCGAGGTCATCAGGGGTATGGTGTCGAAGGTCTCGTAAGCCATGAGGTGTACGATGAGCGTACTGTCGCAGCCATTCTCGGTAAGCAGGTCCAGGGTGAAGGTACCGCTCGTGCCCGAACAGGTGATGGAGTCCACCTCCTGCTCGTAGGTCGGATATTCGAAGATATCGGCCACGAGCAGGCTGTCACAGCCCGAGGCGGCCGGCAGGCGTACCGTGTACAGACCGGCCGAATCGAAGCGTTCGCCACCCACCTCCACGGTATCGCCCGGGCAAAAGCCCAGCGACAAATTGGTGGTATCGACCGGAATCACCTCCAGCGCGAGTTGCACGATGCTGTCGCAACCTTCCGCACTGGTGAGGCTGTCTACATAATTGCCGGCAGTGCTGTATGCGCTGCTCCCCACCACGAAGGTCTCCCCCGCGCAAATGGCAACGTCCAGCAGGGTATCCGCAACGGGAAAAACGGTGAGATCGAGCAGTACGAGGCTATCTGCGACGCCCTGGGCGTCCGGCAGAGTGTCTACAAAGATACCGGAGGAGGTGTACGTGGTATCTCCCAGTGGAAAACTTTCCCCGCTACAGATCGCCTCTTCCAGGATGGTCGTGCCCGGAGGCACGACAAAGAGTTCCAGCAGGCGCGTGTACGGACAGCCGAACGAATCCAGTTCCTCCTGCGCATAGAGCCCGGCTGAGTCCAGTACCAGCCCTTGCCAAAGCAGGGAGTCGCCCGCGAAGAGGTAGGCCTGCGCGCGCAGGGTATCGTGCAACTGAACCCTCAAGTCGACCAAAATCGTACTGTCGCAGCCCTGACTGGTAGTCAGGTCAATCTGATATAAACCGGTTGAATCCAGCATCTCCCCGCCGTAAATCACAAATTCGCCCTCACAGATCACCTCGTCGAACAGCTCAGTAGGTGCCGGATTTTCGATCACGTTCAGGTTGATAATACTGTCACAGCCGGTAGAGGCCGTGAGCGTGATGTCGTGTATGCCGGGGCCGTAGGGAATGCCGTCCACCTCTACGAACTCGCCCGGGCAGACATTCTCCACGCGATCGACCTTTACGCTGGGGATTTCGTTAAGGGTCAGCTCTACCCCCTGTATGCATCCTACCGCATCGGTATAGCTGAAGCTGTAAAAGCCGCCCGACTTGAAGGTGTTGCCCTGATAAGTGAGGGAATCCCCTTCGCAGATGGTCTCATCGAGTATCTCAGGCGGCAGTGGGCTCACGGTGACCGTCTCGCACACCTGATCGCCGTCGAAGCAAGCACTGGTCGGCGTCACGCAGATCTCGTAGGTGCCGTCAACCGGGAAGTCGATGGTCTGGGAGTTGCCGGCGCCGATGAAGTTGCCGTTGAGCGTCCACTCGTAAATACCGGCATTGGCCACCTGGTTTACCGTGAAGATCTGCGACCCCCCGGTGCAGATGTTGTCCACATCGGGCTGAATGTCGGCATCTTCCGTAATGGAGCCGGCACCGGTGGAGCCATCCAATACATTGATGGTGAAATCACAGATATCGCCTCCGTTGCCGTCCACGACCAGGAACAGCACTGTACCCGGAGATACACCTTCGATGTTCAGAATGCCGGGATTGTCCGGTGTTACGTTGCCGGGTATGCAATTGGACACCTGTACAAAGGAATTGCAATCCTGCGTACTGTATACGGCCATCTGCAGGCCGGCACCATCCTGGCAGTTAGACGGCACGATCTCCAGCGTAATATCAGACGATCCGGCTACGAAGCCGAACCACTGCACATTGTGCAATTGAGGGGCGCAAAACCCGTCGGGGACCTGAGCCAGTAGGTCGTTGTCGTTGTTGGTCGTGATCCCGTCGATGTCGCCGCACTGCACACAGGCATCGGCACAGGTGGCAGCTCCGGAAGGTGCTGTATCCGGCGGGCAAAGCTGAGAGGAGATCTGAGCCCCGGAAATCCAGGCAAACAGAAGGAAGGTAAAGGCCAGGTAAATAGACTTCATAAAATATATACTTTTGCATTAAATTAAGAAACGCCTGACGTCCTGCCCGGTCCGTGCAAAGGGCATTCGGTCATTTCGCAATCCCTACGTCAAAAAAAGTACGTCAAAAAAAGTCGGCCTTATCCACAGAGCAGTCTGGTGACATCCATCACAAGAATTGGCCTGAAACCGCGCTTTTTTTGTGGATAGAGACGAAAGCCTATCCGGCTGTTCGCCGAGTATTTTTCTAAATAAAACAGCCATCATGGACGAGCAAACCATCAAACATACCATGCCCCGCATCGGCGACCCCGCTCCCGATTTTGAAGCGATGACCACCCAGGGCATGCTTACCCTCTCGGACTTCAATAAGGACCACTGGGTGATCCTCTTTTCCCACCCGGCCGATTTCACCCCGGTGTGCACGACGGAGCTTTCCGCTTTCGCCCTGGACAAGGATTTCTTCGCCGGACGGAATACCAAGCTGATCGGACTGAGTATAGACAGCATCCACTCCCACCTGGCCTGGGTCAACAACGTGCGCGAAAAGACCGGTGTGTACATGGACTTTCCCATCATTGCGGACCTGGATATGAAGGTGGCCCACCTGTACGGCATGCTGCACCCGGGCGAAAACTCCACGGCAGCCGTGCGAGCCGTCTTTTTCATCGATCCCAAGGGCATCATCCGCCTCATCCAGTACTACCCGCTCAACGTAGGCCGCAATATGAAGGAGATCAAGCGCTCCTTACTGGCGCTGCAAACGGCCGACGAAAAAGGCGTGGCCATGCCGGTCAACTGGCAACCCGGCGACAAGGCCATCGTGCCGCCACCCAAGACGCTGGCCGAAATGGACGAGCGCATCGCCGATACCAGCGTGGAAAAGATCGATTTCTACCTGGCCAAAAAAGCCGTCTGAAGCGGCTTGCCCAAGAACAGGGGTCGCCCGAAAGCGGCCCCTTTTTCATTGGTCCAAAGCCCGGTTTTTCGTACCTTACTTCATTGAAAGAACGCGATATGCCGAAAATACTGGCGCTGAGCCTGGCCCTTTACCTGTCTCTGGGCAGTCTGTTTCCCCGAACGGACTTCAGCCAGTTTTATCGCGTGATCAATACCCTCCAGCATTTCCAAACCCACCAGGCAGAAGCGGCCCAGACCGGCGACGCCCTGAGCTTCTGGTCTTTCCTGTACATGCACTTTGTGGAGATCGCCTCCCACGACCATCCCGGCGAAGACCATCACCAGGAGCTTCCCTTCCAGCAGATCAACCTGGGAATGCAGCTCCTTTGCCCACAGGTCTGGCTCCCCCAGTCCGCCCCTGAAACCCCACTCAGCCCTGCCCCCGACAGCGGCGAGTGGTGGGTCCCCATTGAGCTGGTGACCAGCATCTTCCATCCGCCCTCCTGCTGATCTTCTCTCCATCCTCTTTTCCATTTTCGCTTTTTTCGCCATGCCTGCCGAAATGCCGGCAGGTGCAACTGAGTGTATATGATCGAACGCATTATCCGCTTTGCCGTACGGCAAAAGCTACTGGTCAGCGTCGGCGTACTGGGCCTCATCGGGGCCGGTATCCTGGCCTTGCGGACCCTGCCTATCGATGCCGTGCCGGACATCACCAACAACCAGGTCCAGATCGTGACCACGTCGGCCTACCTGGCCCCGCAGGAGGTGGAGCAGTTCATTACCTACCCGGTGGAGGTGGCCATGGCCAACATCCCCGACGTCATCGAGGTGCGCTCCATTTCGCGCTTCGGCCTGTCGGTGGTCACCGTCGTTTTTGAGGATCACGTCCCCATCCTGGAAGCCCGCCAGTACGTGAAAGAGCAGATCGCGCAGGCCGAGGCCGAGATCCCCGGGAACCTGGGCACCCCTCAACTCATGCCCATCACTACCGGGCTGGGCGAGATCTACCAATACGTATTGCGCCCCGAGCCCGGCTATGAGCACCGGTACGGCCCCATGGAATTGCGCACCATCCAGGACTGGATTGTGAAGCGCCAGTTGGCGGGCATCGAGGGCATCGTGGAGGTGAGCAGCTTCGGCGGCTATCTCAAGCAGTACGAGGTGGCCCTGGACCCTCAGCTGCTGCAAGCCCAGGGGATCACGATTGGCGAGGTGTACACCGCCCTGGAAGAGAACAACCAGAACAGCGGCGGCAGCTACATCGAGAAAGAGACCAACGCCTACTACATCCGCACCGAAGGGCTGGTACAGGAAATGGAGGATATCGAACAGATCGCCGTAGCTACCCGCCGGGGCATTCCCGTACTCATCCGCGACCTGGGCCGGGTACAGCTGGGGGCTCCCAAGCGATACGGTGCCATGACCATGGACGGGCAGGGCGAAGCCGTGGGCGGCATCACCCTCATGCTCAAAGGGGCCAACTCCTCCGCCGCCACCGAAAAGGTGCACGACCGCATCGAGCAGGTCAAAGCCTCCCTGCCGGAGGGCGTGGAGCTCTATCCCTACCTGGACCGCTCGGTGCTGGTGGGCAAAACCATACGCACCGTGCGCAACAACCTCCTGGAGGGCGGCCTCATTGTGATCGCCGTGCTCTTCCTCCTGCTGGGCAACTGGCGCGGCGCCCTCATCGTGGCCTCCATCATTCCGCTGGCCATGCTTTTTGCGCTCATTCTCATGAACGCCACCGGCCTTACAGCCAACCTCATGTCGCTGGGCGCCATCGACTTCGGCATCGTCGTAGACGGGGCCGTGATCATCGTGGAGGGCGTATTGCACGCCCTGGTGGCCTACCATGGCGGCCGGGTGCTCAGCCGGCAACAGATGGACGAGGTCATCATCTCGTCTTCGGCCCGGGTGTTCCGCTCGGCCGTGTTTGGGGTGTTCATCATTCTGGTGGTTTTCGTACCCATCATCACCCTCACCGGCATCGAGGGGAAGATGTTCCGCCCCATGGCGCTCACCTTCAGTTTCGTGCTGCTGGGCGCCCTGATCCTATCACTGACCTACGTGCCGGCGGCCTCCGCCCTGCTGCTGTCGCGCCGCATCCCGGATAAACCCAACTTTTCGGACCGCCTCATGAACGGCCTCAAGCGGGCGTATCACCCGGCTCTGAGGGCGTCTCTGCGCCGCCCATGGCTGGCCCTTGGTCTGGCAGCAGCCCTGCTGGCCGGAGCGATCGGCATATTCAGCCGGCTGGGTGCTGAATTCATCCCCACCCTGGAGGAAGGCGACCTGGCCATGCAGATGACCATCCCGCCCGGCAGTTCCCTGCAACAGAGCATCGCCAGCAGCAGCCGGGCCGAGCGCATCCTGCTGGAGCACTTCCCGGAAGTGGAGCACGTGGTATCCAAGATCGGCACAGCCGAAGTGCCCACCGATCCCATGGCCATTGAAGATGCCGACATCATGATCCTTATGAAGGAAAAAGCCCACTGGACCACGGCTTCCACCCGCGAAGCCCTGGTAGACAGCATGAAAAAAGCGCTGGCCGTGGTACCGGCTGCCGAGTTTGAATTCACTCAGCCCATCGAGCTGCGCTTCAACGAGCTGCTGTCCGGCTCCAAATCCGATGTGGCCGTGAAGATCTTCGGCGAAGACCCGCAACACCTCAAGGCACTGGCCGATGAGGCTGCGGCGCTCATTGCCCCCATCCCCGGCGCCGCCGATGTGCGGGTGGAGCAAACCGAGGGGCTGCAGCAGCTGGTGGTGCGTTACAAGCGCGAGCGCATGGCCGAGCACGGCCTGCACATCGCCGACCTCAACCGCATCATCCGGGCGGCTTTTGCCGGAGAGCCCACGGGCTACGTGTTCGAGAACGAGCGGCGCTTCGAGCTGGTCCTCCGCCTGGACGAACGCTGGCGGCAGGAGCTCAACCTCGCCCAACTCTACGCTACCGGGGCTGCCGGTCAGCCCGTACCCCTCAGCGAAGTGGCCAGCGTACAGTATGTGGAGGGGCCCATGCAGATCAGCCGCGAGAATGCGCGCCGCCGGATAAACGTCGGCATTAACGTGCGCGGGCGCGACTTGGCGGGTCTGGTGGCCGAGGTACAGCAAACCCTGGCCGAAGGCCTGACGCTGCCCCCCGGCTATTCCATCAGCTACGGCGGCGATTTCGAGAACCTGGAGGCCGCCCGCAAGCGCCTGGGGCTGGCCGTACCCATTTCGCTGGGCCTCATATTCATTCTGCTGTATTTCACCTTCGGAACCTTCAAATACGCGCTGCTCATCATTACGGCTATCCCTATGGCGGCCATCGGCGGCGTGTTGGCCCTTTGGCTGCGGGGCATGCCCTTCAGCATTTCCGCCGGGGTGGGCTTCATCGCCCTGTTCGGCGTGGCCGTGCTCAACGGCATCGTGCTCATCAGCCGCTTCAACCAATTGCAGGAGGAGCATCCCGGGCAGGAGCTTCAGAATATCATCCTGCAGGGCAGCCGCGACCGCTTGCGGCCCGTACTGATGACCGCAACGACGACCATTCTGGGCTTTCTGCCCATGGCGACCTCCACCAGCAACGGAGCCGAGGTGCAGCGCCCGCTGGCTACGGTGGTCATCGGCGGGCTGATCACCGCCACCTTGCTCACCCTTTTCATTCTGCCGGTGCTTTACCAGTTGGTCAACCGGTCCTGGCGAAAGCTGCCGGCCACTCTTTTGGTGATCGGGTTGCTCGTGGCCGGAGGGCTTCCCACTACCGCTCAGCCTGTGCTCACCCTGGATTCGGTACTCGCCCACCTGGACGCACGCCATCCCGAGCTGGCTGCCGCCGGCCTGCACCTGGAGCTGGCCCGCTGGGAAAGCGAAGTGCCCCGGCAGGTACCGCCTACCCGGATAGCCAGCGAATTCGGCCAGATCAACACCCCCTTGGTAGACTACCGCCTCAACCTGGTGCAGCCCATCGGGCAGCCCTTTGTGAACAAGCGGCGGCGGGCCCTGGCCGAAGCCAAAGCCGCCCTGGCCGGCCAGGACCGGCGCCTGCTCGCCCTCAGCCTGCAGCGGGATGCCGCCAGACAGTGGTACCGTTGGTGGTATGAGGCCGACCGGCGCGGGCTGCTGCAAGCGCAAGCCGACTTGTATGCGGGGGTGCTGGCGCGAAGCCGGCAACAACTGGATGCCGGCGAAGGCGACCGGGTGGGCCTGGTGCTCACCCAAAGCCGCCTGCAGCAACTGGAAGTGGAACGCACCAACCAGCAAAATGCCGTTCGCCAGGCCCGGGCCGAATTGCTGGCTACCGCCCAGCTGAGCGGGAATTTCCGGCCTCCGGACGGGCGCATGCTACCCTTGCCCTTCACGGACACCAGCCTGCTGGAAACCGCCCCGCTGGATCGGTCCCGCCAGGCGATAGAGGTGGCCGGGCAAGCCAGGGAGGTGGCACGCATGAACCGGCGGCCCGAATGGGGCGTGGGTTACTTTTTTCAAAGTATTCGCCCCAATTTTTACCTGCAGGGCGGCCTGCTGGAAGTGAGCGTACCCCTGTTCCAAAAACCGGCCAAAGCCCGGCAACAACAGGCCGTACTGCAGCAGGAGATCCGGCAGCAGGAGCTCCGGCAGACCGACCTGCGACTGGATCAAGATCGCCGGGCCGCGCTCGATCAGGCATCGGCCCTGTACGACCGCCTGCAGGCCCAGGGCAATGGCTTGCTGGAACAAGCCCGGGAATTGCGCCGCCTGGGCGATCAGCTCCTGGATTCGGGCGAGGTGGATTTCTTCCGCTACTACCAACTGTTGGACCTGGCCTTGGAAAACGAGCTGGCCTACCTGGAGCTGGTGCACCGCTACAATCAGGCGGTGATTCGGCTGGGGTATTATTATCGGTAGTTGGTAGTTGGTAGTTGGTAGTTGGCAATTGGTAGTTGGACAAAAAAAAGATCATGAAATCGATACACCTTTTGTTTTTGGCCTCAGCCGTTTTTGCGTTGGCGGCTTGCCGGTCCGAAGGAACCGCTGGGGAAACCCCGGAAAACGCGGCCGGAGAAGAGCCGGGTATTCGCCTGAACGCCGAGCAGGAAGCCATGGCGAACATCGAACTGGGGCATCCACAGATGCGCGAGCTGGCCCGCACTATCGAGTGCGCCGGCCGGGTAGACGTACCCCCGCAAAACCGGGCGGTTGTACACGCACCGGTAACCGCCTTCGTGCGGCGCGTGCGCTACCTGCCGGGCGACTACGTGAAGAAAGGAACGCCCCTGCTCACCATCGAGCATCCCGAGTTGGTCCGCCTTCAGCGTACCTTCCTGGAGGAGGTCGCCCTGCTGAAGGGGCTGGAAAAGGACTACCAGCGCAAGTCCGGGCTGGTGGGAACTGATGCCACCTCCGAACGCGCGCTGGACGAGGTGCAGGCCCGCTACCAGGCGGCTAAAGCCCGCTGCAACGGCCTGCGGGCAGAGCTCGAACTGCTGGGTATGGACCCCGCAAAACTGGAAGCGGACGGAGCGATCCAAACCCAGCTTTCCCTCCGCGCCCCGGTCAGCGGATATATCCAGGCAGTGAATGTCGCCCTGGGCCAGCTCGTACAGCCGGAGACGCCGCTCTACACCATTGTGGATCCGGGCCATGCCCATCTGGAGCTGGACGTTTTTGCCAAGGACCTGCCCTTCGTGCGCAAGGGACAGCCCGTGCTCAGTTTTCTGCCCGGCGAGCGAGACACCTTTCCAGCCGTCGTCTTTCTGGTGGGCGCCATGGTAGATCCAAAAGACAAAACAGCTATGATCCACGGCCACTTTAAAAAGGAGCCCGTATCGCTAGCTCCCGGCACCTATCTGCGCGCCCACATTCTGGCCGATGCGCGCGAGGCCCTGAGCCTACCGGAAAGTGCGCTGGTCCGGGATGGGCAGCGAGTTCTGGTCTTCCGAAAAAAAGGTGAGGTTTTCACCCCCGTGGCGGTCGAGACAGGCCGACGCGAAGGCGAGTTCGTGGAAATTTTGGGCCATGCGTTGGCCCCAACAGACACGGTTGTACTTCGAGGTGGTTACTATCTGAAGGAGTAGTGCTAAACCCAGTATACTTCAGACGGCAACCCGTATCGAATCCGGCTGGAGGTCTACTTCTATCGGTCCCAGTACCTTCGAATCTTCTGAGTCAAACCCTAAGGGTTGCAGCTTTTCCGTTGCTGCTTGCCCGTTCCATATTTTATGGGTAAGACTCCCTAGAGCTTTTTCCCTTATTTTTAGCGCAAATACCTGATTCATGTTGCGAAAAATTGGTCTTGGCCTGCTCGCTATCTTCGGGCTGATTCAGTTCATCCGGCCGGACTATGACAATCCTCCTGCCGATCCAGCAGCAGATTATTTGGCTCAAACTACTCCGCCTTCCGAGGTAGGGCAACTCATCAAAGCCAGCTGTTACGATTGCCATTCCCATCACACCCGCTACCCTTGGTATGCACAGGTGGCTCCATTAAGCTGGTGGATCACCCATCATGTGGAAGAAGCCCGGGAGCACCTCAACTTTTCCACATGGACGGCCTACGACGCAGAGAAAAAGGCTCACAAGCTGGAAGAATGTGCCGAGGAGGTGCGAGAAAAGCACATGCCGCTCCGCAGTTATCCTCCCCTGCATCCCGAAGCACGACTAAGCGATGAGCAACGAGAACGCCTGGCAGCTTGGTTTGAACAACCGATGGGCGGAGAGATAGGCCAGGTTATCGTAAACTCGCCGGAAGAGGGAACCTATGCCAAAAGAAAATGACTTGCTGCAAAAGCACGATGAAACCAGCCTGCACGGTTCCACCCGGTTTCTGGACCGCTTCCAGGACTACCTAGGGGAGTTTGTGTACGGAGGCATCGACGGCAGCGTGACGACCTTCGCCGTCGTGGCCGGGGCCGTGGGGGCCAGTCTCGACAGCGCCATCATCATCATTCTGGGCTTTGCCAACCTGTTGGCCGACGGCTTTGCCATGTCGGTGGGCGCTTACCTGAGCACCAAAAGCGAGCGCGACAACTACCACAAGCACAAGGACATCGAGTACTGGGAAGTGGATAACCTGCCCGAGATCGAACGCGAGGAGATCCGCGTGATCTTTCGCGACAAAGGCTTCGAAGGAGCCTTGCTGGAGCAAGTGGTAGACGTGATCACGGCCGACAAAGATCGTTGGGTAGACGTGATGATGAAAGAGGAACTCGGCATGATGAAGGAAACCAAATCGCCCTTTGCCATGGGCGCCATGACCTACTTTTCCTTCATTTTCGTAGGCCTGATCCCCCTGCTGGTGTATGTATGGGACTACGTAGGTAGCTTTCCCGGCGATCTCTTCATCTGGTCCTGCGTGCTCACCGGCCTGGCCTTTCTCATCATCGGCTGGCTGAAATCCTACGTCACCCAGACTTCCCGCCTCAAAGGCATTCTGGAAACCCTGGCCCTCGGATTCATTGCCGCTGCCGTGGCCTACTTCGTGGGGGATATCCTGGAGAAAATGATTATCTGAGCCCATGTTCGAGCAGCTTTTCCCCTACGAGGCGGCCTACATCGTACTGAGCGGATACCAGCGCTTTCACCATGCCTTCAAGCGCATCACCTACCGCGCCAAGGTGCACTTCAAGGCGCGCGACTGGCCGGGCATGCAAGCTGCCGCCCGCGAACGCCTGCAGCTGTATCGCGACGGCGTAGCGGAAACCGTGGATGCCCTCACCGGCTTCATGGGCGAACACCTGGCCGATGCCGGGCTGTGGCGCCAAATTCGCCTGGAATACCTGCGCGAGGTGTACAACCTGCCCACCCGCAACCTGGCCGAGACCTGGTACAACTCCATCTTCCGGCACAGCCATAAAGGATTGAGCGTAGACGAACAGCAGATGTTCGTGCACGCCACCGGCACCTACCGGGAGTTCCGGTCGCTCTACCCCATCTTTCACAGCCAGAAGTTAAACACTCCCCTGGAAGACGGGCTTCGAACCCTGCTGGATCGCTACGACTTCTTCTGCCCTTGGCAGGATCGCGAACGCGACATCCGGCGCATCGCCCATACCCTGCAGGAGAAACTCCAGACCCTGCTCCGCCGGCCGGCATCGCCCCGGCTCGAAATGCTGCGCAGCGTCTTTTTCCGCAACAAGGCCGCTTACCTGGTGGGGCGCCTGGTGCTGGCCGAGGGCGACTACCTGCCCTTTGTGCTGCCTGTGCTGAACGAAGAAGACGGCCTGATCGTGGACGCCTGCCTGCTGGAGTTTGACGATGTGAGCACCATCTTCAGCTTCAACCGCTCCTACTTCCTGGTGGATGTGGACATCCCCGGCGATATGGTGGACTTCCTGCAGACCATACTGCCCACCAAGAAAATGAGCGAGCTCTACAATTCGATTGGCCTGGAAAAACACGGCAAAACCGTGTTATACCGGGAGTTTCTACGCCACCTGCACCAATCGAAAGATCAGTTCGTTGTGGCGCCCGGCATACGGGGCATGGTGATGTCGGTCTTTACCCTGCCCAGCTACGGCATGGTGTTCAAGGTGATCAAGGACCGCTTTGAGCCCCCCAAGACGGTTACGGAAGAAGAGGTCCGGCGCAAGTACCAGCTGGTTTTCCTGCACGGTCGCGTGGGCCGCATGGCCGACAGCCACGAATTCGAGCACCTCGTCTTCCCCAAAGACCGCATGGATCCCGCCTTATTGGACGAGCTGGTGCGCGAGGCCGGCTCCAAGGTGATCGTGCGGGAGCGCGAGGTAGAGATCCGACACCTGTACGTGGAAAAAAAAATGATCCCCTTGAACATCTACCTCAAGTCCGCCGGCCTGGAGGAAGCCCGGGCCGTGGTGGACGAGTACGGCAAGGCCATCAAGCAAATGGCCGCGGTGAACATCTTCCCGGGCGACATGCTGCTCAAGAATTTCGGCGTGACCCGGCTCCACCGGGTCGTCTTCTACGACTACGACGAGATCGGTTTCCTCACCGACTACCATTTTCGCCGGAAACCCCGGCCGCAGACCGAAGAGGAGGAGCTGAGCGCCGAACCCTGGTATGCCGTTCGGCCGGGAGATATCTTCCCCGAAGAGTTTGCCACCTTCCTCATCGGCCGGGAGGACGTGCGGACCCTTTTCCACGAGCTACACGGCGACCTCTTCGACGCGGACTTCTGGCAGGACATGCAGGAGCGCATCCGCCAGGGCGAACTGATGAGCGTGTATCCCTACCGGGAGGAAATGCGATTCCGCAATTGCTTCGCTACCTAGGCTGCACCTTGCAGGTGGATACCCCGATCAGGCGGTACAGGCCACAGGTGCCTGCCAGGCCGGTGATCAGCGCAATGGCGCCCAGCACCAGCAGAACGATACCCCAGGTGCCGGTTACGACACCGGCAAAATACAGATAGGCAAAAACACCGGCCAGGACCAGGCGAATGATGCGATC
>CAZQSF010000105.1:0-12759 GCA_964595955.1 uncultured Saprospiraceae bacterium
AAGTATGAATCCCGCTTTCAAAATAGGTTCAGTTTCTGCATCCAACCTATTTTAACGTGAGGTTGGAGTTGAAGCTAGTCGCTAAATTGATGAATGTCAAAACCTCAGGTTGTAGAAGCTAGATTGTAGAATGCTAGTAAGACATGCTGACGTCCCTATACCCTCTACCTGCTACCCTCTACCGGGAGGTTGGGCCCTTACTACCATCACCTTACGAAATCTGCCATGCCCAACCTCACGTTTGCTTACTTTCTTTTTCGCTGCAGAAAAAGAACATAAGAACACAATCGTCAAGACCCATTTGATTTGAGCTTGAATTCCTCGACGTAACACTCGCCCTGGAATCGCCTTTTGGCATGAGACCAAGAAGCCGCTGGAGGCAAATGGCCTTAACCACATCGCGTCATTCAAAAAAGTATTTGGAATCTTTCGCGTAGGTATATACTCGACTTGCTTCGGTAAGGGTGAAGCTAAGCCTTTTCGAAAGTGGTATATTGTCCGGCAAAGAGAGAGATCCCCAGATGGCGAATTCAAGCAAAAAAAAGCGGACCATTGCTCTTTGTGGAGGCGGTTCCTCCGCCCACATCCTTATAGCCATGGCCGGCCGGCTAGAAAACATCGCAGTACGGGCCTGGGTCATGGACTCCGAGCTGGAGACGTTCCGGCAGGCCGATGAGGTGCTTTGTGCGGTTGCCGGTCCGAATGAAAACGATGCTTTCGAGTGCCGTGGAACGGCCACGTATGCATCGGACCCGGCCGAGGTGATCCAGGGCGCTGATGTAGTCATATTTTGTGGTCCGATCAGTATATACCCAACCTGGATGAAGGGCATTGCCCCCCATCTCGGTGAAGACACCATCGTCGGTGGCCTGTTCCTGCAGGGTATTCACCTCCCTGCCATGGGGAAAAAGCTGGGATTCCCGGACTCCATTACGTACTTCGGATTCGGTCTGTACCCTTTTGCGAGCCGGATCGTTACCTTTGGTTCCCACGTCAAAATCCTCGGGGCAAAGACCTTTGTCAATATTTGTGTTGCCGGTCCGAGAGCACAGGAGGTTATCCCTTTTTTCGAAGAGCTGATCGCGACCCCCCTGGAGTTTCGGCGACAACCCCATTTTCTGGCCTGTGTCATGAATACCACAAACGCGCTGACCCACCCAGCCCGCATGCACGGCATTTTCAAGGACTGGGATGGCCCCGGGACAACCTGGGACGAAAGCGATATCCCCTTGTTCTATGAGGATATGGATGCGTATTCCGCGACCTCTCTGGAGCGGCTGAATGCGGAAGCGCTTCAAATCCGGGATGCCATTATGGACAAGCATCCGCAGGTGGATCTGTTGGGCGTAAGATCCCGTCTGGAGGTCTTTAAATCCTACGGCGACAATATCGGAGACCCCACCTCCTTGCTCACCTGCTACCGAACAAACCTCGCCTATAAGGGTATAACGACACCGATCGAAAAGACCGGTGTTGCCGGCAAGGTGAAATGTCCGGCCGACCACCGGTATTTTCAGGACGATATCCCATTTGGTTTATGCGTCTTTCGCTACCTCGCTGACCGGGTTGATGTCGAGACGCCGGAGATGGACCGCTTGATCGAATGGGGCCAACGGATCATGCAGAAAGAATACCTGATTGACGGAAAACTGCGCGGCAAAGATGTGACAGACATCCCCATCTGGGGCTATACGCTTCAAGATTTAATCGCTCGTTAATCCAGCGGTGTGCCAAAAGGTGAGGCTGGGCGGTCGGATTTTTTCGGTTTTCAGGATAGAATGGCGTTTTCCCGGCAGGGGAGCAAGTGGTAGGGGAAACCCAAGCCGCTCCGTTGCCGGCATACCGGAACGTAAGCTTCAGGTTGTGCTGAACGCTACATGACAAAACCTCCCATTGGCGTGCGGGAGGCCGCACCTTCACCCAATCGGCAAGGCCCAAGCTCACGGTACGCGCACCCCCCAACTGTGACGCAAAGGCCGTATCTTCGTCCCATGAATAAACAAACAAGTGTTCATATATGAGCAAGCCGACCGAAGACTCCCCCCTGATCACGCGCGACCGGCTGGCCATCGAGCGCACGCGCCTGGCCAATGAGCGCACCTTCTTAGCGTACTTTCGCACCGGTATTGTCTTTTTGGCCAGCGGAGTGTCCATCCTGGAGATCGACCGCCTGAGCGACATCCGCCATGTGGGCATCGGGCTGCTGATCATTGCCCCGTTCATCCTGGCCTTCGGCATAGCCCGCCTGGGATACGTGCGCCGCATGATGCGCCGGTACTACAAGTAGGCTGCAACTTCGCTGCGCTCCCCGGCGTTTAAGCCAGTAAAACCCTATGGCGGCCCCTGACGCACTGACCCACGCCAAGATCGAGCTGCGCAATCTGCGCCTGGAAGACTACCGCTCCCTGAAGGAAACCATGATCCGGGCCTACAGCGGCACCGGTATGGGTAGCGACTTCTGGAGCGAGGAAAGCATCGAACAACTCCTGGAGATCTTTCCGGACGGGCAGCTGTGCATCAGCATAGACGAGCAAGTGGTGGCCTGCGCCCTCAGCATCATCGTCAAGTACGACCAGTACGGCGACAATCACACCTACGACCAGATCACCGGGGGCGAGACCTTCAGCACCCACGACCCCAAGGGCGACGTGCTGTACGGCATCGACATGTTCGTACATCCCGACTACCGGGGCATGCGCCTGGGCCGGCGCCTGTACAGCACTCGCAAGGAGCTGTGCGAAAACCTCAACCTGCGCGGCATCATTGCCGGGGGCCGCATTCCCAATTACAAGAAGTACGCCGGCGAACTCACCCCCCGCCAGTACATCGAGAAGGTGAAGATGAAGGATATTTACGATCCCACCCTCACCTTTCAGCTCTCCAACGACTTTCACGTGCGCAAGGTGCTCAAGAACTACCTGCCGGGCGATCGCGAAAGCCTGGAATACGCCACCCTGCTGGAGTGGATCAACATCTACTACGAGCCCCGGCCCACCCTGATCAACACCAAGACGGTGGTGCGCATTGGCCTGGTGCAGTGGCAGATGCGCCTGTTCAAGGACATGGATGCGCTCCTGACCCAGGCCGAGTACTTCGTGGATGCCGTAAGCGCCTACGAGTCGGACTTCATCCTTTTCCCCGAGTTCTTCAACGCTCCGCTCATGGCCGAGTACAACCACCTGGGCGAGGCCAAGGCCATCCGGGAACTGGCCCAGTATTCGGTGCCCCTGCGGGAGCGCTTTCTCGATCTGGCCGTGAGCTACAACGTCAACATCATTGCCGGCAGCATGCCCATCGTAGAGGATGGTCAGCTGCTGAACGTGTCGTATCTCTGCCGGCGCGACGGCAGCTGGGAAAGCTTTTACAAAGTACATCCCACGCCCTCTGAGCAACTGGCCTGGGGTATGGTGGGCGGTAATAAAATTCAGGTATTCGACACCGACTGCGGCCGCATCGGCATCCTCATCTGCTACGATGTGGAATTCCCGGAGCTGGCCCGCCTGTACGCTCAGCAGGGCATACAGATCCTTTTCGTGCCCTTCCTCACCGACACCCAGAACGGCTACAACCGGGTGCGCCTGTGTGCCATGGCCCGCGCCATCGAGAACGAGTGTTACGTGGCCATGGCCGGTTGCGTGGGCAACCTGCCGAGGGTCAACAACATGGACATTCAGTTTGCCCAGTCGGCCATCTTCACCCCCTCGGACTTCGCCTTTCCCACCAACCCCATCAAGGCCGAAGCCACGCCCAATACCGAGATGACCGTCATTGCCGATGTGGATCTGGAACTGCTCAAGGAACTGCACGAGCACGGCAGCGTACAAAACATCAAGGACCGCCGAACGGACCTGTACGAGATCCGGCTGAAGCGAAAGGGCCGGTCTGCTCCCGGTAAAGGAAAGAGCTCCTAGCCCTTCTTTTTTCCTTACCCAAATTCAGGTTTTTGCTATTTTTGCGCTTCTTAATCATTTGTTCAAAGCAAAATCACATCCATGCTGATCATCGAAATCAAAGATGGCGAAAGCATCGATCGCGCGTTGAAGCGCTACAAGCGCAAGTACCAGAATGCGGGCATTATGAAGGAGATCCGCAACCGCCGCGAATTCACCAAGCCCTCCGTGCAACGCCGCAACCAGGTGCTCAAGGCCATCTACCGCGATAAGGTGCGCAGCGAGCAGTAATACCGCCTGGAGAATAAGAGGCCGTATCGGCCTTTCCATTATGAAGCGGTATTTGCGATTTCGCGGATAGTGTGCCAACGCGAAAGACCATCTGTATCGGGGCAGGTGCGACTACAAAACAGCTTATCGTCTCGTCCGACGATAAGCCGTTTTTGTATTCAGGCGAGTTCTCTGGGTCGAAACTGATAGGTATTGCCTGCTTCCACCGCTTCGTCGGCAATGTCTTCGTAGACGAATTCGAGCCGTTCGCGGTCGAAAATATCAAAAAAGGTTTCCCAGCTCAGGTCTTCTTCACCGGGGTATCGCTCGGCCGGGAAGCGGAACCGAAGCCGGTCGTGCAAATGCTCGCCTTCGAAATCCAGCACCTCTACAGGCCGCCGTTCCGAGGCTTCCGCCCAGCTTTGAATTTCCTTGTGGTCTACCGTAGCGATTCGGCTTTTATCGTTTAACATGTGCAAGGTTTGTTATACAACAAGAAAAAAACCGACTTTGCTCGCTTTTTAAATCCCGCAGTTCAAAAAGCGTATTTTACCAAAGCACCAATGCCTGAGACCTATGCCCAAGCTATCTGCGGTCATACTTATCACGACCCTGGTGTGCTGGATCGGCAAACCGGCGGCTGCCCAGGAAAGCCCGAATCCGGCCACCGACACCCTGTCCCTGCCCGCTCTGTTTCCGGGACTCGCTCCGCAGATGATCGGCCAAAACCAATGGGAGTTCCTGCTCTTTAACCCCCTGAGCACGTTTAAGCTGGACAACCGGATCGACTCGGCCGTATTCCGGGGCACCCAGCTGAGCCACATTCTGCAGGTTAACTATGGCGTTCTGAAAAGTCGCCGGTTCAATGCAGGCCTGGAATTGCAATACGGGCATGCCCGCACCGATGAAGAGGAAAACAGCTCCCCGTTCCGCGTACTGGGCAATCAGTCGGAAACCGGGCGGAGCTTCCATAGCTTCAGCGCCCTGGGAGTACGCCTGCGGGCCATGCCGCTGGGCACCTTGCCGGAACTCACGGTACAAACGGCTCTGCTCTTCCCCATCGGCAAGGATTCCCTGCACCGGGCGGCGCTGGGGCGCCAGCGCATCGAATGGCAACTCCAGGCAGGGTTTTACCAGCGCATCCAACCCTGGCTGACGGTCTTCCTGGACCTCAACTACGCCGTCCGGTTCGAGAATCGTGAAAACCGGCAGACCGACCACATTCCCGGTTTCAATCTTTTTCTTACGGCCGAACTGATCCGCGATCGCCTGTACGTGTATCCGGGCATCGGCTATTCGGTGCTTCTGCGGTCTCGCTTCATGGCTGCGCCCGCCCGGGTAGACATCAATTGGCTTTACACGCTGGGGACTCAGTACTGCTTCTCCGACCGCCTGATCCTAGCCCTGCAGTGGAGTCGCCTTTTCGATCAGATCACTGCCCGCGAGATCCAGAAGATTCAGCCCCGGTCGTTCAACGCCGTATCCCTGAGTGCGCGCTGGCTGATTGGCCGCTGACGGAGGTCCGAAGCGCAGTTCCACAAACCGGACCGGTCGGGTATATCCCGGCTACTGGCATTCCGGGAAGAGCGACGAAAAATTGCAGCCCGGCATACTGAGATTGGGGTCAGCTGCCTGCAGGATGATCTGCCGTTTGGTACTTCGGGAAACCAGGAACAGAACCAGGGCCGAGTCCGAGTTGACCAGAGCCGGATCGATGGCGTATCCGTCGTAAACCTCCGTTTCCTGATCGCGGATCACCCGCAAAAGCAGGCTTTCAAAATCGCCGATATATTCGCCTTCCACCCGGTTGCCGGCCAGAAGGGGATTGGTCCGGTGGCATTCAAACGAATTGAATCCGATGGTCTGAAAATCATTGCCGCGGTCGAGGCAGAACAGGTGATCGGGATCGACCAGGTTGTACCACAGGTTGTCGATACCGCTGTTGAACCCGATATTCAGCGGAGGCACGATGACGAAAGGTGCCGATAGGGGTTGATCGGAAGGGTAACTGGTGAGGATCTCAAAACCGGTGCGGGCAATACAGGTTCCGCTTTGCACGCTGAGTTCCACCGGGCCGTCAATGCTACCGGGCACCTCGGCGATCAAGAGGTCGCGGTCCACGCGGCGCGCATCCGCCACCACATTGCCGAAGCGGACCACGGCCTCGGCCGTAAAGCCCTCTCCCCGGATGAGCACCTCGTAGCCGGCGGGATTGTTGTCCGGCTCCACGGCGGCTATATTCAGGGGTTCGGTACAGTCGGCATTGCCGTCGTCACAAGACAGCCCCACGAAAGCGAACCCGACCAGTAAACAACTCCACAGACGCATAGCAGGCAGGTTTATTCCGGAAACAAAAACAACAACTGTTGCTGAAATTTTTTGGAAAACAGCAGAATTCCCAGATTGCTGCCGGTAACTGCTCCCGATGCGATGGGATTGACGAACTGCCCCTCCAGGGTGTCTACGCCCAGTCCGTTTGCAGTCCGGTCGACGTACAGCTTTACCTCCAGGGTGGTGGTATCGAAAGTCCCTGAAATGGGATTGCCGTTGAAAGGCGAATCCGGGTCGTTGTAGAACTCCGTGGAACAGGCGTCCGGGCAAGGATCCTGGCCGGGCAACCACTGCCCCGGATTGTCGCCGTCCGGCACCAGAAAGATGGAATGCGACAGATCGGCAGCATTGAGCCAGGCATTCTGCAGGCCGGAGGGAATGGAAGTCGGCGGCACGGGGGTCAGGATGGTGCTGAGGTTGACCGGAACGTCGGCCGGAAAATTGCCGTACACCTCAAAGTTCGTTCGGGCCAGGCAGTCGCCGCGCCTGACTACCAGCTCCGTAAAGCCGGGCAGTCCGCTGGGTACCAAAGCCACCCGGCCCTGGAGTTCCTCCTCCCAATCGGAGGGGGCGCTAATGCCGTTGCCGAACAAGACCGTTACCTCTTCTTCGCTCAAGCCTTCGCCCTGAATGAGCACCTCATAGCCCGCCGGGTTGGCCGGCGGAGTAACCGATCGGATGGTGAGAGGCTCGGTACAGTCCGCTCCGTTATCGTCTTTAGAGCAGGACACAAGCAGGAACAAGGCCAGAAAAAGAAATCCGTGGGTTCGCATCGATCGGGCATTTGCCTTTCAATATTACGGGAAATCCCGATGGAATGCAATGCAGGCCGGCAGCCGCCTCCTTTACTGACGCAGCCGTTCCGTAAAAGAAGCGATATCGGCTTCCAGCTCCCGAATGGGAATTTCGAGGGCATTGAATGCCGCCTTCCCCTGTTTGGTAGCGGCTTTTTGGGCAGCTACTCGAGGCGCTTCGCCCAAAGCGGCATCGCGAAGTTTTTTGAAGGCCCCGTCGTTGAGCGGCAGGATGGTATCCCGATGAATGTGGTCCAGGGCCAGCCGGTAGATCTCCTCCAGCTGATAGGTGAGTAGCTCGCGCTCCCAGTACAGCCTGACCTGTTGCAACCGGCTCTCGTGAGCCTCGTACAAGGCATTGCGGGTACCGTTGTACGCCGAAACGGCTTCGTTGAGTTGAGCCAGGCTTTCCGGGCTGCGCGTCACGGTGCGCATGAAGTCGGGCTTGAGCTTATCGCGCAGATCCTTGAGCTTGTCGGTGAAAACCAGGAGCTCTCTGGACAACCCTTCGAACACCTCTTCGCGATTTCGCTTCAGAAAACCCGCTTCCAGCTGGGCCGTCAACTCGGCCACGCGGCTCTCCAGAGTCGCTTTCCGGGCAGCCATCTGCTCCAGCGAATCGCTGCTGCTGGCCACCTCGCGCGCATAGCGAGCCTGAATGGCTCGCACGGTATCCCGGAGGATCTGTTGCAGGGAGTCCAGTTGTTCGTCTTTCAACCGGCCTTCGCTTTCCAGGCGGCGGATCTGAGCCCGCAACGCAGCCGGCTCATTCTCCTTCTTTTTAACGAGGAATTCAACGGGGGTTTCCGGCGAGCGAGGTACCACGGCCCGGCCCCGGCGCGGATACGCCACCTCCCAGCCCAGGGTAGCGAGCTCAAGGGTGAACTCGGTGGTACCCGGCGGCAGGCTCAGGTTGAAAAACCCCTCGTCGTCCGTAAGGGCTTCGCTGGCTCCCGGAGCCGATACGCGTATGTCCTCAAGCGGTCGCCCCGTATCCATCTGTACGACCCGCCCCCGGAAGATCACGGCCTCGCCTGGCTGGGCGCCGAGCCAGCCGCTCAGGAGCAAAGCCAGGACCAGGAGGGGCTGCTTCATGCTAATTGGTATTGAGGATCAGCTGAGCCGGCTCCTCACTCGAGATCACGCGCTGTTTGTTGAAGCGCTCCTCTCCGTCTATGCGTACCTGAACCTGCACCTCGCTGCCCGAAGGCTTGGGCACAATGAGGCGGAAGCGGCCCAGGGAGTCGGTCATGGTCTCCTTGTAGGTGTCTACGGCGACGAAGGCGTTCTTTGCCGGCTGCCCGTTCTCGAACTTTACCACGCCCCGCCAATCGGTCGCTGCAGGCTCCAGGCCCATTACGATGGGCTGCTCCTCCACGGTGTGCCCCTTCTGGCTGCCCTTCTGATATTGCGGCAGGTTGACGGGAAAGAGCCGGATGGAGTCCTCTTTGTATTTGGCCGGAATGCCCCGGAACATGATCTGCCCCGGATCGCCTTCGAAAACCCCGTCGGCCATATAGGCGCCGATCTTCATTTTTACCACGCCCTCCGTAATGGGCTGGCTCTCGCCTTTGGGGCCGTGCACGTACGCCCGCACATCGAAGGGCTGATTCTGCTGCCAAAGGCTGTAGGAGATGAAGCCGATGAGCAGGAGTACGGCTACCGTACCCGCCACCCATTGCCAGGCGGGAATCCCATCGCCGTCGTCCGCAGAGGCTGCCAAGCCGGCCGGCAAAACGCGTTGTGAAGGCGGCAGGTCCAACTGCGCGCCCAGCTGCAGCAGCGCGTCACTCACCTTGTTGCGCTCCAGGGCCGCTTCGGCAGGAGCAACGACAGCCTTGAGTTCCTGCTGTTCCAGCCGGGTCAGCCGCTCTTGAAGCTGTATGGCAGCCGCTTGGAGCTTCGGGCTGTCTGCCAGGCCCTCGGACAGCTGTTGGGCCGCCTCGCGCAGCTTACTGCCGGCGACCAGGTTCTTGATGGTTTCGTGATTCACGGGTGTCTGATATTTGCGCGAAGATACAGATTTTGCCCCGGGCAAAACCCGGCTGAAAAACAGCTGATTCTATTCTTTTTAAAACATTTTGTTTTATATTTGGATCACCATCGGCTCCGTCTTCCCCGCCCGGAAGAACGAAGCGCTTAACTCCGTTCATACGCGTTTTAAACGGGGAATGCACCAGCGCCTTTTCCCGTTTAAAACGATGCGACGATCGAGAAAACGCCCTTTTATGTTTCATCGCGCCGTCCTTCACCTGGATCTGGATGCCTTTTTTGCCTCCGTGGAGGTACTCCGAAACAGCGCCTTGCGCGGCAAACCCCTGCTCATCGGCGGGCGCAGCGGGCGGGGGGTCGTGGCTTCCTGCAGCTACGAAGCGCGCGCGTACGGCATTCACTCGGCCATGCCCATGCGCACCGCCCTGCAGCGCTGCCCGGATGCCGTGGTGCTGCGCGGCGACATGGAGGCCTACAGCCGTTATTCGCGCCTCATCACCGAGATCATAGCCGAAGAAGCTCCCTTGTTCGAAAAGGCTTCCATAGATGAATTCTACCTGGACCTCACGGGCATGGATCGCTATTTCGGCTGCTGGCATTGGTCGCGCACATTGCGACAGAAGATCATGCGCGAAAGTGGCCTGCCGCTTTCGCTGGGCCTGTCGGTCAACAAGCTGGTGAGCAAGGTGGGCGCAGGCGAAGCAAAGCCCAACGGCGAGCAACTGGTAGAGAACGGGGCGGAAAAAGCCTTTCTGGCCCCCCTGCCGGTGCGCAAACTACCGGCTGTAGGCCAGGCTACGGCTCGCAAGTTGGCCCTCATGGGCGTGCGCGATGTGCGCACCCTCAGCCAGATCCCGCCCTTGCTGCTGGAGCGCGAGTTCGGCAAGCACGGCCGCAGCTTGTGGCGCAAGGCCAATGCCCTGGACGATCGTCCTGTAGAGCCTTACCACGACCGCAAGAGCATCTCCGCCGAACGCACCTTCCAGACCGACACTACCGATCTGCGCTGGCTGCGCGACCAGCTCACCGCCATGGCCGGCAAGCTGGCCTTTGCATTGCGCGACCAGCAAAAGCTCACCGGCTGTGTCGCCGTCAAGATCCGGTACTCCGATTTCAACACCTTTTCCCGCCAGCGCCGCCTGCCTTTCACGGCCAGCGATCGCACCCTCATCCGGGTTGCACACGAGCTGCTGGAGCAAGTGTATCAGCGTCGGCAGCTCGTGCGTCTCGTCGGTTTGCGCTTCAGCGAACTGGTGCAAGGCAGCCCTCAACTCGACCTCTTCGACCCCGAACAGGAGGACGAGCGCCTCCTCCAGACCCTCGACCGCATTCGCAAGCGCTTCGGCACCGGCGCTATCGGCCGAGCCGTGGAGTGAGCGTTTCCTAGGGCAGGTTGAAAAACAGGCCGCCCATCACCCAGCGCCCCGGCATGGGCGCCCCCAGGATATCCTGGTAGTCGGCATCCAGCAGATTGTGAACCTGCAGGCTTACGCCCAGCTGCGGCAGGATGCGGTATCCGGCCCGAATGTTCCAAAGGGTGTAAGCGGGCTCCAGTTCGCTGCCGATGGATTCGGCAAAGCGGTTGCTGCGCATCTTATACAGGCCGTTGATGCCCAGCTCGAGGCCGCCGGCCCGCAACAGAAAGCTGGCGGTGAGTAAATGCCGGGCATGGCTGGAGAGGTAAACCGATATCACCCCATCGGCATTGATGGTACTCAGGTACGTATACCCGACGGAAGCATTGACGTAGTTCTGCCCGGCCAGGCGTCGCCGGTACCACAGCTCGGCTTCCATCCCCCGGGTGCGCACATCGGCGATATTCCGGGCAAAGAAATAATCAGCCCCTTCCTGCAGCCGCTCGTTATTGGGAATATCGGCTGCATTGGTCTCTACATAGTCGATCAGATTGCTCCCCTGCCGCAGAAAACCAGTGGCCTTGAACTGGATGTAATCGCCGAAGTCGCAGTCGAGGCCGAGCTCTTGCGACCAGCTGCGCTCGGCTTCCAGGTCGGGATTGCCGAGGTTTCGTCCCGGGCTCAGGTTCTCGAGATTAAAGGATACGTAGCGCTCGGTATAGTCGGCAGCGCGGATGCTGCGCCCTGCACTGCCGCGCAGGCGCAGCCTGGGCAGGACCTGATAGGAAAAATTGAGCTGGGGCGTGAGTTCACTGCCGTAGTTTTCGTCGTAGTCGTACCGCAAGCTGCCCGTGAGGGTCAGGGTGCGCACAGGCCGCCACACGGCCATGCCGTACAAGCCGGCCTGCAGGTCGTCGTGATCGCCGCGATCGTTGCTGCGAATAGAGCGGTAAGTGAATTGCCCCCCCAGGTTGACGGAAAGCCGGGCAAACAGCTCCCGCATGTGATTGCCGTTGAGGTTGAAAAACTGGGTGAGGTGTTCGTTGGTAGAGGGAAAGTCCGGACTGAACACAAACTCATCCGTATTGCGCTTGTAAGCGAGCTGGATGTCGGTCTTGGCACGCTGGCCCGCCTTGCTCACCATCAGCTGGTTCCACCAGGTGCGGGTGCTTTCCTCCGATTTATCGAGCGGGCTGGCCGTATAGAAATAGCGGGCGCTGAAGTCGCGAGCATCATAGGCGCTGCGGGCGCGCAGAAGCCAGCCGTTGTCCAGCCGGTAGCCCGCACTCAGGCCCACGGTTTTCACGTCAAAGAAATTGCGATAGGCCTCCAGGGTATCACTGCCGGTGATGCGCTGCGGAATGAGCTCGCCGGCCGACTGGTTCATGCTGAACCCGCCGCTCACGAACAGGCGGCCCCGCTGGGCGGTAAATCCCTGGCGGGCCATCAGCAGCTCGTGCTCGCCGTAGTTGAGCTGCCCTTCGAGCCCGATCGCATCCTCCCGGCGCGGATCGTGGGTTTTGGTCACAATGTTGATCACCCCGCCGACAGCATCCGCTCCGTAAATGGCCGACGCGGCTCCCCGAAGCACTTCGATGCGCTCGATCTCCGCCGGAGTTACCGGTATGGCGTGGTTGAAATGACCGGTCAGCGGATCGTTGAGTTTCATGCCGTCGATGAGCACCAGCACCTGGGTGAAGGTGGCCCCGCGCAGGGTGATATCGCCCTGAACGCCAAAAGCGTTGCGCGACTGCACCTCGATGCCGGGCACGTATTGCAACAATTCGTCGAGGGAGGTGTAGGGCGCCTGCTGCAGGTCCGCAGGCTCGAGCAGGCTGATGTTGCGCCCCGTTTCGGCCACCCCCACCGGCACCCGGGCCGACTGGACCATGACGGTGTCTACCCGGGCGGAGAACTGGGCCCTGCCCCGGGCAAAGAGCAGGAGGCAACAAAGGGCGAGCAAAGCGGGTCTGAGCATTCGCATGGGCAGTTTCGTTCGGGAAAACGGACCGCAAAGGTAAACAAGGCCGTCAAACTAAAAGGCTCCCGGATGAAGATGATCCGGCCCGCACCTTATACGGTTTTCAGGATAAAATAGGTCTTGGTAAAAAGGTCATTTTATCCTGA
>CAZQSF010000106.1:0-12522 GCA_964595955.1 uncultured Saprospiraceae bacterium
CCTAAACCCAAGCCCGAAGGGCTTGAATATCTTTAACCGCCGATCCAATCGGCGGGAAAAACCCAAGAAAAGCCTCAACCCCGACAGGGGTTGAATATCGTGGCCCAACAAGCCTTGCCGGATCGCAGCAAAACCCCGCTTCGGCCTCCATTTCGCCAACTTTCCCGCGCCGCTATCCGTTTTGCCTGTATGCAACGCTACGCCCTGGTCACTACCGACGACTTCCCCCTGGTGCGGGTCACCTTTACCGGTCAGGCCCCTACGGAGACGAACTTTCCCCTCTATCTGGCCGAGGTGAAGGCCACCTACGGCCCCCGCCAGCCGCTGGCCATCCTGTTTGACGCCCGACGGGCGACCCTGCCGGGCCTCTCCTATCAGAAGATGCAGGCTCAGTGGATCAAGGAGAACGAGGACCTGCTGCGCACCTACTGCCGAGGCACAGCCTACGTGATCCCCAATGCCGCTGTGCGGGCCATCCTGCGGGCCATCCTGACCCTGCAGCCCCAGCCCATGCCCAGCCACGTATGCGCCACGGTGGAGGAGGGCCTTCAGTGGTTGACGGAAAAATTGAACTCCTCATCCGATGACCTGCCTTAGGCCGCCGGCCTTCGACTCCTCGGATGACCAGAAGTATCGCCTATGTCTAACCAACAGATCGAGCAGAACAAGGCCAACGCCCAGGCCTTTTACGACCTTATGTTCAACCAGTGCCGGCCCGAGGAGGCCGTGGCCCACTACGTGGGCGACGAATACCGGCAGCACAATCCGCACGTGGCCGACGGCAAGGCGGGTTTCATCGAATACTTCATGCGCATGGCCCGCGACTACCCGGGCAAGCGCGTGACCTTCAAGCGCGCGATGGGCGAGGGCCATTACGTGGTGCTGCACTGCCACCAAGAGTGGCCGGGCGACCGCGATTATGCCGGCATCGACATCTTCCGCTTCGACGAGGCGGGTAAGATCGTGGAGCACTGGGATGTTCTGCAACCCATACCGGAGGCGTTTGCGCATCCGAACGGGATGTTTTGACCGGCTGCAGGAGGTAAAGAGCGCTCACCTGCATTGATGACTTGAAGTCATCGGATGAATGTTCTGGAACGCCTTACCTTCACGGGCATGCAAACCCTACTCGAATCCATCCTGGCCGACCCCGGCACGGGCGGCCGTCTGCAGTGGGATGCCGGGGCGAAGCACTGGATCAATCCCCTTTCCTTTGCGGCCTATTCCGTAAGGGAGGGGGTGATCGACCTGCGGCCGAAAATTCCCCTTGTAAAGCCTCAGTTGCCCGAACTGCATCGACGCTACGGTACCTCCTTTGAGTACCTGGAGCACTACCAGCGCGATGCCGAGGTGTTCGACTATACCGAGCCTCCGGCCGATGCCGCCACCCGGCACGAAAACCGTCGCCTGCACCAGCGCATTCTGGAGGCTTTGCCCCAAAAAGCCGAGCTCGTACTGGACGTAGGCTGCGGCAACGCCTGGCTGGCCGAGGCCCTGCTTCCCAAGGGCAAAACGGTGCTTTCCATGGATATTTCCACCGCCAATCCTCAAAAGGCCCTGCAGCGCTTCCCTTCCGAACGCCACATCGGGCTGGTAGCCGATGCCTACCACCTGCCCATCCTGCCCGGCTCACTGGACGCCATTGTAACCTCCGAGATCATGGAGCACGTGCCCGACCCCAAATTGTTCATCGAAAAACTGACCGCTGCGCTGAAGCCCGGCGGCGTGCTGGTCATCACTACCCCTTATGACGAGCAGCGTCAGTACCACCTTTGCGTGCATTGCAACCGCCCGACCCCTTCGCACGCCCATTTGCATTCCTTCAGTGAGGCGAACATCGGCGAGTTCATACCCGAAAGTATCGGGTATGAGACCCGTGCCTTTCACAACACTTACCTGCTGCGGCTGAAGTCGCATCTGATCTTCCGGTGGCTGCCCCACTGGACTTGGAAAGTGAAGGATGCCGCCTGGAATAATCTCTTCGGGAAGCCGACGCGCTTTCTTATACGGTTGACGAGGCCGAAAGCCAAGAGCCTTTAGCCTGGTGCCCTACCTGCCGGCCGCTATTTCTCTTCCTTTTTCTCCTCTTCCGGCCTATCCGCCGCTCCCTTTTCCGTGGATGCCCCCTTCTTACCTCCGGTCATATGCAGGTAGACGTCGCGCTTGGGATAGGGGATTTCGACGCCCTGAGCGCGCAACTGCTTGTAAATTTGGGCGATGACCTCGCTGCGGATCTGCAGCCAGCTGCTGGTCTCGCGCACCCAGAAGAGCAGGCGGAACACCACTGCGCTATCGCTCAGATCGTGGGTGAGAATGCTGGGCTCGGGATAGGTAAAGATCTCCTGCTGCTCCTGGAACACCTGCTTGATGATGCCCTGCACCTGCGCCACATCCGACCCATAGGCCACGCCGATGAAGAGCTCCAGGCGGCGGTAGTTGTTGCTTAGGGTCCAGTTGACGATCTGCTGGGAGATGAGGTCGCCGTTGGGCACGATGAGCTCAGAGCCGTCGTAGGCGGCGATCTTTGTGGAGCGAATACCGATCTCCCGCACCTTGCCGATCACGGTGCCGACCTCCACCGTATCGCCCACGCGTATAGGCCGTTCGAAGGCCAGGATGATCCCGGAAATGAGGTTGTTGACGACGTTCTGTAAACCAAAACCGATACCCACACTGAGGGCGCCCACCACGATAGCCAGGTTGGTGAGCGGGATGCCGGCCGCGGAAAGGCCCACGAAAAAACCGAGGATGAGAACCCCCAGGCGCACCAGCAGCAGCTTGGATCCCTGGGCGCCCTTGCCGGTGCTCAGCGGATTGGATTCATCTTCGCGGTAGAACTCGCCGATGACCCGGCTCAGGAAGGCCGCCCCCAAAAGTACGGCTCCGAAAACGAGTATACTTCCATAGGTAAAGGTGGCGTCCCCCAGCTTGCGCTCGGCGCGCAGGAAAGCCGAGAGCTGGCCGCTCCCGAAGTCGTAAATGTTGTACGCGATGGCCGTAGCGATCAGCCAGAGAACGACCGCCAGCGCAAAAAGGACCCGGTACAAAGGCCCCTGCAACTCGTCCGAATGCAAGAAAGCGGCCAGAGCCGTGGCCTTGCGCAAAGCGGCCACCTGCAGCAGTACGGCCTCGTGTACCAACTGCACCAGTAAAAACAGCAGGAGACCAAAGGTGACCGCGTAGTACGCGCCGTACACCAGCGTCTTGGCGAGCAAATGCCAGCCCAGGACCTCGAGCAGCGCTCCCGACAGGTTGGAAGCCGTAAAGAGCGCAACCACAAAAAGTCCCATCTGCCTTCGGCGCAGCAGATTGCGATAGGCCTGAAGGTGCCGGCTCAGGCCGATAAACCCTCCCAGCACCGCAAATAACAAGACCAGCCAGCGCTCCCCATAGGACAGGGCCCCGATATCCAGGAACCAGCGCATCAGCAGCAAGCCGGGCACAAGAACATACCACACCCAATGAACAGACCGAGGCAGGTGGCGCAGGAGCAGAGGGGAGGCCGAAATAAAAAGGAAAATGTACAGTACATCCTTGAAATAGGCAGGAGCGTAGGGCTCGAAGAGCACCAGAAAAAACAAACCCAGGAAAAGCGCTACCCAGGGCAGTTTACCCTGTAAATAACTGGGCTCGTAATCCCATTCCACCTCGTGGCGCACCAGTTGCCGGCGATTGACGCGCACCCACAGTGCGAAAGCGATCCCGGCCAGCAAACTCACCCACCAATAGCGGTTCCGATCGTATCGAAGGTAAAGACGCATCCCTTTCACCGTGGGCAAAAGAACTTGCACCTGCTCCACGATCCGGAACGGATAATCGGAAGGGCCAACTTTCCACAGAAAATCCTCATTTCGGATCAGCAGGCTTCTCTCGTACTGCCGGATCCGGTCCTCGGTCTCGTGAAGCAAGCTCTGAAGCCGAAGCTGAAGGGCACTGAGCCGACTCTGGAATCGACTGAGCAGGAGCAGGCTTTCGCGCTGCAGTCTGCGCTCCGTTTTCCAGGCATCACTCAACTGCGAAAGCTGAGCGATGAACCGCTGCTGCAGGACCGAGTCTTGCGGAAACTGCCGCATCAGCGAGTCGTTGAGGATGAGGAAGATGCGCCGGTTGTTGCTCAGCAGCTTGCTGTTCAGCCGGGCGAGTGCTTCCTGCAGCAGATCGGCCCTTCGTATCTCGCGCCTGAGCCCATCCCGCAGCAATTGCTGACGCTTGAGGTTGCCCCGGCCAGTGGATATCTGCTGTACGCGTTCGGCCAGGCGTATATTCTCCTCCATTTGCTGCAGTTCGGCCTTCAGGCGGCTGCTGTCCAGGCCGGTGCGCAGAAAACGGCTGTTCCTGTCCAACTCCATGGAAAGCTCTTCCACCCGCTGAATGAGGTAGAAGGAAACCGTGTCAGTCAGAAATTTACTTTGCCCGGCCTGACGCCTGCGTTCCTCGGCCTGGGCCTCCTGCTGTGCCCGCACCATTTGCTCTAGGGAATCGAGCAGGGTGGTAGCCAGAGAATCCAGGCCGACCTGCGCATGCACCTGTTGGTTGCCCCATCCCAGGATAAGCAGGCCGGTGATCAGAATATACAGTGCCCTTCTCATAGGCGTTCCATCAATCCAAAATCGGCTCCAACACGACCACAGCCAGAGGCGGCAGGTCCAGCAGCAGGTGCTGAGGCCGCCCGTGCCATTCGCCCGCGCGGGTGTGCCGCTCCTCCAGATGGTGGTAACCGCCGCCGCCGTACCCTTTGGCATCGGTGTTGAGCACTTCGCGCCAGCGCCCGGCCCGGGGCGCACCTATGGTGTACTCCCGGCGCACGACCGGGGTGAAGTTGCACACGACCACCAGCATATCGCCGGGATCCTTTCCCCGCCGAACGTAGCTGATCACACTGTTCTCAAAATCTCCCAGGTCAATCCACTCGAAGCCCCAGTGCTCGAATTGCTGCTCATACAGGGCCTTGCGATCCCGGTACAGACCGTTGAGGTCTTTGATCAGCCGCTGCAGCCCGCTGTGGTAGTTATACTGAGTGAGCCACCATTGCAGGCCCTGCTCCAGGCTCCACTCGCTGGTTTGCCCGAATTCCCCTCCCATGAACAAAAGCTTTGAGCCCGGATGGGTAAACATATAGCCGAACAAGGCCCGCATATTGGCGAAGCGCTGCCACTCGTCACCGGGCATCCGCTGGATGAGCGCGCCCTTGCCGTGCACCACTTCGTCGTGGCTGAGAGGCAGCATGAAGTTTTCGGTAAAGGCATACACCAGGCTGAAGGTGATCTCATTATGGTGGTATTTGCGGTGCACCGGGTCGTTGCGGAAGTAGTTGAGCGTGTCGTGCATCCAGCCCATCATCCATTTCTGGCCAAAGCCGAGTCCGCCTTGATATGTTGGCCGGGAAACGCCGGTCCAGGCCGTGCTTTCCTCGGCTATGGTAAGCACGTCGGGAAATTCGCGATAGACCACCTCGTTGAACTCGCGAAGGAAAACGATCGCTTCCAGGTTCTCGTTGCTGCCATACTCGTTGGGGATCCACTCCCCTTCCTCCCGGGAATAGTCCAGGTAAATCATCGAAGCCACGGCATCCACCCGCAGGCCGTCGGCGTGGTAGCGGTCCAGCCAGAAGAGCGCATTGCTGATGAGGAAAGACTTCACCTCGTTGCGGCCGTAATTGAAAATGGCGCTTTTCCAGTCGGGATGAAAGCCTTTTTTGGGGTCGGCATGCTCGTAGAGGTGCGTGCCGTCAAATTCGGCCAACCCAAAGGCATCTGTGGGAAAGTGGGAGGGCACCCAGTCGAGGATCACCCCGATCCCCGCCTGGTGGAGGCGCTCCATGAGGTACATGAAGTCCTGAGGGGTGCCAAAGCGGCTAGTCGGTGCGAAGTAGCCCGTCACCTGGTAGCCCCAGCTGGGAAAGAAGGGATGTTCCATGACGGGCATGAACTCCACATGGGTGAATCCCTGCTCCGCAAGGTAGTCCGGCAGTTCTTCAGCCAGCTCGCGGTAGGACAGCGACTCTTCCCCCTGCCGGCGCTTTTTCCAGGAGCCCAGATGCACCTCGTAGACGCTGAAGGGCTGAGGCTGGCCGGCCAGACTCTTGCGGCGGTTCATCCAATCCCCGTCCTGCCATTCATACCAGGTATCCCAAACGATTGAGGCCGTGCGGGGCGGGATTTCCCAGAAGAGCGCGTAGGGGTCCCCTTTTTCCAGGGTCCGCCCATCGGCAGTGCGGATGTGATACTTGTAAAGATCGCCTTTCTGAACGCCGGGTATCCAGCCTTCCCAGATGCCGGAGCTGTCCCATCGCACGTGGAGGTTGTATTCTTCCGGGGTCCAATGGTTGAAGTTGCCGACCACAGATACAGCCCGGGCATTCGGTGCCCAAACCGCAAAATAGGTGCCGGCTTGGCCGTCCAGTTCGAGGGGGCGGCTGCCCAGGCGGTCGTAAAGGCGATAGTGCCTGCCGCCCCGAAAAAGAAAGATGTCGTAATCCGTAAATAGGGAGTGGTGCCGTACTTTTTCCATATAGGGGTGTGGTGTAATGGACTAAAAGTACGCCACTCAAACAACAGTGACAAACCACAACTACTTGCGGCGGCCACCCTTGAGCTTATCTTGCCATTCCTGTAGGGCATCCCACCGGCCGTCGCGGGCCATGGCAGCCTGCTGGGGCCAGGTGGAAGGATCGTGGGTGCGGTAGCGCGAACCGGCCTGATTCAGTATATCTTTGAGTTGTTCGACCGGGGCAGCTGCCAGGGCCTCGAAGCTCCCGAGGCCGGCCTCCCGGAAAAGCGAAGCGATCTTGGGGCCTATGCCTTCAATCTTGCGGAGATCATCGGAAGCTTTCGATGCCGATGCCGTACTTGCCCGGGAAGGACCTTCCATGGATTCCAACACCAGCACGGAATTGTCAATGCCCTGATAAGGCGAGGGAACATAGCCGTCGGCATGCCAGTCATTTTCCCAATGGATGTTGTCGATCAGGTAGCGGAATTCATAGCGACGGCCCGGTTCGAGTTCAACCGTAGTGCGAAAACCGTGCTTGGTCTTTTTCATTTCAATGGCCGGGAGTTCGCGGCCCCAGTCGTTGAAGTCAGCCAACAATTGCACATGGTTTGCCTCGGGAGCAGCTTCCAGGGGAAGCGTGAAGGTTACTTTGCAGACAGGACGGGTTTTCAGGTAGTTCTTTTCGAGCATGGTTCAAATGGGGGTTTTTGTTTGCTTGCCTACAAATTTACCCCGGTTTGCCCATTTGGGCAATCCGCCTCAATTATCAATTTGTTAAGCGCAAGCCGCATTTCGGATTACCAAGCCCGGTAGGGTGGCGGCTCCTGTCCATTCAGGCGCAGGTAAACGATCAACTGCCCGCGATGGTGCGTCATATGGTCGTGCATGAGCAGCAGGATCTGCCGGGTGCTCATGGGGCCTGCAAAGAAGTCGTGCACGGCATCCAGATCGGATTCCTCCAGGTTGCTTATGGCAGCCGTACTTTGAGTTTTCAATTCCGCCAGGATCGCCAAGAGCTCGGCTTTGCTGTAGCCCGGCTTCTTCAGGTTGGCCGAATGCCCTTCTCCCTCCAGATAGGCCGTGCTTAGCCAATTGGCATTGCGGCAAAGGTGAAGCACCTGCTCTTCGAAACTCATCATCGCCTCCTCAGGTCGATACCCAAAGGCTTCCTCAGGCATCCTTTCGACTACCTCCTTCGTGTAGTCGCAAGCGCCTTCCCACTTTTGCTGAATCGCAGACAGCCAGCCGGATTGGGCAGAAGTCAGGGTAGAGATCGACATAAAAAAGAATAAAAAACGCATCCTTACATCGAATTATCGCCCGATTGGCCCCATTTCCACGCCTTCCGAATAGGCCATCTTCACCCCGGCATCGCTCATGGCCCGCTTGATGGCGCGATTGGCCGCAAAATACACATCCCAGTAGTGTTCGCTGTCGGCGTAAGGGCGAACCGCCAGCACGATATTGTGGCTGTCAAATTGGAGGATCCCCACTTGCGGAGCAGGATCTTCCAGTACGCCGGGCACCTGCTTCACGGCATCCAGCAAGGCGGCCTCCACCCGTTCGAAGTCCTCTTCATAGGGCATACTCACTTCCAGGTCCACCCGGAGATATTTGATGGTAGAGAGGTTGGTAATGATCCCGCCTATGGCCATGGCATTGGGTACGATCACGGTCTTGTGATCCAGCGTTTCCATGATGGTGTTAAAGATCTGCACCTCCCGAACGTGCCCCATTTCATCTTCGATCTGTACGAGGTCACCCCCTCGATATGGCCGGAAGATGAGAATCATCACCCCGGCGGCAAAATTGCTGAGGCTGCCCTGCAGGGCCATGCCCACGGCAAATCCGGCGGCTGCCAGTACAGCGACGAACGAAGTCGTCTCAATGCCGACGATGCTCGCTGCACTGAAAAGAAGGAGAATTTTGAGTAGGGTCCCGGTCACTGTACTTATGAAAGGCCGCACCTCTTCGGCAACCTTGCTGCGCTCCAGGGCCACCATCATGAGGTCCATCAATTTGTTGATGATGCGCAAGCCAATGAGGAGTACTACGACTGCCAGCAACAGATTGGGTGCAAACTCGATCACCATATCGGTGATCTTTTGGGCATAATCGGCAAAGGAGTCCATTGGTGTTTTTGGTTTGTTCGCCGAAAAGTAGGGAGTTTTTCAAATTTTTTCGGCCGGCAAGCGCAGGCGCACCGGGCCATGCCAGGGGCTATCCGGCGATAGTTCCTTCTCCTTTTGGGTGATCCGGATACGGCCGGCACGCGCCAGCTCGCGAGCCGCCTCCCGAACGGGCTTCATCTGGGCTCGCCAATCCTGCGGGGCAAGCGCACGGGCCACCTCGCTGGGGCATAGGCTCTTGCCCGGCCCCCTCCGGCAAAGAAGGTCCAAAATACACTGCCTCACTTGCGGAGAAGATCCCATCTGTTCTTACCGGTTTGGAGCTAGTCAGATCCGCCCCGCCTTCTCGTCGGGAAACGTTCATTCCAGCACATACACTTCCTTAAAAACCCTGGGATTTTCCGTGTACAGGCGATGAAGGGCCTGGACCAGGCCGAGATAACTGCGCTTATAGCGGGTTGATAACTCGAGCCCAAATCGCTCATTCAACAGGGGCAGCAACACCTCCATGCGGTAGCAGTCGAAGTATTTGGGATCTCCCTCACTGCCCGCTCCGAAAAAATACCCCTTGGAAATCGTGAAGTATTCGTTGTCCACCTCTTCCATTTCCAGCAGGCCGAAGCCGATATGTCCTTCGGCATTTGGGCGGGGCCGATCTACTGAATAGATGTAATAGATCTCCCGCTCGGCCAGATCGGGCAATAGCTTTTTGGATTTCCAGCTGAACTGTTCGCTGCCGTCGTTGGTGTAATTGGTACCGTTGTATTCGAATTCCAGTTTTCGACGGTTGTATTGAAATTCGGCTATACTGAAAATGCGTTCGGCATGATGCTCATGCTCGATCACTTCCAGCCATTTTCCGTTGAGGCGCCTCAGCGTGACCGTGTCCAGTTCGGGCTGCATGCTCTTGGTGTCGTGCATGACGGCCTCCAGGCGCCGCAATTCGCGCTTGAGCTTGCGGTTTTCCTTCTCTAGCTCCTGAAGGTAGGCCCGTTCCGAACGGCTTTGCAGGTCGTCGGGCTGAACCTTCTGGGCCAGTTCCAGGATGCTGCGCTTCAGTTGGGCGATCTGCGTGCGGTAATCCTCATGAGGGATGGTACCCACGCGCAATTCGCGTTCGACGGCATTGTAGGTGCTGCGGAGCAGAATTACCTCGTTGCAGAAGTTCGAGCTTTCGCTCAAGTGGAAGGAGAGGTGGTCCAGCGCTTTTTCCAGATCGCCATCGCCAATGAAGCGACGGACCGTTTTTTGAATATCACCTAAGGGCATAGGCCAGGGAAGCTATGAGCTATTTTCCGAATGATCCTGCTCAAGTTGGGAATTTCAGGCGGTTTTTCCTTGGTATTTGCCAAAGACTTCGCAATTTCCTGCAAACATTCACGCTGCAGCAACCATGGTTCGCGCTTTGCTCATCGATTTGGACGGCGTCGTATATGAAGGCGAATCCGCTATTCCCGGTTCGGCAGACGCCATCCGCTGGCTCCAGCAAAATGGGGTGCCTTTCCTGTTTGTCACCAACACCACCTCCCGGGCCAGGAAAAAAATCCAGCAAAAACTGGCCGATCTGGGCATTGCTGTGGCGGAGGATCGAATTCTTACACCGGTCATCGTGGCTGCCCAGTGGCTGCAAGCCCACACCGATGGGCCGGTTGCCTTTTTTGTTCGAGAGGCCACGCTGGAAGACCTCGACGAGCTGCTCCCGCTGCCCACCGATGCCGAATCCGGTGCCCAGGCCGTGGTACTTGGCGACCTGGGCACGGCCTGGACTTACGAGACCCTGAACCGGGCATTTCGCCTGCTCATGCAAGCGCCACAGAGCCCCTTGCTCGCCCTGGGGATGACCCGCTATTGGCAGGGCCCCCAAGGGCTGATGCTGGATGTGGCCCCCTTCGTGAGGGCCCTGGAATACGCTACCGGGCGCGAGGCTCTGGTGCTGGGCAAACCCTCTCCGGCTTTCTTCTCTGAGGCCCTTTCGCTCCTGGGCGTTCATGCCGAGGAAGCCCTTATGCTGGGCGACGACATCCTCACCGATGTGGGAGGTGCCCAGGATGCCGGCCTGAAAGGAGGACTCATCCAGACCGGAAAATACCGGCCTTCCGACCTGCAAAACCAGGTTGAGCCGGATGTTCTCCTACCCGATCTGGCTGCTCTGCCCGATTGGTGGCAAAACCGGCGGACCGGAGCCTGAACCCGGCCTGTGGGCGATCCGGCCCCGACCGCTCGTCCCTTTCACCGAAACGGCGAATTGGAAAGCTGCGAACTCGGAGGTTGCGAAATACCGCTTTGTGTGCGCTGGCTATACAGCGAGCCTTTTGGCAAGCTGCCTGGCGTTCCCTATTCCGTCGAGCAAGCGGGTTGCTCCTGCCTGGGCGGGCGGTCTCGGTCCGAGGTAGGAAGGTGCCGGCATTCGCATGTTCGAACATGGCTATTTCACCTAGACCCCCGGAAGAATCCCACGAGATTCCAACCCACCTTTTCTTTGGTCCGGTCCCGGACAGAGTCGGTGCATGAGGCGGCTCCTCCAAAATAACCGTGTTCTGCTCGTCGATTAATATGAAAACATGTCGCTATGGCCTTCCAAACCTTGCTTGTCGTCCTTATCACCTGGTTCGGTTCGCCCCCCCCCGTTGAGGAAGCGGCTGCCTCCACCGGCTTTGCCCTGGTAGAGTTATACACCTCGCAGGGTTGCTCCAGTTGCCCGCCTGCCGACCGCGTATTGGCTCAGCTGGTCGAGGAGGCCCGGCAGGAGGACCTTCCCCTTTATGCGCTTTCTTTTCATGTAGATTACTGGAACCGCCTGGGTTGGACCGACCCCTACAGCGATCCTGCATACAGCCGGCGGCAACGCGCCTATGCTCATGTGCTGAACGAACGCATATACACCCCGCAGATGATCGTAAACGGCCGGGAGGTCTTTGTGGGATCGCGGGCAGAGACCGCCAGGCGGGCCGTTGAAAAACACCTACGCCAAGAGGCCCTCAGCCAGGTCCGGTTGATCCGATCGGAAGATGCAGGAAATGTTCGGGTGCTTTTGAATGGAAAAACGGAGGGGATTACCCTACGGTACGCCTGGGTGGATGCGCATAAGAGCAATCCGGTGCCCCGCGGTGAAAATGCAGGCCGGCAGCTGGCACATGTACAGGTGGTACGCGAGCTGGGCGTGCTCGACCACACGGGCGAACCCCCTACCCTGGAATTGGCGGATCCGATTGCAGAAGGAAGCGAATTGATCGTTTTTTCCCAGGACAGAGAGACCTGGCAGGTTTATGGCGCAGCCCGGATTGCCTTTTGACCGGCGGCCGGCCTTTTGAAAAGTCCTCCTTAGCTTTAGGCCATGAGGCAAACCCATCCTTTTGAGCTCTCTGCCGGACGATATTTCCGAATCCTGTTGGAACAACGAACCCGCCGATTGATCTTACTGTATCTGCTCATGATCCTCGTGGTGTTTACTTTGCCCCGCAAACCCGGTGACGAAACTTTTGCCTTTGCTTTCATCGTGTTTCTCATTGGCTACCCCCTCCTCACGGTGCTCGTTTTGTTTTGGTGGACCCATCAGCGATCCAACCAGATCCACTTCGGCCGGCGCACCCTGGCTTTCGATCCCTACGAAATAATCTCCGAGCACGAGAACGGTTTCAAAATGCACCTTCCCGTGTCCATGATCGAGCGGGTGGTGAAGCGCAAAAGCTACTGGCTGCTCTACCTCTCGGCCGGGCAATTCATTTACGTAGACCGGGCGGCTTTCTCCTCGGCCGAAGACCAGAGGGCTTTTGAAAACATCCTAGCGCAAAGCGCCTAACCCGAATTATTCACGGATTACCGTGAATAATGACGATAAGTGACTGAAAAACAAGCTTGTTTTCAGTCACTTATGTCAGGGTCTTTAGTGCTGACATCCGCA
>CAZQSF010000107.1:0-12421 GCA_964595955.1 uncultured Saprospiraceae bacterium
CAGGATAAAATAGGTCTTGGTAAAAAGGTCATTTTATCCTGAAAACCGTATTAAATGGTCAATATAGGCGGATAAGAAATAAGAATCAATGCATTAGCCGGTTGCCACCGATAATGTTGCGGAAAAGTGATCGGTGCCCCAACAGCTTATTTTCGATGCCGGTTCGCCAGGACATCCGTTACGTGAGACAGCCGGTAGCCCTTGTATGCCAGCAGCACTAAATAGTGAAACATCAGGTCGGCCGCCTCATTGAGGAATAGGTCCCGGTCGTCATCTTTGGCCTCGATGACCAGCTCCACGGCTTCTTCACCCACTTTCTGGGCGATCTTGTTGATGCCTCGCTCCAACAGGCGGGCGGTGTAGGATCCTTCCGTGGGGTTGGCCTGCCGGTCGTGGATGATGTTTTCCAGGATCTGCAGGAAGTCGGCGGGCCGGTTGGTTTCATCAAAACAGGTGTCGCTGCCGGTATGGCAGACCGGCCCGCTTGGGTTGGCCCGGATCAGGAGTGCGTCCCGGTCGCAATCGGTTTTCACCTCCACCACCTGCAGGTAGTTGCCGCTGGTCTCGCCCTTGGTCCACAGGCGGCCTTTGCTGCGGCTGTAGAAGGTGACTCGTTCCTCCCGCAGGGTTTGCTGCAACGCCTCCGGGTTCATGTAGCCCAGCATGAGCACCTGCCGGGTATCGGCATCCTGAACGATGGCGGGGATCAGGCCGCCGCCTTTCTCGAAATCCAGCGATTCGACCTGCAGATCGAAGCCTTCCGGATATTCTTCCATGGTTATCGGTTGTGTTGGTTTGGTGAAAAAGCTTGCATTCCCTTTACCTAGGAGGCCGTTCGGCTCAAATCCGTACCGGCACGCCCTGGCCGGCCAAATGCGATTTTAAATCGGACAAGGCGATCTCTCCGAAGTGAAAAATACTGGCTGCCAGCCCCGCATCGGCTTTTCCCCGGGTAAACACATCAGTAAAGTGGTCCATGCAACCGGCACCGCCGGAGGCAATAACGGGAATGGGTACCGCTTCGGCCACCCGGGCCGTCGCATCGCAGGCAAAGCCCTGTTTGGTGCCGTCGTGATCCATGCTCGTGAAAAGGATCTCGCCGGCCCCTCGTTCGGCTCCTTCGCGGGCCCAGGAGAGCAGGTCGCGATCGGTGGGCATGCGCCCTCCGTTGAGGTGCACCCGCCAGCCATCGGGCGTTGCCTTGGCATCGATGGCCAACACCACGAACTGAGAGCCGAAAGCCTCGACCAGCCCGTCGATCAGGTCCGGCCGGCGCACGGATGCGGAGTTGACCGCCACCTTATCGGCACCGGCTTCGAGCAGCGCTGCTGCATCGGCTACGCTGCGCACCCCTCCGCCAATGGTAAACGGAATATTGAGGTGGCGGGCGATCTCCCGGGCCAGCAGGACGGTGGTTTTGCGCTTTTCATGGGTGGCCGTGATATCCAGGAAAACGAGCTCGTCGGCCCCTTCCTCGCTGTATCGGGCCCCCAACTCCACGGGATCCCCGGCATCGCGCAAGTTGACGAAGTTGATGCCTTTCACGGTTCGACCGTCTTTGATGTCCAGGCAAGGTATGATGCGTTTGGTAAGCATATGGAGTCAGGCCATTTTGAGTTGCGATTGCAGTTCGCCCAGTTCTTCCAGCCTCAGCCGGCCTTCGTACAAAGCCTTGCCGATAATGGCGCCGTGGCAACCGACCCGGTTCAACTCCTCAAGGTCCTTACGCGTCGTGACACCTCCGCTGGCAATGAGTTTCCACTCCGGTTGCACTTCGAGAATGGCTTGATACATTCCGGTGGAAGGGCCTTCCAGCTTACCGTCTTTGCTGATGTCGGTACTGATCGCATATCGGACCCCCTTGCCCCGGTAGTCTGCCAGAAAATCGAGGAGTTCCCGTTCGCTCTGTTCCTGCCAACCGCTCAGGGCGATCTTGCCGTCGCGAACATCGGCCCCCAGGATGATCTTTTCGGGCCCATAGGTGGCGAGCCACCGTAGGAAAGTCTCCGGCTCCCTTACCGCCACGGTGCCGCCGGTCACCTGCTGAGCGCCGCATGCAAAGGCGATGCGCAGGTCTTCATCCGACTTCAGCCCCCCACCGAAGTCGATCCGGAGCCCGGTATGGGTTGCGATGCGTTCCAGCACTTTGTGATTGACGACCTGCCGGGCCCGGGCACCATCCAGATCCACCAGGTGCAAGTGCTTCAGTCCAGCCCCTTCTATGGCCCTGGCCACCTCCAAGGGGTCTTCGCGGTACACCTTTTTCTGCCTGTAGTCGCCCTGGGTAAGGCGTACGCATTTTCCGTCGATCAAATCTATGGCAGGTATGAGATTCATGGCTTCCGGCTTTTATCCCTTCGTTTCATTGGCTTTAGACGTTCCCGGGGGACGGCAATCAGCCCATTTCCAAAAATCGTTTCAGTATGGTCTCGCCCACGGGCCCCGATTTCTCGGGGTGAAACTGCGTAGCAAAAAAATTGTCCTTCTGCAGGGCGGCACTGAACGGGAGAATGTAATCTGAAAGGGCAGTCGTGTACGGACCCGTTTCTACGTAATAACTGTGAACGAAATAAACGAATTCGCCTTCCTGACCCGCACCGAACAGCCCGCCTTCCGGTTCCTCGATGCTATTCCATCCCATATGAGGCACCTTTTCCCTTTTTTTGGGCCGGAAACGCTTCACCTGCTGAGGGATGATGCCCAGGCAGTCGGTATCGCCCTCCTCGCTGTGTGTGCATAGGAGCTGCATGCCCAGGCAGATGCCCAATACGGGTTGAGTCAAGCCCCGGATGAGATCGGCCAGGCCCGTTCGGCGCAGGTACGCCATGGTGGTGCGCGCCTCGCCCACGCCGGGAAAGATCACCCGGTCGGCAGCGGCTAAGGCAGCCGGTGCATCGGTTAATACGGCCTCTGCGCCCAGGCGTTCCAGTGCGAAGAGGACCGAGCGCACATTGCCGGCATTGTAGTTGATGATCGCAGTCATGGTTCGTCGCAGTTATTCAAGGAATGCCGGTTGGGGTGGCGCCTTGCGCCAACCTCGGATCGAAAACAGGCTCTATCCGCATCACAGCACCCCTTTGGTACTGGGCAGCACCCGGTGTTCGGGATCGCGGCGCACAGCCATCTTGACAGCCTTGGCAAACCCCTTGAAAATGGCTTCGATCTTGTGGTGTTCGTTCACCCCCTCGGCCGCGATATTTACGTTGCAGCGAGCTGCATCCGAGAACGATTTGAAAAAGTGAAAAAACAATTCCGTGGGTACATCGCCGATCTTTTCGCGCCGAAAATCAGCTTCCCACACCAGCCAGGGCCGCCCGCCGAAGTCCAGGGCAACCTGGGCCAGGCTGTCGTCCATGGGCAACAGGTAGCCGTACCGCTCGATCCCCATTTTGTCGCCCAAAGCCTGCGCAAAGGCTTCTCCCAGCGCCAGAGCGGTATCTTCTACGGTGTGGTGTTCATCCACGTGCAGGTCGCCTTGCACTTGCACCTGCAGGTCGCAGCCGGAATGGCGGGCCAATTGGTCGAGCATGTGATCGAAAAAGCCGAGGCCGGTATCCATATCGGCCTGGCCGCTGCCGTCCAGGTTGAGCCGGATCCGGACGTCGGTCTCGCGGGTGCGCCGTTGCAGCTCGGATGTGCGAGGCGGATGGCGGAGGAAATCCCGGATGTCTGCCCAGCGGGAAGTGGTCAGGGCGATGGTTTGCCGGATCGCCTGCTCATCGGCTTCCAGGTCCCGAAGCCCCAGCTCCGGTTCGTTGTTGAGCCAGATGCCCCGGCTGCCCAGGTTTTTAGCCAGCTCCATATCGCTGAGGCGATCGCCGACCACAAAACTGCCCGCCAGGTCGAATTCGCCGGTGCGGTAATGATCCACCAGGCCCGTATGTGGTTTGCGAGTGGGGGCGTTCTCGTGCTTAAAGGTGCGGTCGATCAGCACCTCCCGGAAGGTAATGCCCTCGCCTTCCAGGGTGCGCATCATCAGTTCGTGAGCCGGCCAGAAGGTCTCTTCCGGGAAAGAATCGGTGCCCAGGCCGTCCTGGTTGGTCACCATCACGAGCTCGAAGTCCAGGTCGCTCGCAATGCGGGCCAGCTGTTGGATCATGCCCGGGTAGAACACCAGCTTGTCCAGGCGGTCCACCTGGTGGTCGTCCGGCTCCAGAATGAGCGTTCCGTCGCGGTCGAGAAAAAGGATTTTTTTCATGCTTGTGGTTATGTGGTGGTTTCTGGATGATACTGAACGAGGGCCCGGAACAGGTGTTCGTTCTCTGCGGGCGTACCAATAGTGATGCGCAGGCAACCGGAACAGCCGGGCAGGCGGGAGCGATTGCGCACGACAATACCCCGTTGCAGCAAATACGGGTAAAGTCGGTCCGCATCGGCTACTTTCACGAGCAAAAAGTTAGCTTCGGAAGGGTAGACCCGCTCTACAAAATCCAGTCCCATCAGCCAGTGTTGGACGATGGTGCGCTGGTTGAGCAGGGTCTGCAGTTGTTGCTGCATCCTTTCCGGCCGGGCCAGGGCTTCCAGGGCTTTTTCCTGGGTGAGTTGACTGAGGTTGTAGGGAGGCTTGACCTTGTTGAACAAATCGATGAGGGGCTCGGCCGCAAAGGCCATGCCCAAGCGAATGCCGGCCAGGCCCCAGGCCTTGGAGAAGGTCTGCAGCACGATCAGGTTGGGAAATTCCTCCAGCCGCCGGATCCAGCTGGGCTGTCCGGAAAAGTCGGCATAGGCTTCATCCAGCACGACCAGGCCCGGAAAACGGCGCAGAAGGGTTTCGATCCGGTCCGCAGCCAGGGCGTTGCCGGTAGGGTTGTTGGGGCTGCACAAAAAGAGCAGCTTGCTTCGCTCATCCGCTTTGTCCAGGATGGCCTCTACCTTCGGCTGAAAGGAGGCATCTAAAGGCACTGCTACGACCTCAGCCCCATGGATGTCGGCCGCCACCCGGTACATGCCGTAGGTAGGCGGGAGGGTGAGGATGCGGTCTCGACCCGGCTCGCAGAATATGCGCAGCAGCAACTCGATGGCTTCATCGCTGCCGTTGCCCAGGAATATCTGCTCCGGAGGCAGCCCTTTCCGTTCGGCCAACCGCTGCTTCAAGCTCCGCTGGAGCGGATCGGGATAGCGGTTCAGCCCCGAGTCAAAGGGATTCTCATTGGCATCCAGAAAGATCCGGGCCTCCCCTTCGTACTCGTGACGAGCCGAGGCATAAGGCTGGAGCCTTCGTATGTTGGGTCGTATGAGTTCGTTCAGATCCATGGATCGCTTTTATGATTTAGAGGTTGGACGGCCAAGTGCAAAACCTTCGGTTTTGCAGTGTGCGTTCGAGTGTGGGCGTGGTGGATTGCATACGGGAACACTCCTTCATTGCTTTTGAGATTGTACTTAGATGTTCAGATTTTGCTTTGCTAACCGCCCAGCACTTAAAGGTCAGAGGTCTACTTATCCAATTCCTCCAATCGCACCCCCACGGCCCGCGCATGGCCGATCAACTCTTCGGCTTCGGCCATGCGCTCTACTATGGGGCCGAGAGCCTGCAGCCCTTCCGGGCTGAGTTCCTGGAAGGTGATCTTCTTGACGAAGCTGTCGAGCGAAACGCCGCTAAAGGTCCGTGCGAAGCCGTTGGTCGGCAGGGTGTGGTTGGTACCCGAGGCGTAGTCGCCTACCGATTCCGGCGTAAAGTGCCCCAGGAAAACCGAGCCGGCATTGCGAATTCCCTCGGCAAAAGCTTCCGCTTCGGCTACCGACAGGATGAGATGCTCGGGGGCATAGAAATTGATGAGTTCCTGCGCTTGCTGCGGATCATCCATTTGCACCAGTACGCTGTTGTCCAGCGCCTGTTCGGCGATCTCGCGCCGGGGCAGGGCTTCCAGCTGGGCTTCGACCTCCCGCTGTACCGCTTCCAGCAAGCCGGGCTGCAGGGCCACCAGCACTACCTGGCTGTCGGTGCCGTGTTCGGCCTGAGAGAGCAAGTCAGCGGCTACGAAAGCCGGGCGGGCCGTCTCATCGGCGCAGACCAGCACCTCGGAAGGGCCGGCGGGCATATCTATGGCAACGCCCTCCCGGGCCACCAGCTGCTTGGCAGCCGTGACGTACTGATTGCCCGGCCCGAAGATCTTGTACACCTCCGGGACGGACTCCGTGCCGTAGGCCATGGCTCCGATCGCCTGTACGCCGCCTACCCTGTACACCTGCTCGATACCGATGAGCCGGGCCGAGAACAGGATGGCGGGGTGGATGCTGCCATCAGAGCGCGGCGGGGTGCAGAGCACGACCTGTTCGCAACCGGCCAGCACAGCAGGTACGCCCAGCATCAGCACGGTGCTGAAGAGGGGAGCAGTGCCCCCGGGAATGTACAGGCCCACGCGATCGATGGGAACGCTTTTGCGCCAGCAGGATACGCCGGGCATGGTTTCCACCTTCTGCACTTTCTCCAACTGGCGAGCGTGAAAGCGCTGGATGTTCATAGCTGCCGTTCGAATAGCTTCCTTGAGCTCGTCGGGCAATGCCTGCTGAGCATCGCGGAACGCTTCTTCCGTTGCAGCCAGCTCCCGGATCTCCACCTTGTCGTAGCGGGCAGTGTACCGCCGCAAGGCCGCGTCGCCGCCGCGTCGCACCTCGCGCAGAATGCCTGCCACAGCCTGCTCCAGGTGTTGGGTGTTGAACTGAGGCCGCTTCAGGATGTCGGCCCACAGGCCGGGCGATGGGTTGTCGTAAACCTTCATTAGAGGATCATTTTTTCAATCGGAATGATGAGAATGCCTTCGGCGCCCTGGGCTTTCAGCTGGTCTATGATCTCCCAGAAGCGGTCTTCGGCGATCACAGTGTGAATGGAGCTCCAGCCCTTGGTAGCCAGGGGCATGACCGTAGGACTCTTCATGCCGGGAAGGATGCCAATGATGTCGGGTATGCGCTCGTCCGGCGCGTTCATGAGCAGGTACTTGTTGTTGCGCGCTGCGAGCACGCTCTTAATGCGGAAAAGCAATTGATCGAGCAGCTCTTTTTTGCGGTCTTCCAGCTCCGGATTGGCAACCAGCCAGGCTTCGGACCTGAGGATGACCTCCTTCTCTTCCAGGCCATTCTTGAAAAGAGTGCTTCCCGTACTCACCAGGTCGCAAATGGCTTCGGCCAGGCCAATGTTGGGGGCGATCTCCACCGAGCCGGAGATCTCGTGGATGTCGGCCTGCAGCTCGTGCCTCTGCAGATACTGGCGCAGGGTATTGGGATAGGAAGTAGCAATGCGCTTGCCCTGCAGCTCGTGGGGGCCGCTCCAGAGCGTCCCCTTGGGCAGGGCAATGCTCAGGCGGCATTTGGAAAAGCCCAGGGCCTGGACCATCTCCAGGGGCTTCTGCTTTTCGACCACGGTATTCTGGCCCAGGATGGCAATGTCGGCCACGCCGTCGTGCACGTACTGCGGAATGTCGGAATTGCGAAGATAGAGCACGTCCATCGGAAAGGAGCGGGCGCTGGCCTTGAGCTGTTCCTTGCCGTTGTCGATGCGGATGCCGCACTCCTTGAGGATGCTCAGCGAGCCCTCCAGCAGGCGGCCCGATTTCTGTACGGCGAGTTGTATGCGGGTTTGCATGTCGGGTGGTTTTACCTTGTGCATGGGTTTCGGATTCGGGTGTCCGGGGCCATTCCCCGCTCGTGCCGACTAAGCGGCTTTTCAATTTTCTGTTCAATACGATTTCCGCCAAATGGTTGCACAAAAAAAGGGCTGCCGGCAATCGGCAACCCTTTTTTTGTGCAGCATACACCGCAGCGTCACCCATTGCTCGTTGGCCAATGCCCGGAAACGCGATGATGTTGATGTAGATCCTGCATATCGTGGACAAAGATAGACTTACCCGGCAGATTTTGCAAGGGGGCGGACTCAGGGATACGGGTGTCACACTCCTCGGGGATAAGCAGCGAGCCCTCCGGCAGGCGGCCCGATTTCTGTGCGGCGAGTTGTATGCGGATTTGCATGTCGGTTGGTTTTAAACCCCTTAGGCCAGGGGCTTCGATGCTGACATCTGCAGGATAGTCCGTATAAACCGGACCATTGCAACATTTTGCAATTCGTCAGCCCAAAGGGCGGAAAATGCTGTGTACTTTTCGGGTTAAGTTCATCCCAAATCTTGCATGAGACACGCTAAGACCAGGTAGAAACCAAATAAAAGCCTATGAAAATCAATGCCTTATAGAAGATTAGGCCCCGGAAAAGCTGTTCGCCTTTTACATGCACACCAAAAGGCGTTAATATGTTGATTATCAGATTTTTAACATGCCCATCGGCTTAGCTATGGCATGATTTGGGTTCATCTTGGCTCAGTTGGATATACGCTTGGAAACATATACTTTTTCTTCAAATCATTTCACTAGGGTATATTTGAGTATCTTCCGTGCCAGTACTATGGAAACCCAAACCTGCATGAAAGTACCAATTCAAGACCTCATTTCGGGCAAGATTGTATTGCCGGGTGACCCGGGGTATGATGAGGACCGAAAGGATTTCGATGACCTTTACCCTGCTTATCCTCAGATTATTGTGTACGCAGCCAGTACCTCTGATATTTGGTGGGCCATACGTTATGCGCAGGCAAATAACCTGCATGTGGCTATCCGGTCGGGTGGACATAGCACCGCTGGGTTTTCTGTCTCTAACGGAATGATCCTGGATCTGAGCATGATGAATAAGGTGACAGTGAACGCTGTTGACCAAATAGCTACCGTCGAGGTAGGCTGTACTTTTATGAGCCTAAATGCAGAGCTGGAAAAATATGGTTTTCATCTGCCGGGTGGAGGGTGCCCGACCGTTGCGGTAGCGGGATACATGATGGGGGGCGGATATGGCTTTACCTCCCGGACATTTGGCATGAATTGCGATAATGTGGTGCAAATCCTGATGATGAAAGCGGATGGCACTTTCGTGATTGCCAATGAAAATGAAAATGCAGACTTATTTTGGGCCATACGCGGAGGCAGAGGGGGCAATTTCGGTGTACTGATCAGTATCTCTTACAGAATACATCCCCTGGATACCATCTATGGCATACAGATCCAATGGTCCTTACAAGACCACATGGCTGAGGCAGCTCAGGCTTTGTATGTCATACAGGAAAAGTACCTGTGCAACCATCAACTTCCCGAGATGGGCATAGAGCTGGCGGTGATTACAGACAATACCGATATGATCAAAAAACTCACCTTCTGTGCCACCTGGGTGGGGGATCAAACCGGACTGGATCAGGCTATGCAACCCCTGCTGGGTATTTCCGGAGCTGTGGTGACCATGCGATTGCACGACCGGTACTCCAAAGTCAATGAGGCTTTACTGAGCAACGTGGAAGGCGGGCTGCCCAGGGACATCAAGGCCTATTCGCGCTGTGCCTATTTTGCACGTCCGCTGCAGGCTTCCGATTATCAGGAAATCCTGCAATACTACTACGACACGGCTCCCAACAAATACACCATAATGGCCATGGAGTGTTATGGGGGAAAGATCAATCAGGTCGACCCCTCGGCTATGGCCTTTATGCACCGAAATGTTCTTTTCGATCTTTTTGCTGATGGCTTTTTTAATGAAGAAACCAATGATCAGGAAGAGAATAAAATCTGGATCGAAGATCTTTTCACCTTTCTGAGTCAATATACCAATGGCCATGCCTACCAGAATTATCCGAACAGACTTCAGTTGGATTGGAAATGGGCCTACTATGGAAATCAGTATTCCCGCCTGGTAGAAATCAAGCAGAAATACGATCCGGAAAATTTCTTCCGTTATTTGCAGTCCATCGGAAACCCAACCCCAGAGCAGACCAAAAGCGAACGAAAAGACGCTGATCTACAGGTATGAGTAACAGGAATTATTACAAATTACTCGTACTTCTGCTTTTTTGCGGGGTCTCCACGCATGGTCAGGATGTATACACGATCCGTGATGGTGAAAAATCCCAAATCGGAGAGTACACTTCCTTCTTCTTAGATTCCACGAATAGCTTAAGCGCGTCAGCGGTGTTGGATAGGCCATTTAAGCCAAGTGAGGTCGAGACGGTTAATTTCAGCCTTACCTCCTCGACGGCCTGGCTGCGATTCACCTTGAAGAACGAGTTAGACCGCGATATTATCCTGGAGCTGGGGGAGCCGAACCTGGAAGATTTAGAACTTTACGAAATCATTGAGGGTAGCCCTAAAGCGCTTTTTAAGGGTAGTTTCAAAAATAGGTTTGAGCAAAAAGCTATCAAACACAACCGGTGGCTATTTAATCTGGAAATTCCTCCCGGTGAAGAAAGAACCTATTTATTAAAAGTCAGTTCAGGATATCCTTTGAAGCTACCGCTGAACGTTTATTCAGACATCCGATATATTTCCCGTAATGCCGTTAACAACCTTTGGTGGGGAATTTATGGCGGCATCATGGCTTTCGCTTTCTTTTATAATTTCTTTTTGTTCGTCAGCCTGAAAGAGCGGATTTACCTCTATTACTGTTTTTATGTATTGACGGGTTCTGCTTTTTATCTGGGACTTCAAGGGTATACTTATCAATACCTCTGGCCGAATATACCCTATTTGAATATTGTAATGCCGGTATTGCTCTGCCTGATGAACTTGTTCGTATTTCTATTTACGCTCAGATTCCTGAAGATTACGCCTGAGCAGCGGTTTGCCTACTATGGGGGTTGGTTTTTTATAGGTCTGTACATGCTTACGGCATTGGTGAACCTATTGGTAGACTACGGGCTGGCTATCATGATGACGCAATTACTCAGTGTCTTCATGTCCATCTATTACATTATTGTGGCAGTACAAGCTATAAGAAGAAGAGTGCCCAATGCTCGTTATTTCGCACTGGCATGGATCCAGTTCATCGTGCTGATGGTGATATTCATCTTGGCTGACAACGGGGTATTGCCTTCAAACAAATTCACCATGCATTCGCTGTTTATTGGAAATGCCCTGGAAGTCCTATTGCTTTCTTATGCACTTGCCGCGCGTATTGATTTTTTGAGAACGGATAATGAGGAAAAACAGCGTGAGATCATTCGTCAGTTGGAGGAAAAAGAACAAATACAGCTAAAGGCCAACGAAGAACTGGAACAAAAGGTAGTCGAGCGGACCCAGGAAGTGGTCAACCAAAGAAATGCAGCCCTCCGCGAAAGGAACCGGAGTAATGAGTTGCTGCTTAATATCTTACCGGAAGAGACGGCAGAAGAATTAAAAAATACGGGCCGGGCTGAAGCCAAAGAATTTGAAAACGTAACGGTCCTGTTTACCGATATTGCCAATTTTACGAATAAAAGTGAAAAGCTCAGTTCTGAAGAGCTGGTTGCCACAATCAATGAAATATTTACGGAATTTGATCAGATCGTAGATAAATATGGCATTGAAAAGATCAAAACCATCGGCGACGCATACATGGCCGCTGCCGGGTTGCCTTCTCCAGTCGAGGATCATGCTTTGAAAGCCTTGAATGCAGCTATAGAAATGCAGGCCTACATGGAGGCGCGTTCGCAAAAAATGATGGATAAGGAGGCTGACCCATTTCAGATCCGATTGGGCTTGCACAGTGGACCAGTGGTTGCGGGCGTGGTCGGTTCTAAAAAGTTTGCTTACGACATTTGGGGCTCTACGGTCAATGTAGCCAGCAGAATGGAGCATGCCAGTGAAGTAAACCGCATCAACATTTCTCAAGCGACGTACGAACTCGTTAAGGACTATTTTACATGCACCTACCGTGGGAATGTGGAAATAAAAGGGGTGGGTTTTGTACCTATGTATTTTGCAGAAAACACCAGCCCCGTCAAGTTAGCGCTTTGATCGCGGCACCAAAGGGTTCAATATTTGGACTGGGCAAACTGGCATTCATACACCTAAAACCGGAACGAAAATGGCTTTATTCGATTTTCCCCGCATTCATTTCAAAGGGGAAATGGAAATCAACGTAGCGACAATCAACAACGCTGCAACTTTTCCACTCACTATTTACGACGCCACCCGATCGAGGCCTTTTCTGCCTCCAAGGCTTTATTTTTCCTCAAAGGACATCATTGAGGGTGTTCAGTCTCCCCTTGAACCGGACATTCATTATGACGAGGTCAATGGGTTTTATTATCTCGAAGTGGTGCCGATAAATACCATTGAACTTCTTCGAAAATGGTGTATGACTCCCTTGTGTAGTGATCCCTCTATGCCGGATATCGCCTATCAACCGTACTACGCGGCAGCGGAAAAGGACAAGGCGCTCCAACCCCACTTGCCTCTGCTCGGTCATTGTCCGGGCTACTGGAATATGTACGGCGACATGGGGGTCACCATGAAGCATGCGAAAGCAGCTTCCGTGCAGCGCTGTGAAAAAGATCCGGTCACCAATCAATATGCGGTCAAGCATTATTTCCCCACCTCTTCTGATCTGCCCCCCGACATTCAGGAACTCCTGAATGCGACT
>CAZQSF010000108.1:0-12395 GCA_964595955.1 uncultured Saprospiraceae bacterium
CATCGCTTTACGATAATGTCCTTGCCCAACCTCACGATAGGGTAAGGATTCCGGATATCTGCATCCGTACCCTGCCATACGAACTGCCGGGCATCATTACCCGAGCCGTTAACTTTAATAACCAAGTGATTATACCGTTTCAATATCAGGAAGTGATTCCAAATCTCCTACCTCGCTTCCCAACTTTGCCCAGGAATGAACTCCCTCAAACCCAACGCGGCTACGAATCCGAATAAAAAGGGGTTTTAGGCGGAGGGCGAGAGGCATTTCCTTCAGCCTGCAGCCAGTGAGCGAGCTATTCACCGGGCACTTGCCGAGAATTATCCGGTGGAGTCGAAATCACTCCTTCTGATTCCGCCTGCTCATACTGAACGGATCGGTTTGGGAATGTACCGTTCCATTTCGCGTCGTGTATATCCCTATATTCAGCCTTATCAACTGTTGAGGGATGGACAACCAGCTTTTTCTCCTCTGCCAGCTCTTCCTGGTCGTGCTGGTAGGGGGCGTACTTTGGGCCATTCGCAAGGCCCTCAAACACAGCTACACGAGAATGGGGATGCCGGAAGAGCGGCGGGCCGCCCTGTTGCAGTTCTCCCTGGGCGTATTCATCTTCTGGCTGGTATTGCTGGCCCAACTGGCGCTTCTGGGATTCTTCAGCCAATCGGACAACATGCCCCTGCGCCTGCTGCTGGCTTATGCTCCTCCCATCCTGCTTTTTTTCGGCTTGCTGTTCAACCGCTTTTTTCGCCTGCTGCTGCGGCTCATGCCCATGAGCTGGCTGGTGTATGCTCAGGCTGTACGCCTGCCCCTGGAAGGGATTCGCTGGTTGGGCTATGAGGGCGACTTCGTACCCATACAGCTCACCTTTGCCGGGCTCAATTACGACCTCATCGTCGGGCTTTCGGCTATTGTAGCGGGCACGGCCTTCTTTCGGCGAGGCCGCCTACGCAAACTGGAGGCGATCATTTGGAATGTGTTCGGTCTTATGATGCTGCTTCAGGTACAGGTTCTGGCACTTTATTCGATGCCTTCCCCTTTCCAGGTGTTTTTCCTGAAACCCACCTACTGGCTGGAAAGCACCGCGCCCTTCGTCTGGATTCCCGGACTGTTGGTTCCCTTTTGCCTGGCGCTGCACGTGTACAGCTTGCTGCTGCTATGGCAGGCCCCCAGCCCGACGGCCCGTTTTTTGCAAAGGCGGTATAGACCGGTGGGAAAAGAGTAACTTGACACTCCCCGCTCACCGAGAATACCAATAAACCGCCATGTACCCCTCCGCCCGAAACTCGATTATTATACTGCCGGCCCTTCTTTTTTCCTTCGGTCTTTCCGCCCAGCAAACCATCAGCGGACGCGTATTCCACGGCGATGGAAGCGAACAGATCGGCGCCATCGTCTGTGCTTCAAACGGGGCCTGGAATTGCATGCCCTCTGAAGCGGATGATTCACTGAGCACCTTTACCCTAGAATTCTACACGCTCACCCTGCCCGATTCGATCGCTTATTTATACGTCAACTGGGACGGCATGGTAAATCCGGTGGTGCCCATTGCCGGCCGGGATACCCTCAACCTCATCAATGCCGAGTATTGGGAAATGGCCCATGACCGTTATCCCAAGGGAAAAATCCCCGCTCGTGCCCACTCCATACAGGTGACGGGCATCGTAAAGGAGTTCCGCAAAAAGGAAGACTACAGACGGGCACCCCTGGCCGGGGCGACCCTGACGCCCATGGTTTCACCCGAACAGCCCCTGGCATCCGTCACCTCCGATGCCAAGGGGCAGTTTTCGCTGACCATCCCGCCCGAAGCCGGCGTGTTGCGCATGCAGTATAAATGGGTCGACAAATACTATGTGCTGCCCCCCGTGCGCACCCTCTATGTACCCTTTCTCCTGGGTGTCGGCAGGGATATGAAACAGCAGAAAAAGCGCCGGAGGCAGTGGAAGCGGCAGCAGCGGAAGGGGCAGAACTGATTTATGCAACTTTCAAAGAACTTGCTTGAGTGCTAAACATAGCATCTCTTTATACGCCACCTTCAATTTAAAATGGTATAACATTCTGCCCGTTGCAGGCACAGATACGCACCTAATAAAACCAAAACCCGTTGGGTATCACGCCGGCAGAGAACTGGCCTCGCTCTTGCCCGTCCGGGCGATAGATATACACCTGGCCTCGTTGCTGAAAGTCCAGTGCGTCGCCTACATAGACATCACTGTTTCGAGGATCAACGCCCAGGGCGTAAAGAGTGCGTCCGCTTGCGGGAAGGAAGGGCGCGCTGGGCGCAGCGGTGGCGGAAATGGATAGGCGATACACCTGTTGTTTGAGGTAGTAAAGAGTATCTCGGGCTGCGTTCATGGCCAGGCGAGGCCATTGGCCCATGTTGCTGTCGGCAAAAAGCAGGCTGCGCACCACCTGTCGGCTATTGGGGTCCACGCGGTACAGGCCGCCGGGCTCGCCGGTATCGGAATCGCCGCTACAAAGCACCCACAGCATGCCTTCGGCGTCCAGTTGCAGGGCATTGCTATTGAATCCCAGAGTTATACTGTCGATCACCACATCGCCGACAGGGTCCAGTACATAGAGTTGATCAGTACGGCGATTAGTCACCCATACCCAACCTTGGTGCAGGAGCAATTCCTCCGTCCAGCCTGGCAAGGGGATCGTAGCGCACACCACCCGGTTTTCCGTATCCACCACAGTCACCGCATCGGCAAACAATTCCGTCGCATAAGCCTTACCGGCGCGCACGGGCAGGAAATATCGAGGCGTAGGCAGGCCGGTAATACTGCCCTGGCTTTGCCAGCTCGCGGCATCCACTTCCTCCAGACGTTCGGAATTGTTGACCACCAGCCAAATCGATGAGTCGCCAAGGTAGAGGCTTTGCAACACATCGCCCAGCAGCCGGCCGTTGCGCGACTGAAAAAGTTCCTGTTCCACCTCCCCGGTAGCAAAGCGGTAGTAACTCACCGATGCATTGCCGACCTGAAATTGACCTTCGTTGGTGATAAAAACTCCTTCACCCGGTTGAAAGCCTTCCGGCATGGGACCGGGCACATCCTCGGCTTCTTCCCGACAAGCCGTACAAACCAGTAAGGTAACCAGGCAAACCACCAGCTGCCCTACCCATTTCTGCATTGGTAAATCCATGAACACAAAGTTAATCCTTAACCAATATCCGCCGAGCAAAGCGCAACTTTGCATTTCGAATTTCCAGCACATACCAGCCGGACGGCAAATTCAGGCCGGTGAGCGCATGGTGCCCTGGCGGCAGATCGTATACGGCCAAAACCTGGCCTATCGAGGAATACAGCCCAAGCTGGGCCGCAACCTCCAATTCCACCTGCAGGGTACCGCCCCACGGAAGAGGGTTCGGCCAAAGCTTTAGCGCGCAAACTTCATCGACCTGCCTCACCGAAGTGGGCATCACCTCGTGTATAACACCCACCGCATCCAAATCGAATCCGGAAGAAGGAAAATTGGTAGGCCAGGGATCGTTGATCGCCCGGTCGGCCGTATCCAGGGTAGCCGCAGCGGGGTCCAGGGTGCCGATCACATCGCGAATGCGAACATGCGTGATCGCTTCGATGTCCAACTGAGAATCTCCTGCTAACTCCGTCAGATCGAAGGGCGTCCCGAAGCCGCTCTCATACTTACCAGCCAGGTTATTCAGCTTTTCAGGCTGCAACAAACCAAAGGGCCCCACCTGAACGCTGGTATCAATGAGCGAAGCGGGCGGAAAGCGTACAAAATATTCACCGTCCGAGCTCACCTCCACGACGGCCAGTTCCAAAAAATAGCCACTGCCAGACGGAAAGCCATTTTCGAACACGGCAAAATCCCATCCGGGGCCGTTCGTTATTGGGCGATCAAACGTGAGGGTGGCAACACCGCCATCGCCCAGGCTTACCGTGCTGGCCTTATCGGCCGGACCCAGGGCACCTTCCGGCAGCCCGGCTGTGGCGAATCCGGAATCTGGTTCGTTCCACTGCCGCAATCCGCGCTCAAGATGAATACCGGTAGCCCAGGCTACCAATTGGTCGCTGTCAGAAGAAATAGCTGTGGTGCCGGGCTCTCCTGCTGCCGGAGGAAATTGTGCCAACCCCTCCCAGCAAAGAAAGAATGTAAAAAGGAGTATGCTATATCTCATCGTTTGATCCATTGGTTCTGGTAAACATCTCGATCCGTTTGGAAGCGCAAAACATACCAGCCGGCGGGCAGCTGAGCAATGTCCAGATCAAGCCTTCCAGGACCGGAATTGCGCACCCAATGCATCCGGCCGGTGGCATCTAACAAACTCAGGCGACCAGCAGCCGGCAGCTGCACGTATAGCCATTGGGAAGCCGGGTTGGGGCCTGCGCGCAAAGGCAATGTCCGGGCTATGGAGGTGACAGAGGTTACCTCTTCGCTATTGAATTGATCAATGCAAAAGAAAAGCGGGGTATTGATACCAAAATCGCCCACATCCGAAGACCGGAGGGTAAACAGTAGACTGTCAGCCGTACCCAGCAAGCTCAGATCTACATAAGCCCAGTCCGAGCGTATAAAGTCCAACGTATTGTCATCAAAGCGGTAATCTGCCAAAAAGAACTCTACGCTGTCTGCTTTGAGCTGCCCATTAGCATAGGCCCGGATGACCAACTTGAAAAAGTCGGGATCATCACCACTAGGGCCGCCGAATGCTTTGGCGAACTGGTCGCCGTCGCGCATGCTGTTGTGAGCATAGGTAGAGTTGGTGATGTATAGGCCACGCAGTGGGTTTTCCAGCGCTTCCCCCTGCAACCGGATGACGGCGTTTTGCTGCCCTACAGCATACTGAGGGGTACCCAGGGCTCCCGAGGCCGCCTTAGCGCTGTACAAATTGGTAAATCCCGAGGTGACGCTGTCCATCTTAGCTGAAATAGCCCAACCGGCGGCCCAAAAGCCCCCGAAGGACGTATCGTAAAAGGTGGGGAAAAAGGCATCGCCGTCTGCTTGTCCTGTGGTGCCGTCTATGCCATTATAGATGGAATCTACCGGGTCGAGCTCAATCTCGTCGAAGGTAGAAATCGCTTGCCCAATCAGGAGCGTGCTGGCCATCCAGCAGAAAAGTACGGTGTTGACAAAGGATCGCACAACTATTCGTTTTTGATGTTCTGAAATTGCCATTGCAGTTGCAAGGCTATATGTCGTCCCGGCATAGGTCGATTGGCCACCACCTGATATTCGGTATCCCAGAGGTTACGCAGTTCAGCGGAGGCGGTAATCCGGTTTCCTTGGATGGGAAGGTTCCACTGTAGGCGCAAATGACCGGTAGTGAAGCCGGGCAGTTCATCGGTGTGATCTGCCGTGAGGAAGACTCGCCCGATCCACTGTTGGCGGTAGTATAACTGCCAGGCTTTCCAAGCCAGGCTGCCGCCAAGCTGCCCCTGATGCACCGGGGTATAGATGAGCTGTTTGTTCTCGGTATCGTCGCCAGTATTTACATTGGTAGAGCGCACCCACTCATAGCGTGCCTCTAGCTGAAGGCGCAGGGTTTCCCACTGCCAAAAGCTATTGTAACTCAATTCTAAGCCGCGACTCCACACGCGCTTCAGGTTTCGGGGCGACCAGAACTCCCCCTGAGGGACCCACTGTATCCATTGGTTGAGCAGGCGGCTGAACCCGCTAACTTGGGCGCGCTGCTGCCAAGCGTCTTCCGCTGCAGGTGTCCACTCCAGCCCCCCTTCCTGGCTCCAGCCTTCCTCGGGTTGAAGGGCCGGATCGCCCCCGGGAACCCAAAAACGATCGTTGAGCGTGGGTGCCCGAAAAGATCGATCCACTGCGAGGAACAGCCGCCCGGACTGCGTAGGTTGCCAGTCCAGGCGCAGGGAAGGCAAAAAGGGAACAAGGTGGCCATCGAGCAACCCTTGCCGCAGGACGGCAACCAGTTGCCAATCGCTCCACGAGCTATGCCAGGCCAGCCCCAGGCTAGTCAGTGTTTGATGAGTATTGGCTTCGAAATTGGAGGCTTCCGCGCCTTGATGATTGACTTGTAGCATAGGGCGTAACTGATGCCTCGGGAGCAGTTGCCATCGGGCTTCTGTTTCCAACAACAGGTTGGCTGTTCGGCTTTCGGAGCGAATATCTGCCAGGGAATCTGTATAGTCGAGCTGATCGAAGAAAGCGCCACCGCGGGTATGCAGACTCCAGGTCCCGGCAGTCCAATGCCAGTGGGCAGCTAGGCGCCAGGATTCGTCATACTGCCGAGCCCGGCTGCTCTCTTGAAGGGTGGTGGGTGGTAGTTGCCGGTTTGATTCCTGATACCAGGCATCCAGGCCGAGGCGATGACCTGCTGTAGGCTGCCAACGCAACTCCTGGATCAAGCCCCACAGCGATTGGTGGGCGTGAGGCAGCCGACCTTCCTCTCCGAAGGCATTGCGGTAGGGAAAGTCATTGCGATGATCGCGCCAGAAAACCTTTGTGCGTGAGGAGAAGGAAGCTCCGCCCCAAGCCAGGGAGCCGGCGAGGTCGTAGGTATGGAAGCTGCCCCAACGGCCCAGAAGGTTGCCTTTCCAGCCGGCCTGTCGGTCGGGCTCAGAACTCAGGTGAATGCTGCCACCTACCGCTCCGCTACCCCACAGACTACTGCTGCTGCCGTAATCGACCTGGACCTCGTCGGCCAGGACAAGGGGCAGCAAGCTGAGATCGACCTGCCCAAGCATAGGATGCTGCAGCGGCAAGCCGTTCCAGAAAACAGCGGTGTGATTGGCATTGCCACCCCGCAGAGAATGGGTTGCTAACTGACCTGGACCGTAATTTCTGACATAGCCGATGCCGAGTTCCTCGAGCAGGCTCGCCAAAGGGGCCAGCCCGATAGCTGACAAGTGGTTTGAGTCTGCCAGCTGTACGCGATGGCCCAACTTAGTCCAGCACAAGCGGGTATCCTTCACGAGGATACTATCCAGCAGCAAACTGGTATCCACGGGTTGGGCAAAGCCTGCACCAAAAACTAAAAAAAGACCAATATTGAGCGCCAACCGCAACATATTCAACGTATGGCGGGCCGGCAGCGAAGGGAAGGGAGAAGAGAGCATCCATGAGCGGGTATACGAATGCTTGGGTGCTCAGTTGCAAAAAGGGATTCCAACTCCATACCCTCCCTGCCTTTAGCCCGAAGACAAAGAGAACACATCGGTCTCGGCAGGTCTTCTGACTCGCCCCACCGGCTTCCGGCCTTCCCGCCCTGGGTACAGGGCAGTGGCACAGCGTGGAAACCGGCTCGGTACAGGGCTCACAGCTGCGGGTACAGTTCCCGATTTACACGGGATTCCCTTTTCATTCTGACGACCGGCCTGGCCTGCCGTCAAAAACCGTAACCGCGCTAAAGGTAAGCCATTTTGCAATACCGTGCTTTCCCGGTGCCAGGCGACATTCATCATCGAACATCGCTGTGCCAGATCCTACTTTTATGCCAAAAGATTCTATACCATGTACCGGACCCTGCTCTTTTCCATCCTGCTTCTCCTCTTTTTCCTTCCGGCAACGGCCCAGCAAACCGATGGCTGGGTCTGCAAAGACACCCGCCGGCTGGCCGAAGCCGAAGCCGGGCAGGCCCAGTCGCTGCTGAACTTCCGCTCGTCCGCCTTCACGGAGAATTACGACATCACCTACCAGCGCATGGAATGGACCGTCGATCCGGCGACCCGGTACATTTCCGGTACCGTGACCACCTATTTCGAGCCGCTCACCCAGCCCTTCCCCAGCATCGCCTTCGACATGGCCGGCGAGCTGGACGTGCTGGCCGTTCGATACCGCGGGAATGAGTTGAGTACTTTTTCCCACCTCAAAGCCGAAGACCGCCTCGAGATCCTGCTGGAACCCTTTTTCCAGGGAAACCCGGGCCAGATCGACTCCATTAGCGTGCAATACGAAGGCGTGCCGCCCACGACAGGCTTCGGCTCCTTCGTGCAAAGCAGCCATCAGGGCATTCCCATCATCTGGACCTTGAGCGAACCCTACGGCGCCAAGGACTGGTGGCCCTGCAAGATGAGCCTGAATGACAAGATCGACTCCATCGATGTGCAGGTCACCACGCCCCTGCCCTACCGAGTGGCGAGCAACGGCCTGCTGGCCGCCGAGAGCCCGAACGGCGACTCGACCACCACCTTCCACTGGCGGCACCGCCATCCCATTGTGACTTACCTCATCGCCATTGCCGTTACCGAGTACGAGGTCTTTTCCGATTTCGTGCCGGTACCCGACGGACCGGACATTGAAGTGCTCAACTACGTGTATGCCGAAGACCTGGATGAGGCGATCAGCCGGCTGGATGCCACGGTGGGCATCATGGAGTTTTTCAACCAGCGATTCGGCCTCTATCCCTTTGCCGACGAAAAATACGGCCACGCCCAGTTCGGTTTCGGCGGAGGTATGGAGCACCAGACGATGAGCTTTATGGGGGGCTTCAGCCACAGCCTGCAGGCCCACGAGCTGGCGCATCAGTGGTTTGGCGACAAGGTCACCCTGGGCAGCTGGCAGGACATCTGGCTCAATGAGGGCTTTGCCACCTACCTGGACGGGCTCACCTACGAGACCGGCCTCTACCCCACGGACTGGCGATCCTGGCTGGCCGGCAAGATCGCCAGTGTGACCAGCCGCCCCGACGGCTCGGTCTTCGTGTACGACACCACCAATGTGGCTCGCATTTTCAGCGGGCGTCTTTCTTACAACAAGGGCGCGATGCTTTTACACATGCTGCGCTGGAAGCTCGGCGACGACGACTTCTTCCAGGCCGTGCGCAACTACGTGGATGATCCCGCCCTGGCCTTCGGCTTTGCCCGAACCGCCGACCTGCAGCGGCATCTGGAAGCCCAGAGCGGACAAAAGCTCGATGAGTTCTTCGAGGACTGGCTCTATGGAGAGGGGTATCCATCCTACACGGTGCAATGGAAGGCCGGCAGCGACCAGGTGGCGCTTACTCTTTTCCAGCAGACCTCTCACCCTTCCGTAGACTTTTTCGAGATGCCGGTTCCGATCCGGGTGTCGGGCCAGGGGCAGGATACCCTCCTGCGATTGGATCACACCTTCTCCGGACAAGAATTTGCGCTAGATCTGCCATTCCAGGTAGAAACCCTCGAGTTCGATCCCGACTACCGGCTGGTATCCAGGGACAATGTCGTCGATCAGGTGACCGGCATCCAGGATCCCGGCTGGACGACGGAAGTTCAGCTTTTTCCCAATCCGGTTGGAAACCGACTTCAGGTGACGTGGCCCAATGAGCTGGAAGCCCCCCGCTTCCAGGTGATCAGTCCGGCAGGCGAACAGGTCCTGGAGTTCATCCCGGATCAAAGTCCGGCAAGCGTTTCAGTTGAAGGGCTGGCAGCCGGCGTATACTGGCTGGTCGTTCGATCCGGCAATGCCCGGATGAGCCGGTCTTTTGCAGTGATTCGATGATTTTCGCAAAAAGCAGCGCTGTGAAAAGGCGGAGTGAATCCGTCAGACCTATGTCAAAAGTTCACCAACTTAACTGTAATTAGTCTAAATAAACTTGCCCGGAATGCCTCTTCGGCTTAGCTTAGTAACATCATTTTTATTTAGACTAAATCTTAATTACTGTAATGAAAAAGCTCTACCTCGCCCTCCTTATCGGCCTGGGCGGCTTGAGCCTGGCGGCTCAACAATTCGACCAGCCTTCGGTAGGTCCGGGCTATTCCAACCAGACCTTCTACACCCTGAACGACGGAGCTACCCAGTCGCATGCCAACACTGCCTGGGACATAGCATTCTCTACCGGCCCGCAGGATGCCGGCATTTTCATCAACGAAGCGGTAGCCACGGCACAGGGGCCTCCCCCTCCCGAGGTCGAGCTCTACCTGCTGGCCGGGAGCGATTTCAGCAATGCGGACACAGCAGGCATGTTGCGCCTGTTCAACGATGAAACATCCTGGAGTGAGGGAGCCTTCAATCATGTCAAAGCTCCCTCGGACCCTCTCGACCTGGGCTGGGGTTTGTACAACGTGGTGAACAATCAGGTGCTCGGCACGCGCCTGTACGGCATCAAGCTTCGGGACGGCTCTTTCAAAAAGCTGGAGATCCAATCCCTGGCCGGTGGGGTGTACACTTTTCGCTATGCCGACCTGGACGGCAGCGGCGAGCAGACACAAACGATCGACAAAGCGGCCCATGCTGGCAGCACCCTGGCTTATTTCTCGTTTGCCTCGGGTGAGGTAGTGGACCTGGAGCCCGATACCTGGGACCTGCTCTTCACCCGCTATGTAACCCCGCTGGACGATGGACAGGGCAACATCCTCGACTACGTCGTGACCGGGGTGCTCTCCAAGCGGGGCGTTGAGGTGGCCCAGGCCGATGATACAGATCCGGCCACTGTTGACTACCGCGATTACGAGGATGAGCTATCTTCCGTGTCGGATGTGATCGGCTACGACTGGAAAGAGATCGACCTCAGCACCTTTCAATGGTTGGTGATCCCCGACCGGGTATACTTCGTAAAGACGACTTCCAATGAGCTGTGGAAGGTCGTGTTCATCGACTTTGAAGGATCTTCGACGGGCGTTTCCACCCTGGAAAGGACCTTTGTCACCCAACTGACCTCGACAGGGGAGGCCGATCTTCCGCTGGAATCTTTCACCCTGTACCCCAATCCGGTGGCAGACCAGGTCACCCTGGCCGTGGAGTCCGAGGTGGGTGATCCCAGGGCGGAGGTCCGCATCGCCAATTCGCTCGGGCAGGTTCTCTTCTTCCGGGTGATCGACATTCAGCCCGGATTGAATGTGCAAACATTTTTTCCGGACCTTCCTTCGGGCACTTACTATCTCTCCCTGCAAATGGACGAGGGGCTGATCAGCCAGCCTCTGTTGGTAAAGTAATCGCGTAAAAGCAATGCATATGCGTATCCAGAGAACGATCATGGGGCTGCCGGGCATATTGCTGTCCGTTCTGCTGGGGCTGGCACTATCATCCTGCCAATCGGGGGCGGGCACTGCCGAGCGGGAACCGGACCGCTACCCTGATAAGGAAGCTCCGCGCATCATCAGTTTGAGCGGACTGCTCACCGAGATCTTATTCGAATTGGGCCAGGGCGACCACATCGTAGGCCGGGATGTGACCAGTGTGTACCCGGCTGAGGTGCTGGCCTTGCCCAACCTCGGACACGTCAGCCAGTTGAATGCGGAAGCCATTCTGCAATTGAAGCCGACGCTGATCCTGGTAGAGCAGTCGCAGGTGCAACAGGCCGAAGCACTGAATATCCTGCGCCGGGCCGGATTGGAGGTCCTGGAAGTGCCCACTTCCCACAGCCTGTTCAACGCCGTGCAGGCAGCGCGGAGGATCGGGCAGCGCCTGCCTGTGGAAGCGGAGGACATTCGCCGGCTCGAGCAAAAGATCGAACGGGACAGCCTGGCCTTGCTGGAAACCCTTCGCCAGAAAGAGGAAACCCCCAAGGTGCTGTTCATTTATGCCCGGGGAGCCGGGCGCCTGCTGGTGGGAGGCAAGGGCACTTCGGCCGAGGCCATCATTGAGAAAGCAGGCGGGCAAAATGCCATTCGCGGCTTTGCGGGCTTTCGCGCGCTGACGCCGGAATCCCTGCTGGAGGCCGCGCCGGATGTCATCCTCATGTTCAGCAGCGGCCTGGAAAGCCTGGACGGCATGGAGGGGCTTGCCCAGATTCCCGGCATCGAACAGACGCCGGCCTTTCAGCAGGGGCGAATCGTGGCTATGGACGGGCACCTGCTCACCGCCTTTGGCCCGCGGGCCGGCCTGGCCGCCAAGACACTGGCCCTACAAATGCACAACTATGGCCTCATTCAGTGAAACCTGGCTTAGCTGTTTGCTCTCCGTACCGGTGCTGATCGGATCCTTGCTGGCCACGGCTGCGGCCTCTCTTTTTGTGGGGGCCTATGCCCTCCAGCCGGCCGAGGTTTGGGCCGCCATCTGGCCGGGCCAGGACGATGCCGCCCACTTTCTTCTCGTCCACATCCGCCTGCCCCGCATCCTACTCGCCGGCACCATTGGAGCGGGACTGGCCATCTCCGGCGCGGCCATACAGGGCTTGTTTCGCAATCCGCTGGCGGACCAGACGCTCATCGGCGTTACCAGCGGAGCCATGTTGTTCGCGGTCCTGTCCATCGTACTGATGAGCTCGATACTCGCCCTGGTTTCCAGCTTCTTCCGGCAAGCATCTACGGCCTTCCTGGCTTTTTTGGGCGGCCTGGGCACGACCTACTTCGTGTATTTTCTGGCCCGGCGGCGGGGCAGGAGAGAAGTGACGACCATGCTGCTGGCCGGCATCGCCATCTCGGCTTTCGCCGCTGCCATCGCAGGACTTTTCATTTACCTGTCGGACGAGCAGCAACTGCGCGACATCACCTTCTGGAGCCTGGGCAGTGTGAGTGCTGCCAACTGGACCCAGGTGACCCTCACGG
>CAZQSF010000109.1:0-12209 GCA_964595955.1 uncultured Saprospiraceae bacterium
GACGAGCGCGCCCGCATCTACCGGGAGATCGACCGGCTGTCGACAGAGGCGGCGCGCTACGTGGCGCCCAACGAATACGACAAGCTGGCCACCGCCATCGGCGCCAAGGCTACCAATGCCTACACCTGGGTGGAGCAGACGGTGTACGTCAACGACATTCCCGCCAACGAACTGGAGCGCTGGATGAAGCTGGAGGCCGAGCGTTTCCGCATGCTGGCCCTCCGCCTCTTCCACACCGAGCTGGAGACCGTGTACGAGGAGTTCAACATCACCCAGGATTCCGACTTCCGCAAGGTACACCGGGCCCTGCGCGAGGAGCTCTTCCCCTCCCATCCCTACGGTACGCAGACCACCATCGGCACAGCCGAACACCTGAAGAACCCCTCCATGCGCAACATCCTGCGCTTTTTCGGCACCTACTACGTGCCCAACAACATGGCCATCATCCTGTCCGGCGACTTCGAACCGGAACAGGCCATCGCCCTGGCCGAACGGTACTTCGGCAGCTACGAGCCCAAGGCCAAGCCCCCGTTCAGCTTCCCGGCCCAGCCCGAGCTCACCGAGCCGGCCGTGCGGGAAGTGTACGGGCAGGAGTCGCCCTTCTTGCAGCTCGCCTGGCGCCTGGACGGCGCCGCCACCGAGCACCCTTTCCTGCTGGAGGTGGTGCAGAACATGCTGGCCAACGACCGGGCCGGCCTGCTGGACGAGAACCTGCTGCAGGACCAGAAGGTGCTGGAAGCCCAGGCCCACAGCCTGCCCCACGAAGACTTTTCCCTCCTCTATCTCTACGGCAAACCCCGCCAGGGCCAGTCGATGGAAGAGGTAGCCCGCCTGCTGCTGGAGCAGGTGGAGCAACTGCGCCGGGGCGACTTCGACGACTGGCTGCTGGAAGGCGCCATTCGCGAGCTGAAGACCGAGGAACTGCGCGCCACCGAGGACAACGAAAAGCGCACCCATCTGCTCACCAACGCCTTCATCCTGGGCATCGACTGGGAGCGGTACGTACATCGCTTCCAATGGCTGGAAGACCTGTCCAAGGAGAGCCTGGTCGAATTCGTGCGCACCTATCTCCGCGCCGACAACTACGCCCTGGTGTACAAGCGGCAGGGCGAAGACCCGGAGGTGGTCAAAGTGGCCAAGCCCGAGATCACGCCCATCGAGCTGAATCGATCGGCCCTCTCGGATTTTGCCAAAGCCTTCATCCGGCAACCCACGCCGCCCCTGGAGCCGGTCTTTGCCGATTTTGAGGCCATCGAGCGCCGAAATCTGCCCTCCGACCTCAGCCTGGCGCGCGTAGCCAATGCCGATAACGAGCTCTTCCGCCTGCACTACCTCTTCGAGATGGGCAGCAACAGCGATCCCCTGCTGCCGCTGGCCTTGCTCTACCTGCCCTACCTGGGCACCGAGCTGATGAGTACCCGCGAGCGCCACCGGGCCTTCTTCCGCCACGGCCTCAGCCTGGAGAGCCACCTCAGCGAGGAGCGCTTTCACCTCAAGCTCATCGGCCTGGAAGATCAGCTGCCGCAGGGCATCGAGCTGATGGACGGCCTGCTGCACCACCTCAAAGGACAGCCCGAAGCCCTGAAGAATATGGTGGCCGACGTGCTGGAAAAGCGCCGCAACGACAAGCAGGACAAGGGCGTGATCCTTCGGCAGGCCATGACCCATTACGTGCGCTACGGTCCCCACAACCCCTTTACCGATCGCCTCAGCGAAGAGGCCCTGCACGCCCTGGATCCCGGCGAACTGGCTGCTTACCTGCGCCGGCTGGCCGATACCCGCCACCAGGTGTACTACTACGGCCGGCGCTCCACCGACGAGATGACCGGCCTGCTGGCGCGCACCCATACCGTGGCCGGGCAGCCCCACGAGCCGGTCGCTCCGCAGAAATACCCCGAGCTGGACATCACCGAACCCAAGGTGTACTTCGTAGACTTCCCCATGGTGCAGGTGGAGCTGCTCCTGCTGAGCAAGGGCACGCCCCACTTCAGCCTGGAGGAGCACCTGATGGCCAACCTCTACAACGAGTACTTCGGCTACGGCCTCAGCTCTATCGTCTTCCAGGAGATCCGCGAGTCGCGGGCCCTGGCGTACGCTACCTTCGCCTACTACAGCACGCCCCGCAAGGAGGACAAGGGGCACTACCTGCAGGCCTTCGTGGGCACGCAGCCCGACAAGATCCAGGACGCCATCCCCGCCCTGCGGGGTATCCTGGAAGATATGCCGGTGGTGCCCGAGCTCATCGAGCAGGCGCGGCACAGCATTCTCAAGCGCATCGAGACGGAGCGCATCCCGCCCAAGCGCCTTTTCTGGGAGTACCTGCGCCACCGCGACCTGGGCCTGGATCGCGATCTGCGTAAAGAACTTTACGAGCACATGCAGGCGATTACGCCTCAGGACCTGGCCGACTTCCAGCGAAAGCACGTACAAGGCCGCTCCTACGCCCTGCTGGTGCTGGGCAGCAAAGCACAGGTAGATCTGGACTACCTCAGCCGGTTCGGACCGGTGGTGGAGCTGAGCCTGGAGGAAGTGTTCGGGTATTGAGTCGATGCAGTATGGAGTTGGCAGTTGGCAGTGAGCAGTTGGCAGTAGGCAGTCAGCAGTTGGCAGTTAGCAGTTGACTATGAACTGCCTATTGCCAACAATAAAAACAATGCTCCATCTTTGTCCTGCATGACAACCTCCGTCCATTGGTCCCGGTTACATACTGCCCCACCCAGCCCGACGGAGCGCCTCCCGCATCCGCTGGCGGAAGAGCACGGCATCACCCTCTGGATCAAGCGGGACGACCGGTTGGTGCTGCCCACCCCGGATGGAGACCTCTCCTTTTGCGGCAACAAATGGCGGAAACTCAAGTACAACCTTTCTGAGGCCCGGGAAAAGGGCTGCCACACCCTGCTCACCTTCGGCGGCGCCTATTCCAACCACCTGGCTGCCGTAGCGGCGGCCGGCATCCTCTTCGGCTTTCGCACGGCCTGCATCGTGCGGGGCGAGCGGGTGAAACCCCTCAATCCCACCCTGGCCCGGGCCGAAGCCCACGGCATGAGCCTCCACTTCGTCTCCCGCACGGCCTACCGCGCCAAGGCGGATCATCCCGAAGTGCAGGCCATACTCGCGCAATATCCGGATGCCTATCGCCTGCCGGAGGGCGGCACCAATGCCCTGGCCCTGCGGGGCATCCACGAGCTGGCTGCGGAGATCGTGGAGCAGCTCCCGGGCTTGCCCGACCTCGTGGCCGTCTCCCTGGGCACGGGCGGCACAGCTGCCGGCCTCATCCAGGCGCTGCCCGCCACCACCCGGGTACAGGTGTACCCCGCCCTGAAGGGCGATTTTGTGCCAGGCATGCTGGCAGACCTACTGGGCGATACCGCCCGGGCCTCCTGGCAGGTGATCCCGGATTACCATTTCGGCGGCTATGCCAAAATGCCCGGGAACCTACTCGACTTCATCGTGGAGGTGGAGCGCGACTACAGGCTGCCGCTCGACCCCGTCTATACCGGAAAGCTGATGTACGGCCTGCTGGACCGCATCCGGCAAGGGGCCATCCCGCCGGGGAGCAGCGTGGTGATGGTACATACGGGTGGCTTGCAGGGGCGTATGTAGGATTTCCCCGCTACACCCTTCGCGGAATGAGGCGTATTTTTAAGGATAAGCAGTTTTTCGAAACAAAAGCCCGCAGCAGGCGGGTCATCCTTAAATCCGTGAAACACAGGCAAAAAAGAAAATCAATACTTTTTTTTGGGCTCATCGCTCTTTCCTCCTACATGAAAAATGAGAATGACCTCGCAAATCCATCGGGAGAGACCTGTGCGCACCGGACGGAAACCGCAACTCCAAACGGGTGGGAGGGGATCCATTCGGTAAAACCCATGAAAGGGGTCGCAAGCGCTTTTTCAGATAAACAGGCGAAGGCCCCCGGCCGATCTCTACGCAAACGGGGAGAGAAACCCGTACCGACCATTATTTTCCCGTATTTGATGAAATTTCCGTCATATATTGGTAGATTTAGTGTGTTTTGGACACCAAGTCCCAATAGAATTCTTCGCCAGAGGCGAATGGTAAGCGGGCCGAAGTGCTCTTAAAACCCGGAAAGCTTTAAAACACCGACTAAATTCATTGCAATGAAAAAATCCATACTCTCTCTTCTTCTTTTATTCCTGGCCCTTTTTTACGGCTACAGCCAAAGCTCGGACTATTGCGAAACGGAGGTCCGGCACCTGGGCATCCCTGCGGAAACGGCTTCGGCTATATTCCTGACCATCACCAATGTGGATCCTGGCACGGTGCTGGTTGAGATCGAGTCGGCCAACGACGACCCCGTCGATCTGCTGCTGATCGCCGGGGGCAGCGGGGCGGTCATCTCCGATGAGGATACGACCGTCATGGGAAAAATCAGCCGGACCCTCAGCTGGGGGACTGCTCCCGACAGCGTGACCCTGAATGTGCTTTGGAGCAAGGAATCCTTCGGCGGCAACTGGCAACTGAACCCGACCGACATCACCATCCCCTTTGCCGCTTCCTGCCCGCCGGATGGTCCCACACAGGTGGATCTGCCCATCACCTTTGACGACCCGGACGTGGACTACGCCCTCTTTGATTTTGCGGGAGCAGCCTCCCAAATAATCACAGACCCCACCGACACCACCAATACGGTCGCCCAAACCATAAAGACGGATGCAGCAGAAACCTTTGCCGGAACGACCATCGACACCAACGGCCTGGCCAATCCCATTCCCTTTACGGCCGAAAACACCCGGATGTCCGTTCGGGTGTGGTCGCCGGATGCGGGTATCCCCGTGCGGCTAAAAGTGGAAGATACCTCTAACCCGGCCATCAGCGTGGAAACGGAGGATACGACCGACCTCGCCATGCAATGGGATACCTTGGTGTTTAACTTTGCCAACCCTTCCCAGGGGACCCCGGCGCTTGATCTGGGTAACACCTACGATAAGGCCACCATTTTCTTCAACTTCGGCACCTCGGGGACCGATGCCGGCGAAAAGACCTATTTCTGGGATGATGTTCAGTTCCTTCCCGCCAGCTCGACATCCGAGTTCTGCGAAACGGAAGTCAAGCACCTCGGTATTCCCGCAGAGGATGCTTCGGCTATTTTCCTGACCATCACCAATGTGGATGCCAACTCCATGCTGGTCGAGATCGAGTCGGCCAACGACGACCCCGTCGATCTGCTGCTGGTCACCGGCGGTAGCGGGGCGGTCATTTCCGATGAAGACACGACCGTCATGGGGAAAATCAGCCGGACCCTCAGCTGGATGTCTCCTCCCGACAGCGTGACGCTGAATGTGCTCTGGAGCAAGGAATCCTTCGGCGGCAACTGGCAAGTGAGCCCCACCGATATTACCGTTCCTTTCGAGGCCAGCTGCCCCCTGCCCACTCCCGATCAGGTGGACCTGCCCATCACCTTTGACGATCCGGATGTGGATTACGGCCTGGTCGACTTTGGCGGAAATGCCTCCAATATCGTGGCAGACCCCGAGGATACGACCAATCAGGTCGTAGAGACCCTGCGCACCGACGCCGCCGAGGTCTTCGCCGGTACGACCGCCGGAGGTGACGGGCTGGCCAGCCCCATCCCCTTCACCGGCAACGACACCAGAATGGCCGTGCGGGTGTGGTCGCCCGCGGTGGACATCCCCGTGCGGCTGAAAGTGGAAGATGCCACCAACGCAGCTATCAGTGTGGAGACCGAGGTCCTCACCACAGTAGCTATGCAATGGGATACCCTGGAATTCGACTTCGCATTCCCGGCGGAGTTTTCGCCTCCTCTCGACCCGGCCAACATCTACGACAAGGTGTCCATCTTCTTCAACTTCGGCAAAACCGGAGCCGAAGCCGGGGCTCAGACCTTCTACTGGGACAATGTGGAATTCATCGGCGGCGGAGGCCTGAACCTGCTCGACCTGCCCATCACTTTTGACGACCCCATGGTGAACTACACCCTGGTCGATTTTGGCGGCAACGCTTCCAGCATCGTACCGGATCCCGAGGACGCCACCAACCAGGTCGTGGAGAGCCTGCGCACCGACGCCGCGGAGGTCTTCGCCGGCACCACGGCCGGAGCCAACGGCCTCAACGAACCCATCCCCTTTTCCAATACAGATACCCGGATGGCGGTGCGCGTTTGGTCGCCCGAAGCCGACATTCCCGTGCGGCTGAAAGTGGAGGATGCAGCCAACGGGGCCATTAGCGTGGAGACGGAAACCGTCACGACCGTGGCCATGCAGTGGGATACCCTGGTGTTCGATTTCGCCTTCCCCGTGGAAGGCACGCCCCCGCTGAATCTGGACAACACCTACAACAAGCTTGCCATCTTCTTCAATTTTGGAAAGACCGGCGCCGAGGCCGGCGCTCAGACCTTCTACTGGGACAATGTGGAATTCATCGGCGGCGGCGGCCTGAACCTGCTCGACCTGCCCATCACCTTCGACGATCCGGACGTGACGTACACCCTGCAGGATTTTGGAGGTGCGGCCTCCAATGTCGTGGCAGACCCCACAGATGCCGCCAATCAGGTCGTAGAGACCCTGCGCACGGACGCCGCCGAGGTCTTTGCCGGCACGACTGCCGGAAGCAACGGGCTCTCGGCGCCCATCGCCTTTACCATGGACAATACGACCATGACCGTACGCGTGTGGTCGCCCGAGGAAGGCATCCCCGTTCGCGTCAAAGTGGAAGATGCAGCCAACGGCGCGATCAGTGTAGAGACCGAAGACACAACCACCGTCGCCATGCAGTGGGATACGCTCAGGTTCAACTTCAGCAATGAGGTACCGGGAACACCGGCGATCAATCTCGCCAACACCTACGACAAGGTGTCCATCTTCTTCAACTTTGGCAAAACCGGAGCCGAAGCGGGCGCCCAGACCTTCTACTGGGATGATGTAGCCCTTTCCGAGGGCGCCGGCCCGGGTACGCCCCCCGACCTGCCCATCACCTTCGACGATCCGGATGTGGACTATGCCCTGGCCGACTTTGGCGGCAATGCGTCCAACATCGTAACGGACCCGACGGATAATACCAACCAGGTCGTGGAGAGCCTGCGCACCGATGCGGCCGAGGTCTTTGCCGGCACCACGGCAGGGGCCGACGGCCTGGCCAACCTCATCCCCTTCACCAGTAGCGACACCCGGATGAGCGTGCGCGTCTGGTCGCCCGAAGCGGGCATTCCCGTGCGGGTGAAGGTAGAAGATGCTTCGGATGGTACGATCAGCGTGGAAACCCAAGACACGACCACGGTGGCCATGCAGTGGGACACCCTGGTCTTCGATTTCGCTATGCCGGTAGCAGGCACCCCGGTGCTCAACCTCAGCAATACCTACGACAAGGTGTCCATCTTCTTCAACTTCGGCAAGACCGGAGCCGAAGCCGGGGCCCAGACCTTCTACTGGGACGATGTGGAATTCATCGGTGGCGGCGGCATAGAGGAAACCCTGGACCTGCCCATCACTTTTGATGATCCCATGGTGAACTACACCCTGGTCGATTTCGGCGGCAACGCCTCCGTCATTGTACCGGATCCCGAGGACGCCACCAACCAGGTCGTGGAGAGCCTGCGCACCGACGCAGCGGAGGTCTTCGCCGGCACCACGGCAGGGGCCAACGGGCTGACCAACCCCATCCCCTTCACCAACGCCGATACCCGCATGGCGGTACGCGTGTGGTCGCCCGAAGCCGATATTCCAGTGCGGCTGAAAGTAGAGGACATCTCCAACGCTGCCATCAGCGTGGAAACCGAGGTGCTGACCACGGTGGCCATGCAATGGGATACCCTGGTCTTCGACTTCGCCTCGCCGGTGGACAACACGCCTCCGCTCAACCTCAGCAATACCTACAACAAGGTGTCCATCTTCTTCAACTTCGGCAAAACCGGAGCCGAAGCGGGCGCCCAGACCTATTACTGGGACAATGTGGAATTCATCGGCGGTGGCGGACTGAACCTGCTCGACCTGCCCATTACCTTTGACGATCCGGACATATCCTACGATTTGCAGGATTTCGGCGGCAACGCGTCCAGTATCGTGGACGACCCGACGGATAATACGAACAAGGTGGTGGAGAGCCTGCGCACCGATGCGGCGGAGATCTTTGCCGGCACCACGGCCGGAGCCAACGGCCTGGCCAATCCCATTGGCTTCACGATGGACAACACGAAAATGACCGTGCGCGTCTGGTCGCCGGAGGCCGGTATTCCGGTACGGCTGAAGGTGGAAGACGCTTCCGACGGCACGATCAGCGTAGAGACCGAGGATACGACCACACTCGCCATGCAGTGGGAAACGCTCGAGTTCGACTTCAGCAATGAGGTGCCGGGAACGCCCGCCTTCGATCTCGCCAACACCTACGACAAGGTGTCCATCTTCTTCAACTTCGGCAAGACCGGAGCCGAAGCGGGCGCCCAGACCTTCTACTGGGACGATGTGGAACTGTTTGACCCGACGGTTCGCGTGGAAGTGGTACCGGCTGACGAAAGCGGCATCACCATCTTCCCCAACCCGGTGCGCGATGTAGTGTTTATCTCCTTTGATGAACCCAAAGCCCAGCCCGTGCAACTCCAACTCTTCGACGCAAGCGGCAAGCAACTGCGCGAGCAGTGGCTGAGCGATCAACAGACGGCGCTGAATGTGTCCGGGTTGATGCCGGGGCTGTACCTCATCCGGTTGGTTGACGACCGGAAACACTACACGCACAGGCTGATCGTGAAGTAATCGAATAGTCTCCCCCCGGATCGTTCCGTCGGGGAGGCGTTCATGCACTAATACCGGTTTTAAGGATAAAATGCCGCAGGGGCTTGCAGCTCTTGCGACATTTTCTTTAGGTAGATGCAAGCCCAATGCCTGGAGACACCGGGATAGGCAACCGATTCCGGCGCTTCCCGCCCATGACCGGGCTGAGGGAAGGTATTCCCCGCAAATGGAGCCGTCAGGCTGCTTCCCGGAGACCGGGATTGAACCAGAGCCCGGGCCTGCGAGGTTTTTAGCTAAAAAGGCCGATGAACGCTCGACTGTTTCTGCTTCCCGGCGGGCTTTTCCTACTGATCCTGCTTTCCGCCTGCACCACCTTCGACTATGTGGGCAGGTCCTACACCCCCACCGTGCAGGTCGATCTCTACCTGGATCCCGCGGATATTGACCGCCCGTATGAGGTGATGGGCATGGCCAATGTGCGGGACAGGGGGTTTGCCAACTTTGAACGGCTACAGGAACGCGCCATGAGCGAAGCCCGGAAAAAAGGTGCCGACGCCGTCCTGATCGAGTTCAGTGACGAAGCGGTCGTACCCTCCTACCCTTACCCCACCGATGTACAGGAAATTCTGGGGGTCAAGTTTTTGAAGTATGAGGAGTGAGGGCCTTACTTTCGGACTATGAAGGACGTACTGCGTGCATACATCATTCGCCGCCTGGGCCCTCAGGCGCCCGGCCTGGATGCTGTGCTGGCCGGTTTTACCGGGCGGGAAGTGCCCCGGCGCACCGATTTGTTGCGGGAGGGCTCAATCTGTACATTCTGCTATTTTTTGGTGGACGGCTGCTTCCAGGTGTACCGAACCGACGGCGATGGCAAAGAGACGACCCTGGGGCTGGTATTCGACGGCGAACTCTTCACTCTTATCGACAGCTTTCGCCATCGCACCCCCGCCCGGACCGGCATACGGGCGATCGACGATTGCCGGTATCTAACCATCGGCTACGATACCTTCACCCATTTCAACGCCACCATCCCCGGCTTCCGAAAGGTGTACCAGCAAATGCTGGAGGAGTCGGTAGCCGAATACCTGAACCGCATCGACGCGCTGCTCTCCTTGGATGCCGTGGGTAAGCTGAAGTGGCTTCAGCAGCGCTACCCCACCATTCTGACCCGTCTCCAAAATAAGGACGTGGCCGCCTACCTCAACCTGAGCCCGGAAACGCTGAGCCGCGCGAAGGCCCGGCTGTACCGTTCTTGATCCAGGTCAAGACTTTGCCCTGTGCATCCGGGTAGCTTTGCAGCATTCCATTGCACCAAAAAATGCATTTTGCATGAATGCTGATCTCTCCATTCCATCGGTCCTGGAGACACTGAGCCTGATCGTGCTATCCGGCCTGGTTCTGTTCCAGTGGCTGCATTTTGTGCTGGCCGGCTGGTCATTCTGGCGGCACAGCCGGTACCGCCTGCGAAACACCGCCGCCGTCGGTCTTTTCTGGATCGCCTACGGCCTGTTCTTTGTGGGCACAGTCACCCGCATCGACTCTTATGTGGATGCCATACCCTGGGTGTTGGCCGGCCTGTATACACCATCGGTGCTGGCCCTGCTTCTGTTTGCTTTCTCCGGATCCTTCCGGCAGTTCGGCGACCGGCTGTAGTTGCGCTGGACTATCCAAAGTGTGGAAGGGCCCGCGCGGATGATCGTGGGCGTATTCTTTCTGTTCTGGTATTTCGCCGGCCAATTGCCCGGAGTAGTGGCCTGGGTGGCGGGCCCCGGCGACTGGATCGCGGGCTTTATCTCCTTTTATGCGGTCGGTCACCTGCTCGCCTTTTCGGATTGGGCGGGCATCCGGGATCCGCATTGGTCCCTGGCCGACTTCCGCACCCAATCCCCGGGCAAGCTAACTGCCCGGCAGTGGACCCGCCTCCACCGCAAGCTCTGGATCGCCATCGCTTTTGTGGCCTTCGGCATTCTGGACTTCATCGCTGCCCCGGCCTCTACGGCAGTGAGCATCGCGCTAGGCGAGGTGCCTGAGGAAATGGGACGGTTGCCCCTCACCCTAATTCCTTTGGTGCTGGTACCCCAGGTCTTATTGCTGGAGGTGTTTGCCCTGCGGCAACTCCTTGGGCTAAAGCGGTACCTGAAGCGGCACCGGCCGGCGGCATCCTTTGGCCAGTTCCCAGGAAATCCTGCCGGCGAGCCGGCGAGATCTCAGGGCCGCCTTCATCGGACTGTGCCCCGGATTTGACAGCTACTGCTTATCTTCATTTTCATGACGGAATCAGGCAGTTTGCTTTTTACCCCTTTCCAACTCGGCCCCCTGCACCTCCGCAACCGGGCTGTGCGGGCAGCGGCCTTCGAGGGCATGTGCCCGGGCCATGCGCCCTCGGAGGCCCTGCTGGACTACCACCGCGCGGTGGCGGCCGGAGGCGTGGGCATGACGACGGTGGCCTACGCCGCCGTTGATCGCAGCGGGCTTTCCTTTCCGCATCAGTTGTGGCTGCGCAAGGAGGTCGTGCCCGGCCTTCGCCGCCTTACGGATGCCGTACACCGGGAAGGGGCTGCCTGCTCCATCCAGCTGGGCCACTGCGGCAATATGGCCAAGGCGGCGGTGACGGGCCGCCGGCCTGTGGCTCCGTCCGCGCGAATCAACCTCTACGGGCCCAATTGGCCCCGCGCCATGCGCGAGCCCGAGATCCGGGAAATGGCCGGTGCTTTCGGGCGGGCCGTACGTCTGGCCCGGGAAGCGGGCTTCGATGCCGTGGAAGTGCATGCCGGGCACGGCTACCTCATCAGTCAGTTCCTTTCGCCCTACACCAATCGACGCACCGACCGCTACGGCGGCTCCCTGGAAAATCGATCCCGCTTCCTGCGCCTGGTCATGGAGGAGGTGCGCCGGGCTGCCGAAGGCGACCTGGCCGTTTTGATCAAGATGAACATGCGCGACGGCTTCCCGGGGGGCATGGAACGGGAGGAATCCCTGGAAATAGCCCGCATGCTCGAAAGCTGGGGCGCAGATGCCCTGGTGCTCAGCGGCGGCTTTGTGAGCAAAGCCCCGATGTATATTTTGCGGGGCGCCATGCCGGTTGGGGTGCTCGCCCATTTCATGGAGAACCCGCTGATGAAGGGATTCGTACGCCTGTTTGGCTCGAATTTGATCCGACCCTACCCCTTTGAAGAAGCCTATTTCCTGGCGGATGCCCTCCGGTTCCGCCGGGCCGTGGACCTGCCCCTGGTGTATGTGGGCGGCCTGGTGTCTCGCGAGAAGATCGATCAGGTACTCGGGCAGGGCTTCGAACTGGTGGCGATGGCCCGGGCGCTCATTCAGGATCCGCTCTTCCTGCGCAAGTTGCTGCACCGGGAACTATCGCGCTCCGGTTGCGACACCTGCAACTATTGCATTGCCGTGATGTACACCCATCCGGTAGCCTGCGCGCAGAACGAAGCGCTGAGTGCGGAGGTCCGGGAGATGCTCTACCGCAGGTGAAAGCCGCAGGCGCATACGCAT
>CAZQSF010000110.1:0-12174 GCA_964595955.1 uncultured Saprospiraceae bacterium
GTAGGCGAAAAAGAGGCGGGTTTCATGCGTCATTCTCATTTTAAAATGGTATAAGTTCATGGAGAATCCGGGCTCAACCTGCGTCTGCATGAGCGCCTCGGGAATCGAAAGAACCGGAACTTTTTCCAGCCGGCCAAACCTGAACTGCGGGAAATAAAAAGCCCCCCTTCTCCGAAGAAAAGGGGGGCTGCTTTACACTCACTAGTTTATGAAACTTAAGCTGACGGATTACAAGATCTATAACGCATTTTTTTTCACATTCGTATTCCGGTTATGGAAATACGGGAAACATTCTGCCCTCCGGACCTTTTCAAGCGCTATCTATGTAATAAGACCTGCGATGTGTCCAAAAAGTTGGTAGGCGCATTAATTTTTCCAAAGATTTTTCTTTTTCGTGGCGAGGCGGAGCCAAAAGCCGGGCCGGAGGAGCTTTTTCCGAAAATCGAGATCGGTGTACAAGGCCGACAGGGACTGGAGCGCCTGCGGCCTGCGATCCAGCAAGAGGGCCAGGCCATTGAGCAGGATCGGATACCGGCCCAGCTTTTGCAATCGTTTGCTCAGCTTCATTTCCGAGCCCAGTACGCGGGCAACGCGTTGATCGTAGGCTTGCAAAAAGGAGGCGTCCCATCGCTTGTTCCGGAAGCATTCTGCGGCCTGTTCGGCTGCCAGAATACCGCTGTACACCGCATTGCCGATGCCTTCGCCGCTCAGCGGATCAATGAGTTGGGCCGCATCGCCCAGCAGCATATAGCCTTCTCCGGACAAGGGCAGGGAACGGGACCCCAGCGGCAAGCCGTAGCCCCGGGGAGGCTCTTCCGGCTGCGCTCCCCGAAGCCGGGGGTGAGTGTGGAGGATTTCGTCAAAAACAGCTCGCAAGCGGATCCCTTTCCTTTTGGCCTGATCGGCCCGCAGGCCAATGCCCACATTGGCCCGCCCGCCGGGTAAGGGGAAGATCCACATGTAGCCGGGGAGTAGGCGCCTGAGCAGGTGCAATTCGATGTAGCTGCGGGAGTGAAAGCCGGACAGGCCCCGGCAATACGCACGCATCGAGACAGCGTAATGCTGCGGTTGGCGATCCCGCCCGGCCTGACGCCTGCTAAAGGTGGAAAAAGCCCCTCCTGCGTCGAGCAGCAGGCGCACCCGCAAATCCGGTTCGCCGAGGTGCCAACCGCCCCCGGGCAATTGCCGGAACTCGCAGACATCCTGACCGGTCATCAGCCTGATACCGGGGCGGCGAACGGCTTCCCGATGCAAAAAATGATCGAAGGTCCGGCGTGGGCAAACAAAGCCGGGTGGGCAGCCCGCGGGAAGCTCACCACCCGGCGGAAAGGGCAGGTCGACCACTCGTCCGTTCGGGGCTGTGAAGCGAATGCCCCAAATGCCGGTTTGTTGGGGCAGGGCCCGAAATCGATCTAACATCCGGGGGTCCAACCGGTGCAGCAAGGTGGTCACTTTTCCGCTGATGGCATCGCCGCATACCTTTTCCCGCGGAAATTCGGCCCGGTCCACCAACAGGCAGGAAATACCCAGCAAGCTGAGCCGGATGGCGGCAGCTGTTCCTGCCGGACCCGCACCGATTATGCCGACCGGAAAATCCATATTCTCAAAGGAAAGGGCCTTTCGGGAATTCGTCAAGTCGTCTCAGGACATGACCGGGGTATCTGCCGGCCGGATGCGGATCCGTTTCTTGCGCCCGGAACGAAGGACCAGCAGCTCGACCTCCTTGCCGATTACGGACTCGTCCAGGTATTTGTGCAAGTCGTCAATCGATCGGATCAGGCGGTTCTCGAAGGCCAGGATCACATCCCCGGGCAAGAGTCCGGCGCTCTGGGCCGGGCTGCCAGCCTCCACCGATTGCACGAATATGCCCGGGTTGGTCTTCAGCCGGAACCGGCACCCCCGGCGGGCCTTGCAGCGCCCCTACGGCCGCGGCCGGGTTTTCGTACCCGCACCTGAACCACAGAGGGGCTGGCCGACTGGGCGACCGAAACCACGGTGCGGCTATAGGCATCCAGGAGCTCGGGATCGGGCGAAGGGGCACGACCTTCCTCCTGGCCGGTCGAAGCGGACCTTGGGTCGGAAAGGTATTGAACCATGCTTGGTCTGTTCTTGATGATGATCAAAAAACAAACCCAGACAGCCAAAAGGTTGAAATCCGGTCGCGCTTCTAGTTGCTGCCGCCCAGAATAAGGGGCAGGCCACCCTGATCGCCGCCGCCTACGATCACCACCTTGGAGTTGTTGGAGTTGGCCAGCTTGAGCGTAGCGTCAATGCCTTTGTCGCGAAGGATCTTGTCGCTGAGGCTGGCGCTGAGGATGCGGTTGGCATCGGCCTTGGCCTGGGCTTCGATCACTTTTCGCTCGGCTTCTTTGCGTTCCTGATCCAGAATGTATTCATACTTCAGAGCCTGCTGCTCGGCCTCGATCTTGGTTTCGATGGCCGTGCGCACTTTCTCGGGCAGCTCGATCTCGCGGATCAGGGTTGCGCGCAGATCCACGTAGTTTTTGCTCAGGGTCTCCATCAGATCCTTCTGGATGAGCGACTGAACTTCTTCGCGTTTTGTCGAATAGAGTTCCTCGGGCGTAAAGCGACCGATGATGGCCCGCACGGAGGAACGGACCTCGGGGCGCACCAGGGACTCCAGGTAGTTCTTGCCGAATTTTTCGTGCAGGTCGCCGATCTTGTCGTAAACCGGGTTTACCCGGATGGTGACGTCGACGTCGATGTACAGACCATTGCTGGACAGTACTTTCATTTGCTCCTCCAATTGCTTTTCCCGCACGTCGTACACGTACATCGTGTTCCAGGGGGCGATCACGTGAAAGCCCGGCTGATAAATGTTTTCTCTATCCAGCCCGCCGGAGAAACGCTTGAACAGGACGCCTCGCTCACCGGCTTCGACGGTGAGAAAAGTTGCATTCGAAAAAATCAGTATTACGATCAACACCAGAAATGCAATGATTCCGGTTGTAATCCATCTTCCTTGTTTCATGCCGTATGTATGGTTTAGTTTTCTTAAAACAGATCTCGGGTGCCGCAGTTTGGCCTGCGATGCACATCTTGTTCTAAAATAGGATGTACTTCGTTAAAATAGGGAAAATAATAGACGGAGGGCGGGCAGCAACCGCTCAGCCTTTTACTTGTTATACCCGTAAATTTTCAACCTATGCGAATCCTTTTGGCCGGTACGGGACTTTTCACGCTCTTGTTTGTCATTGCCTGCGGCAGCGAAGCCCCGTCTTCGTCCGAAGAACAAGCCCTGGCTACAGCAGCGGAACCGGATGGAAAAGCCCTGTACAAGCAATACTGCATCACCTGCCATGGCCTGTATGGCAACATGGGAGCCAGTGGGGCCTACAACCTGCAGGAATCCGAGCTGAATGTAGAGGAACGGGTGCATGTCATCACCAAGGGGCGAAATGCCATGAATGCCTTTGAAAGCCTGCTCAGCCCTGAAGAGATCCGGGCCGTAGCCGAGTACACCTTCAAGCTGGCCGAAAAATGAGCCCGGACCGCCACTGCCTGTTGGGCCTGATGTCGGGCAGTTCGCTCGACGGCCTGGATCTGGCTCTGTGTACTTTCCGCAATCTGAAGGGGCGCTGGCAAGGGGAGATCCTGCGTGCCGAGACCCGTCCGTTTTCGCAGGTATGGCGCAGCCGGCTGGCAAAAGCTCCCCAACGCTCCCTCGAAGAGCACGCGGAGCTGCACGTTCGGTTCGGCCGCTACCTGGGCGAGCAAGCGAAGGCTTTCCTGAGCCTGGGCGAGGCAGATCCGCCGGTGCATGCCATTGCTTCTCACGGCCATACGGTTCTTCACGATCCGGGCCGGGCCTACAGTCTTCAGGTCGGACACGGCGCCTATCTGGCCGAAGCAGCCGGTCTGCCGGTCGTCTGCGATTTTCGCTCGGCCGATATGGCTGCGGGCGGTCAGGGAGCACCGCTTGCCCCCATAGCCGATTTACACCTTTTCCCCGGCTATGCGGCTTACCTCAACCTGGGGGGGATCGCCAATGTGAGCATCCCGCGACCGGAAGGTTGGCTGGGGTTCGATCTGAGCGGATGCAACCAATTGCTCAACGCGCTGTCGGCCGAGGCGGGCCTGGAATACGATCGCGCAGGGGCTTTGGCCGCAAGGGGCAGGCTGATCCCGGATTTGCTGGCCCGTTTGAACGCGGCTCCGCACTTCGATCAGGAGCCGCCGAAATCCCTTTCCAATCAATGGGTGAGGCGCGAGCTCGTGCAGCCGGCCCTCGCCTTTGCTGCTGCTCCGGAAGACAAGCTGCACACGGCCTGCCGGCATATCGCCGCCCAGCTGGCGCGCGCCCTCTCCGGGCTGGAGGGCAGTTTGCTGGTGAGTGGGGGCGGTGCGCACAACGATTTTCTGCTGGCCTGCCTGACGGAGGCCCTTCCCGGGCTGCGCATTCATAAGCCCGATCCGCTGGTGATCGATTTCAAGGAAGCGCTTTTAATGGCTTTTATGGGGGCCCTGTTTTTGGAGGGGCTGCCCAATACCCTGCCTGAGGCGACCGGCGCCCGGCAGGCCGTGGTGGCCGGGGCCTTCTTTCGCGGGGGCGAACCCGGCGGAGCTGCGCAGCGCTAGAGCAATAAGCGGATACATCCTTCCACAATTTGTTATTTTTGAAAATTAGCGCATACAATTCTTTTTTGTGGAAAAAACAGTTACCACCGACCAAATCCTCCTGGAAGCCGAACGCACGGTCATCCGCATGCTCAGCGAGCAACTCACCACACACCACTGGTATCACGACCTGGAACACACCCTGCAAGTGCGGCGCGTCGCGCTTGAACTGGGAGGGCGCATGGAATGCTCTCAGGACGAACTGGAGGTATTGGAGTTGGCAGCTCTTTTCCACGACACCGGCTTTACGGAAGTTTATGACGGGCACGAAGCTGCCAGTCGGCGCATTGCGCGGGAATTTCTCGAAGCCCGGGCTTATCCCGGCGAACAACTGGCCAAAGTGCTTGCCTGCATCGAGGCTACCCAGGCGCATATGCAACCCCGCAATTTGCTGGAGGAGATCATTTGCGATGCCGATTTGAGCAATCTGGCCCAGTCCGATTATCTGCGACGGGCCGAGGACCTGCGGCACGAGTGGCGCATCTTTCGCAATGAGATTTATACCAAGACCGACTGGCACAAGCTCAATCACAATTTCCTGGAGGCGCATGAATACCGCACGGAAGCTGCCCGGGAGTTGTTTGACGAAAGCAAAACCGACAATCTCGAGCAGCTTAAGAGCCTGGTTAAAAAGGCGAAAAAGAAAAAAAAGAAGAACAAGGAAAAGGGGATCCAAGGCAGCCGAAGCGCGCAGATGATGTTCAAAACCGCCCTTCGAAACCACATAGACCTCAGTGCTCTGGCCGACAACAAGGCCAACATCATGCTCACCATTAATGCCGCCATCATCACCTTTGTGCTCCCGCTGGGCCTGAGCTATGCGTTGAAATACAACTTTCTCTTTTATCCCCTGGCCTCTCTGCTCATTACCTGCCTGGTGGCTATTGTGTACGCTACCCTGGCCACCCGGCCGGCAAAAATGAGTGGCAAAGCACCGGAATCGCGCATGCAGGCCGGTACGGCCAACCTCTTCTTTTTCGGCAACTTTTACGATATGTCCTTCGACGAGTACAAGCGAGGGGTCGATGTGATCGTCAACGACGACAACATCATGGAGGCGGCCATTATGCGGGATCTGCACTCGCTGGGCACTATTCTGGGGCGCAAATACCGCTTGCTGCGCATTTGTTATACGGTCTTCATGGTAGGCGTTGTACTGACCGTCGCGGTATTCTTTTTCGCTTTTTACGGGTATCCGGCTTGAGCCGGGGGGCTAGCTCCGGCAGGTCCTTCTTAGAACAACTCGCCCTGTACCGCACGCCCGGCAGGGGCACGGGTATGCACTTCGATCAGCCCGCCGGCGAGCGGAAGGTGAAGAAAGGTGCGCAAGGGGCGATCCGGGTAGGCTGCCCGAAGACCGCAGCGGAACAACCAAAACAGCCCGGCTAATTCCAGCGCTTTGTTGCGCCACTGCTTGCGTTTCCCCTGGTAGGTGCTGCGCTGGATGAGGATGAGTTCGCCTTCCGGCCCCTCCAGCAACAGGTCGGCCAGGCGTTCGAAAAGGCGGTTGCCCTGCACCCAGCGCACGGGCTCCTTGCGCCGCACGGAGGTGGGGCGAAAGCGTTGGGCCTGTTCGCGCTCCCACTGGCCGGCCAATTCGACCAGCGGGCGGGCTTCCAGCTCCTCGACCAGTCCAAAATCCCGGATCAGCCCCTCGGCCATATCCAGCTGTTCGGTCAGCGAATAGTCGCTCCGGAAAGCGTGGAGATAGGCCTTTACCACTTTCCCCACCTCATAGGCGATGGAGCCTTCGGATACCGGCAAGGCCTCGCCATACTGCAGGACCTGATCGATGCGAGCCGAGTAATCTCTGCCGCTGATCAGGGTTTCGGGCTGGATGGCCTGAGGTGGATAATTCTGTGCGGCCGGCTCCGGTTCGAAAAAGAATTCCGGGCTCTGGAGCTGTTTCCGCTTCGGGAAGTCGGCGGCAAAAAAGCGCCGTGCGGTTTGCTTGGGCAGTATGCGGTCTTCCCATGCCCAGGGCGAGTCGCCCGATTGATGATCCAGGGTGGGAAGGCTTTCTTCGCCCCGGTGCCAAACCCGGTTGAGCCAGCGGGTGGGCTCTTTGCGCGAGCTGGGCAGCACCAGGTAATCGCGGGCCCGTGTAATACCTACATAGAGCAGGCGGGCTTCCTCCTGCCGGGCGGCGGCAGTGATGTGGCCGTAAAGGTCGCTTTCTTTCAGCCGTTGCTCCAGGGGGGTATTGGCCGACTGGCGTCCGTAGGGGTTCACCCAGTAGCGCAGCCAGCGGTGAGCCAGGACCCGGTCGAGGTCCACCGTTTCCCGCTCGGCCACAATGGCCATACCCCAGGGATTGGCCCGCAGGCGTGCCTCCAGATCCCAGGCGATGACGACGGGCCATTCCAGCCCTTTGCTCTTGTGGTAGGTGAGTACCTGCACCGCATCCGGCCCTTCGCTGGCTCCCTGCATATCCTGACCTTGTCGTTCTAGGTCTTCCAGCCACAACAGGAAGCCGCCCAGAGAAGCCGCGGTGTGCAAGCGGTTGCACCGGTCCTCGTAGTCTACGGCCAGCTTGCGCAGGGCTTCGATATTGGCCAGGCGTTGGCGGCCGTTGCCCAGGGCTAAAACCCGGCGGCGAATGTTCATTTCTTCCAGCAAGCGATTCAGCAATTCAGTGGCGGAGTGTTCGGCTGTTCGCCCCCTCAGCCCGGCTAGTTCTTGTAGAAAAGGGTCGTGTGCTCCCCATTCGGACTCCTCGGCCCCGGCTTCGAGGTGGTCGAAGCGAAGCTCGATCATGTCCTCGATCGGGGTATGGGAAGCCAGAAGCATGAGTTCGGCTACGGAGAGGGAGTCGTCCTGGCTGAGCAGGTAGCGAAGGCAAGCAAGTATCAGCTTGGCCTCTGCGGTTTGCAGCAGCCCGTTGCGCGCAATACTGGCCCGGAGTCCCGCCTGGTGCAGAGCTTCGGCGACCTGAGTACAATTGTTGTTGGTTTTGCACAAGATCGCCACGTCGCCCGGCCGGACAGGCCGCCAGCCCGGCTCCCCCTTGGGTTGTATATGGGCGCCTCCCTCCAGCCATTCAGCGAGCATTTCGGCCAGGGCGCGCTCGGCCCAGGGAGAGCCCGGTATGCGTCCGTCGCCTTCGTAGTCGATGTGCCAGTGCAGGAGGGCGGTACCGGCTTCGGGCGGCTCGTCGACCGTATTGGCGGTGCCTTCTCCGGCCAGCGAGCGGCGTTTGGGCCGGAGCGCCACCTGTTCGGGGGGCAGGTCGGGAAAGGCCCGGGTGAAAAGCGCATTGCTCAGGTACACCAGCTCCTCGCGCGACCGCCAGCTGTGTTGCTGGATGTCGTTGGCCTTTACGCCGCCTACCGCTTCGATCACGGCCTTCATCAGGCCGGGTTCGGCGCCGCGAAATCCGTAAATGGATTGCTTGGGGTCGCCCACCCACACGGCCTGGTCTACCATGGCCGACAGCTTGAGGAAGATCTCCAGCTGCATGGGATTGGTATCCTGAAATTCGTCGACCATGAGCAGGTCGAGCTCCCCGCTGAGCACCTCGCGCACGCGAGGCTCATCCAGCAGTTTGACGATGAGCACCTCCATATCGGTGTAGTCGATCAGGCCGCGCTCTTTTTTGTAACGCTGAAACTCTTCCATAGCTAGAATGGCCAATTCGAAGAGGTGGCCGATGAACGCCTGGATATCGGCCTGAAAGCTGGGGTGCTGGTCGTGGGTTCGAGCCAGGGCGATGAGGGCCTCGGCCTCGTCCCGGCTTTTGGCACCCACCTTCAGCTTGCCGATGCGAGCCCAATGGGCCCAATCGAAACGCCCCTTGAGCTGACGCTCCCGGAGAATGGTCCGAAGGGTCTCAATAGCGCGGCCGGTGACCTTGGTGCTGTCGCCATTGCTCTGCAGGTTGCGAAGGGTTTGTGACGAGAGGTCCTGAAGGTTTCGGTCCCATTCGGCCGGGCTGCCGCTGGGCGCATCGAGGAAGGCACGCAGCTGTTCGAAGGACATTCGGCGGCTCTTTTCCAGGGTTTCGCGGGTAAAGGCATTGGAGCGGGCCACCTCGATGAGTTGGCGCAATTCCCGGCGCCAGTCGAAATAGTCGTCGTCCAGGTTGAAGCGCGCCACCAAGGCATCCATCTGCTCGGTGCGCTCCTCGGTGAGTACCATGCTGAGGGCCCGGTTGAAGAGGATCTGCTGGTCTTCATCGGCAATGATGTCCACCTGAGGCGACACGCCGGCCTCAAAGGCAAAACGGCGAAGCAGACGCACGCCCAGGCTGTGTACTGTGCCGATGAGGGCATTGGCAATGGCGTCGGCAGCATCTGCAAGGCCCTCTTCGAGCAAGCGCACCCGCACGCGCTCTTGCAGCTCGGCGGCCGCTTTGTTGGTAAAGGTGGTGGCCACAATGCCGGTGGGGCGTACCCCTTGCTTGAGCAGGGCCACCATTTCACTGGTGAGCCGGTAGGTCTTGCCGCTTCCGGCGCCAGCGGATATGATACGCAGGTTCAAGGAGTCGCGATTTTGACGAAACGGGGTTCCAATTTTCCAGCATTCGCTGGAAAGGAAAGCTAAGCAACTTCAGCCAAAAAACGCAAGCCCTGGTTCACAGAAGCCGTTGATTGGCTCGATTTTTACGGGGCCAGCCGGATATCCCCGCGGCCTTTGTACCAAACGAGCTGATCCCCGACCAGCGCATAATATAAGCGGCAACTTGCGTTTGGCTGAAAATTCTCCAGGCCGGTCAGGTCCAGGCTGATCGCATGGCTTCCGCCAGAGGGGAGGGTCCGGATCCATAAGGAGTTTTTTCCCGCCGTGAAGCGAAGCGGCTCGAATCGTTCATTCACCAGCGCCAGCCGCAGTTCCAGCCCTTCTGTTGAAGGGGTTCGCAGGGATAAAGAAAAACTTCCGCTGGTCGGATTGGGGTATGCCGGGGATAGTTCAAAGCCGGGTCCTTGGGCTTCATCCATGCCATCAATTTCAATAAGTCTGCGTTCCGCCTCGGTCCATAGGCTGTCCCGAGACCAGTCGGCTGGGTCTTCCGGGCCAATGAGCGCCCCATTGGCATCCGTAGCGGTGATGATAAAAAAATCATCCAAGCAGGGTAGGCAGGACTCTCCACAGCAATCTATACTTGTTCGGTGCCGTTTTGCAGGCCGTCGATGCAGGATGAATTCGGTTCAGGTCCCTCTGCTGCGGTTTTGGAACAAGCCGATGCAAGAAGCAAGAGGCTGGCAACATAGAGGATGCAGATGGTATTCACGTTTTGAAAATTTGCGCAACCTGCAAAAAAACCTGGATCGCGCCCGGAAAATCGACCAACGGCAGTACTGCTCTGGGCAACCCCTGATCCGGCCCCCCGGGCGTTCAGAAAAATGGTGGGAGATGGGTTGTGGCCTGTTCGGCTAAAACTGATTTCGCCACATCATGCTCTCCACCGGCTTGTCGGTGCGCTTGGTGTATTTGGCGTTGGGCTTGGTATTGTAGCGGGTTTTGATATCGCCCTCCACCTGGAAGTAGATGAGTTGCCCGATGGGCATGCCGGCATATACGCGCACGGGGTGCGTGCAGGAGATCTCCAGGGTCCAGGTATTGCAGAACCCTACGTCGCCCTTGCCGGCGGTGGCGTGGATGTCGATACCGAGTCGGCCCACAGAACTTTTGCCTTCCAGAAAGGGCACGGCCTGGTGGGTCTCGGTGTATTCCTCGGTCACGCCAAGATAGAGGGTGTTGGGGTGGAGCACAAAGCCCTTTTCCGGGATTTCCATGTACTCGATGGGGTTGTGTTTGCGGGCATCCAGGATGTGGTCTTTGTACATGGCCAGCCAGCGGCCCAGGTGCACGTCGTAGGAGTTGGTGCCCAGGCAGTCGGCACGAAAAGGCTCGATGACGATCTCACCGGTGGAAAGGCCTTCCAGGATCTTGGTATCGCTCAGGATCATGCGCTCGGTTTCAGTCTTAGCGGCAAAGATAGGGCGCGCGTTTGGATTGATGAGGAAGGAATCCGGCACCCGGTAGCTCGCCGGGTATACTCCGGCTATTTTTTTGAACCGGCTGTTGAGGGGCCTGGCCCATTCGCCCCTTTCCCGGAATTTGAAGGATTCAACTCGAGAAAGGGATGGTTTTTGTCGGCCTTTCCAAACCTCAAACCGGCCCTGCTGCCGGCTCTTCCATAGTCTTCACTGCCCGGAATGGGCCGCTATTTTCGGCTCCCCGGCTTCTTGTTATGCATCCGGGAGTGGTTTTTCAGGTCTTTAAAAATAAAATGAAGCTTTATTGGTTCGCTCTGCTTCTCCACTTGCCGCTATGGGGCTGCTCCGGCCCTACGGATGCAAAAACGCCCCAACAACAATCCGCTGACCTGCCCGCTTGCGAGTGGTGCGGTGCCATGGACGCTCCGGAACAGCTCGACTGGCAGACCCGCATTGCCGGGCCGGAGGAGCCCGGGGAGCCCCTGGTCCTCTCGGGCCGGGTGTTTCAGCCCGACGGCAAGACGCCGGCCGCCGGCATCCTCGTGTACGCCTATCACACCAATACCGAAGGGGTGTATCCACGGCGAGTCGACGAGACCGGCAACGGGCGGCGTCACGGCTACCTGCGCGCCTGGGTTCGCACCGACGAGCAGGGGCGCTATCGCTTCCGCACCGTCAAACCGGCGCCCTACCCCTCCCGCAACGAGCCCGCCCACGTGCACATGACGCTGACCGGCCCGGACTTCGACGAGTACTGGATACCCTCCACCCTCTTTGCCGGCGATCCGCTTATCCGCGAGCAGGACCGGCAGGGCAATGCCTCCCACATCCTTAGCCTGGAAAAGGATGCAGCAGGCGTATGGCAGGGCAGGCGGGACGTGGTGCTGAAGGATTGAGCTTGCCGCATGGCTTCCAGCCTGGCCCGGCCACGGCCACGGCTGAGCGGGTGGCCTCCCATAAGGAAAACTCGTAGATTGCACCGGTTGGGGCTGCCCCAAACCGGTGCGCCTCATAGCCGGCTATCCGCTACTTTTGTGCGGATAGTAAGATGTTGTGCATAATGCGAAAAAAGACCACGAATGCTGATATTTAGAGATACAAAATACATTAAGACGCCATTCAAGAATGAAGATGAACTGGAACAAGTTGTTGTTTCCAACTATGAATACATTTTCGGTCCGACTTCCATATACCTACCGAAAAAGATGATTAAAACGGGAGATGGGACAGGCACAATACCAGACGGATTTGCGATTGATTTAGGAGCTAAAAAATGGTACTTAGTTGAAGCTGAACTTCTTCACCATAATGTTTGGAATCATATTGCGCCCCAAGTATCAAAGCAAGTCATTGCCAGTTTACAACCCATTTCCAAAAAGATAATTGAAGACCTTGCAGTAGAGCAATACCAAAATGATTCAATAACAAAGGAGAAATTTTCAGACCAAGGCACTAAGGAAATCAACGTGCGTAAGGTGTTGTCTGAAATTTTAGAAAAGGAACCTGCTGTCGGAATTCCAATTGATGCAATTTCTGATGATCTTAAAGAATGGGCAAGAACATTGAAATATAATGTGAAACTGTGGAAAATCACTAA
>CAZQSF010000111.1:0-11699 GCA_964595955.1 uncultured Saprospiraceae bacterium
ACCTGCTCTTACAACAGGATAGATCTGCTGGATTTGCTTAACTTAATGGGCATGAGCAATGGCCATAGCCAGCAGCGTGGAGAGTACAAAACGCTTCATAATTAGTTGGAGAAGTTTTAAGTGTTGTGAGGAAGAGTGCTTGTCTCGCTCGCTAAGGTCGCTCATGGTTGTGAAGCCGAAGTAAAGGTTCGGTTAGGAATATGTAAGTGCAGTGTTAGGCAGATGTGAACCCCTTACTGGGCAAGGGGTTCAGCCCGGCCGGGCGATAGGCGGGAAAACGAACCCATTTTATTTGAATGAATTCTAAATTGATTTTTGCATAGAAAATTCCACAGGGGAATTGAACCCATGAAGAACTTAAAAATATTCCGGCCACTTGCCGCACTTATGGCTATTTTAGCGGCCCGATGAACACGCATTTGCACCATGTCATTCACAACCTGAGCCCCGATGCCGAATGGGTGGTTTTCATCCACGGTGCCGGCGGGAGCATGATCACCTGGAAATACCAGGTGGAAGCCTTCCGGCCTTATTTCAACCTCCTGTTGCTCGATCTGCGGGATCACGGGCGGTCCAAAGACCTCAGCCCCGAGTACGATCAGTACGATTTTGAAATCGTGACGGAAGATGTTCTGCGGCTGCTCGATCACCTGGGTATTGTCAAAGCGCACTTCTTATCCATGTCGCTGGGAAGTGTTATTCTGCAGAAACTGGACGAAAAGCGGCCCGAACTTATCGATAAGATGGTGATGGCGGGCGCCGTTTTCAGAGCCACCTGGAAAATCCGCCTCTTCGTCCATACGGCCAAGCTCCTCAGCTACGTCCTGCCGTATCGCCTGATGTACGACCTGTTTTCGTGGGTCGTGCTGCCCCGGCGCAATCACGCCTTCTCTCGCCGCCTGTTTCGCCTGCAATCCAAGCGGCTTTCTCCTCAGGAATACCTCAAGTGGATCGGCCTGTACCGCGATTTTTTTCGCCTCCTGCACCGGTTTTTCAACCGGGAGCTACACAAGGTGAGCCTGGTGGTCATGGGCGCCGAGGACCACGTGTTCTTCCAGGCTGCCAAACGCTTTGTGGATGAGCACAAGAACGCCCATCTGGTCGTCTTTGACCAGTGTGGCCACATCTGCAATATCGAACAACACGAGCTCTTCAACCAAACGGTGGTGCGGTGGTTGCGGTCGCCCTCCCAGGCTAGCGCAATAGCGTGACATCGCCTTCCAGCACCTCCGTCTCTCCATCGGGATAGCGCACACTCAGGAAATAGACATACACTCCGGTCTGGGCTTCCTTGCCGCGCACCCTGCCGTCCCAGCCGGCCGTCGGATCGTTGATGCCGGGATTGACCGCAACAAACATCCGGTTGCCCCAGCGGTCGAAGACCTGGAAGTCTTCCACCTGAACAAAGGGTTCGGCCTGTGGAAAAAAGAAGTCGTTGCGCCCGTCGTCGTTGGGGCTGAAGGCGTTGGGTACATAAACCCTTCGGATGCGCTCGACGAGCACCGTTATGCGATCGCTGAGCAGGCAGTCGTTGGCCGTGATCACTTCCAGCTCGTAGGTAGTCGTGCGGACCGGCGCGGCGAAGGGGTCGAGGCGAAGGCTGTCGGACAAGCCCTCGGTGGGGGTCCAGCGAATGCCCTGGGGCTCGAAGTTGAACAGGGGCCGCAATTGCACGCTGTCTCCCTGCCGGATGGTGAGGTCGTCGCCCAACTCCAGGAACTGGCTGCCGGGGGCCGGAATGGCGACCGAGGTTTGTACTTCGCAGCCATTGCCATCCTGGAACCAGAGCGGCTGCGTACCCACCGGCAGAGCCGGAATGGCGAAGGGAAGACTGCCGATGGGCAGAAAAGCCATCCCCTCCAGCGAGTAGCTGTAGGGAGCCGGGCCGCCGCTGAGGTTCTGCACCACGACCGTAGCGGCCGAATCGCCCGGGCAGGGGGCTTCCACCGGAGCCAACTCGACGAGCAGGGAGTCCGGTGCCGTCAGCAGCACGGTATCTGTTTGCTGGCAGCCGCCGGGGCTGGTCGCTGTAACCGTGTATTCAATGGCCGCCAGATCGGTCGCAACACTACCGGTAGCGCCATTGCTCCAGGTAAAGGTGTAAAGGCCGTTGCCTCCCGGCACTTCCGCCTGTGCAACCCCGTCGGTGCTGTTGGCACAACTGACGCCGAAGCCGTTGAAATCCGTCACTACCGAAGCTTGCAAGCCGAAGTCCGGATTGTCGATCTCTACCGGTATGGCCACGGTATCGGCACAGACTGTGGCATTTGTGGCCAGGGCGAAAAAGACGGTGTCGGAGCCGACGGCTACGTTATTGCCGGGAATGGCATTCCCCGGCCCGGGCGGCAGGGCCGTGTGAAAGGTGACTGTAGCATTGGGATCTCCGCTGAGCTGAACGGAGGCCGTGAGATCCACGGTGCCGGGGCCGCAAAGGGTGTCCAGAGCGACCAGGCTGAGCACGGGGCCGGGTATGATGTTGGCCAAAACGGTGTCCGGATCAGCGGAGTAGTCAGCCGAACAGCCGCCGGGACCGTTGGCGCTCAGCAAGACGAAGCCCGTGCTTTCCAGCAGGGTGGTATCCAGGGGCTGGCCCACGATCAAGGTGTCGGTCAGCGTGGTATAGCCCGAAGAAGCATTTCCCAGGCTGTACACGACCTCGAAGCCGGCCAAGATCGGCGCATTGAGGGTGAGCTGCGTGGCCAGGGGCGGGCAACCCGAATCCGGATCCAGGCTGAAGAAAACGGAGCCGGGCGTGTTGAGGTCGGGGATGGCGGCCAGTTCCATCTCGCCGATCGCCGAGGTACAGCCCGATTCGGAATCGGTGGCAATGACCAGTAAGGTGGTATCGCTGCTGTAGGTAAAGCTCTGCGGATTGGCAAGGGTATCGGCAAAGTTCAGGTCCGGTGTGGAAAAGGTGAGGTATACGTCCGGCGTCGGGCTGATGGAATCGGTGAGGGCCGTAAGGTCCAGGGTAATGCTGCCGCTACCGTCCAGGCAGGCCCCGAAAGCCAGGGTGTCGAAAAGCGTGGGAAAGGTATCCAGCCGGAATGCAAGGGGCACGACCGGGCTGCTGCACACCCCTTGGGTAACCACCGCATAGGCCGCCGTATCGCCCTGGATCAGAAAGCCGTCCGGATTGACCAACGGCACCGTAGCGGCCGAATCTTCAAACCATTCGATCGTTGTGCCGGCTTCGTTGTTGATGAGCGAATCCAGCAAGGGCAGATTGGCCACCGTGTCGCCGGTGGCGCAAAGCTGAATCACTGTATCGACGGTCACGGGCACCGCATTGACGGCGATCTCGGCGCCGCCGTCGAAATTGGAAAAGACCGGACAGCCGTTGGCATCCGTAACAGCTACCAGGGAAAAGGTCACCGAATCGAGCAGGCCGCTTACGGCAACGCTATCTCCGTTGGCCGCCCCGGTGAGGGTGTCGTTCACCACGCCATCCGTATAAACCACATCGAAGGGGCTGCCCGTGGTGGGCAGGTTGAGCAGCAGGGTGTCGTTCAGGGGCGCGCACCCCTGGCAAAGGGCACAGTCCAGGGAAATATTGCTGGCACTGATCTCGAAAGGCGAAGGCGGCGTCTGATAAACGGCGCAGTCGGGATAGGGCGTCCAGTTGTTGGGATCCCGAATGCGGGATATCCATTCCAGTTGGGTTGCCGGGGTAAAAGGCCCGGTAAAGCTGATGAAATCGGTAGTCACACCGGTTGGCGCCATATTGAAGCAGGGGGTCACATCGGGATGCAAGCCGGAATCGTTGGGGCTGTCGGCCAGGGAGTTCCAATCGGGTTTGGAGTTGAAGCCGAAAAGTACGCGCCCGCCGATGTACTCCGCATCGTGGCCGAAGTTGCCGATGTTGCCCGTGCCCACATTCCAGTTGCCGCCCTGCAAGATGTAGAGCTGGTCGCCGTTGGCGTTGAAATTGAGGGACGCGTTGACGCCCGGCAGGGCAAACTCCTGGAAGGTCCAGTCCGCATCGGGGGCAACGGCAACGAAACCGCCTGCGATGGGCGGAAACCGGAAGGTAATGACCGTGCCGGCCGGAATGAGCCCGCCGGTGCGGGTCGCCCGCAAAAAGCCCTCTGAATTGCCCCATTGGCCGGGGTTCAGCCGCTCCCAGCCGTTGTCCGTAAAATCGATCTCGGTGCCGGGTTCAATGTCCCGGAAGCAAACGAAGCTCACTTCGTCTTCGCCGCCGAGTCCGCCGCAACTCGAGCGGTTGGCCACCAGGCCGACCAGGGCGATATCACCGGGCTCCAAAACGGTTTGGGCGGTTAAAATAATGGGAAAGGCCAGCGCGATAAACCAGCCTAGACCGTGGGGGATTGGATTGACGTGCATGTGTTTTGGGGTAGGTCCGTGCTTGCTGCAAAGTACGCCAAGGTAAAACGCTTTCGCAAGGCCGGAATTGTTTTCCCGCGCTTTCTTTCCCGAACGAGCTCGCTTTGCCCACCAAAAAATGCGAAGCGGGCCTGTTTTTCAACGAGAAAAATCCTACCTTTGCATCCGTTTTTCGATAGCGGAAAACCGGATAGCCGGTCGGATTTGCACAATTGCTGGAAAAATGCAATTTTGTTCGCATAGCCGGCTCGGCTATACAAAGCACGAAAGCCATGGAGACTTTGGTCCAGTATGCCCTTCCGGTGAAAGGTCGCCGCGACGGCATTCACCACTTTGATTTTCAGATTGATCGGTCTTTTTTCAAGCACTTTGAAAATTCGCCCATACGGGAATGCACCATCGATTTGAAGCTCGAGCTGGACAAACGACCGGGCATGCTGGTGTTGCAGTTCGACTTTTCGGGCTCGGTGCGCGCTGAATGCGATCGCTGCCTGGAAGAGATCGATCTGCCGGTTTCGGGGAGCCAGCAGCTGCTGGTAAAACTCACCAGCGAGCCGGGCCGCGAGGAAGCCGAGGTGGTGTACATGGATCCCGAGGAGTCCTCTCTCCAGGTGGCGCAGTACATCTACGAATTCATTGTGCTCGCCCTGCCAATGATCCGGGTGTACGATTGCGAAAACGATCCCGAAGCCCAGTGCAATCCCGAAATGCTGGCCTACCTCCAGCAGCAGGAGGAGGAGGCCGAAGAAATCCAGCCGGTGAACAACCCGCTGATGGACGAACTGAAAAAGCTGAATCTCGACAATACGAATTAGCGGAATCATCCCGCTCCAAATTGATGACCAATGGCACATCCTAAGAGTAGAGTATCCAAGCAGCGCAAGCGCAAGCGCCGCACGCACAAGAAGCTGACCGCGCCCAAACTGAGCGTCTGCCCCACCACCGGTGAAAAGCACCTGCGTCATCGAGCCTACTTCGATGCGGAGGGCAACATGTACTACCGGGGCAAATTGATGACCAAGGCGGAGGACGAGATCTAGACCGGCTTTGCCGCATGCTTTTCAAAGGCCAAAGAGCTCCCCATCGCGAGGCTGATGCGGAGCTTTTTGTATGCAACCCACCGCATGAAACGAATCATCCACACCGACCGGGCACCGGCCCCTGTGGGGCCGTACAACCAGGCCGTCATCCACAACGACACCCTTTACGTCTCCGGCCAGATCGCTTTGGATGCCGCCAGCGGCCAAATGCTGCAGGACAGCATCGAGGCCGAGACCCGGCAGGTACTGGCCAACATCCGCCATATCCTGGCCGAGGCCGACCTGAACCCGGCACACATCATCAAATGCAGTGTGTTCGTCACCGATATGGACGATTACAGCCGCATCAATGCCGTGTATGCCGAATTTTTCAAAGGCGTGCAGGCTCCGGCTCGCGAGCTGGTGCAGGTGGCCCGCCTGCCCAAGGACGCCCGGGTAGAGATCTCCGTCGTGGCGGCCTTTGATTAACGCTTCCCGATCATCATGGAGAAACGCAAACAAGTCCTCTCGGCCATACAGCCCACTGGCGATATGCACTTCGGCAACTATTTCGGCGCCGTGAAGAACTGGGTAGCCCTGCAGGAGACCTATGATTGCATCTACGGAGTGGTGGACTACCACGCCATGACCATGCCCTACCGGCCCAAGAAGCTGCGCGAGAACACCTGGGAACTCATCTTCAACCTGTTGGCTACCGGCGTTCGGCCCGATTTTCTCTTCATCCAGTCGCTGGTGCCCGAGCATGCCGAGCTGTGCTGGATCCTCAACTGCTTTACCTCCTACGGGCAGCTCATGCGCATGACCCAGTTCAAGGACAAGAGCCAACAATCCAACGAGCAGGGAAGCGACGGCTTCATTTCGGCCGGCCTGCTGGACTACCCCGTGCTGCAGGCGGCAGACATTCTCATTTACCGGGCCGATTACGTGCCGGTAGGCAAGGACCAGGAGCAGCACCTCGAACTGGCTCGCGACATTGCCCAGCGTTTCAACGGCCAGGTGGGTAAGGCGTATTTCATCCTGCCCGAAGCCCTCTTCACAGAGGTGCCTAAAGTGGCCTCCACCGCCGACCCCACCCGAAAGATGAGCAAGAGCGCCGGAGAAAAACACTACATCAACCTCTTTGCCGACGAACAGCGCATTCGCAAACAGATCCGCTCTGCGGTGACCGATACCGGAGCCGAAACCGAGAGCGACGACATGAGCCCGGGCGTGGCCAACCTGTTTCGCCTTCTCAAAGCCAGCGAACGCCTCGACGAACACGACAGCCTCCTGGCCGATTACGAAGCCGGAAGTCTCAAATACGTGGACCTCAAGGAAGCCGTAGCCGATGCCCTGGTTGCCATCAGCGCAGCGATGCGCGAACGCAAAGCCGAACTGCTGGCCGACAAGAAGGAGGTGAAAAACCGGATCAAGGCGTCCTCGGCCGAAATCCGGAAAAAAGCCCAGGAGACCATGCGGGAGGTTAAGGAGCTGGCCGGCCTGCTGAACGTGCGGTTTTGAGCGCATTGCCCGGAGATCATTTTCAATGCGCAAGAGGCCCCTGTGCATTGAGCCATTGAACACTGACCCTTTATGAAGATCATCTGCATCGGCCGGAATTATGCGGACCACGCCAGGGAACTGGACAATCCCGTTCCGGAGCGGCCTGTAGTGTTCATGAAGCCGGCCTCGGCCCTGCTGGTGAACGACAAGCCCCTTTATTACCCCGAGTTCACCAGGGATCTGCACTACGAGCTGGAAGTGGTGCTGAAGATCGGCAAGAACGGCCGCCACATTCAGCCGGAATTCGCTTCGAGCTACTTCGAGGAAGTGGCCCTGGGCATCGACTTTACAGCCCGCGACCTGCAGGCGCAGTGCAAAGCGAACGGCCACCCCTGGGAAATCGCCAAGGGCTTCGACGGCTCGGCCGTGCTGAGCCCCTTTGTGCCCAAGAGCCGGCTCAACCCCAACGCCATCGCTTTTGAGCTTCGCAAGAACAGGGACCTTGTACAGGCCGGCAATACGCGCGATATGCTTTTCCCCTTCGAAGACATCCTGGTGTACGTATCCCGCTTTTTCAAATTGCAGATGGGAGACCTCATCTATACCGGCACGCCGGCCGGTGTTGGCCCGGTAGCTATCGGCGACGAATTGGAAGGCTACCTGTACTTGCGCGACGAAGTCCGCCGCATGTTTTCCTGCTCCATTCGTTAGGTTTTCTATTTTTGCACCGTTTTAACCGCCGGGCAAAAGGCTTTAAACGGGCCGCATCCCGGAACAACGGGCCTGTTATTCCCTAAAAGCAATACCGATATGCCGTATCTGTTTACCTCCGAATCCGTCAGCGAAGGACATCCCGATAAGATCGCCGACCAGATCTCCGACGCCTTGGTCGACCACTTTCTAGCTTTCGACCCCAACGCTAAAGTCGCCTGCGAAACGCTGGTCACCACCGGGCAGGTGGTGCTGGCCGGCGAGGTGAAGTCCACGGTCTATCTCGATGTACAGGAAATCGCTCGCGAAGTGATCCGCCGCATCGGTTACACCAAGAGCGAGTACATGTTCGAAGCCAATTCCTGCGGTATCCTCTCGGCCATACACGAACAATCGCCCGATATCAACCAGGGCGTGGACCGCGACGATCCCGAGCAGCAGGGTGCCGGCGATCAGGGCATGATGTTTGGCTATGCCAGCAGCGAGACAGACAGCTTCATGCCCCTGCCTCTGGCCATGAGCCACCAGATCCTGCTGGAGCTGGCTCACATTCGCAAGGAGGAAGCCATCATGCCCTACCTCCGCCCCGACGCCAAGGCCCAGGTCACCATCGAGTACAGCGACGACCATCGCCCCCTGCGCATCGACTCGATCGTGGTGTCTACCCAGCACGATCCCTTCGGCGAAGACGCCACCATGCTGGCTCGCATCCGGGAAGACATTATCCGCATCGTCATTCCGCGCATCAAGGCCAAGATGAAGCCGGAAATGCAAAACCTCTTTCACGACGACATCCAATACCACATCAACCCCACGGGCAAGTTCGTCATCGGCGGGCCACACGGCGACACCGGCCTGACCGGCCGCAAGATCATTGTCGACACCTACGGCGGGCGCGGTGCCCACGGCGGCGGCGCTTTTTCCGGCAAGGACCCCTCCAAGGTGGACCGTTCGGCAGCCTATGCCACCCGCCACATCGCCAAGAACCTGGTGGCCGCCGGCCTGTGTGAGGAGGTGCTGGTGCAGGTGTCCTATGCCATCGGCGTAGCCGAGCCCACCAATATCTACGTCAACACCTACGGCACGGCCAAGGTAGATCTGTCCGATGCGGCCATAGGCGAAAGGGTGCGCGAGATCTTCGATATGCGCCCCTATGCCATCGAGCGCCGCCTCAAGCTGCGCAACCCCATCTATTCCGACACGGCCGCCTACGGCCACATGGGCCGTCACCCCGAGCGCAAGATGATTACCCTGCGCAACGGCTCCGGCGAATTGGTGCAAAAAGAGGTGGAAACCTTCACCTGGGAGAAACTCGACTACGTAGATCGCGTGAAGGAGGCGTTCGGTTTGTAGCGGCCATGCCGGGCGATTCGACCCTGGAGCATAGGGGCGATTGCCCGCCTGCCGCAGGCAGTAGGGGTTGACCAAAGCTGAAGTACAAGCGGGGGGGAGCGTCTCGCCCAAGACGGGACGTCCTATGATCGCCAATGCCTGGGAAATGGCCGGGCACAGGCGGCTTCCTACACAATCACCCCCCAACCGCTTCTTTCTCCGGCAGCAGGCGCACCGTTTCCAGAGTGGCAGCGACTGCGCCCAGGGGCAGGGCGAAGAGAAACCCGACCAGGGTGAGCAACAGAGCCATGAACACCAGGCCGTTGCCCAGGGCCAATGCCCGGTGGCGGCGCACAAAGCGCACGCTCTCGCGAACGCCCAGGTGGCGCTCCAGGGTGTAATCCATGTTGCCGAAGCCGGCGTAAAAGGCCTGAAGCAGGAACAGCCCCACGGCCACGAACGGGCTCAGTACCGGTATGAGCCCCAGGGCAAAGAGCAAGACCGTAAAGAATAGCTCACGCAGCAGATTGCGCAGACCGATGCGCAGGCCCCGCCACAGATCACTGAAGAACTGACCGGCCGAAAAGGCCACGGGCCTGGAGTGGCCTCGCAACTCCCGCTCGATCTTTTCCGAAAGCGGGCTCATAAAGGGTGAGGCCAGGGCCATAACGAGGTTTTTATACACGATGAGCCCCAGGGCGAGTATGGCCAGTGCCCCCAGTACCGTGGCAATGGCCGTGACCGCGCTGCGGCCTTTCTCCCAGGGATATATGGAGACCATCCACCGGCCCAGGTCGTCGGAAAAAAACCAGGCCTGGGCCAACAGACCGATGCCGTAGGCAAAACTCACCAGAGCCGGCACCAGCACATAACCCCAAAGGCGATGGCGGGAGATGAGCTGAAAAGCCGTGCCGTAAGACGTCATACCGCGGATGAAAGGACCGACCATAGCCTGAATTTTGGGCTAAAGCTATCGTTCTGCTTCCGTCTGCCCCACACCTTTTCTATGGAATACCCCGGAGACTCGACCGGACTAACTCACCGTTTTTTTCTTTTTGCGGCGGGTTTTGAAGAGTTCCACGGTTTCTTTCTCGGTAAGGAAATTGAGGTCCTGAAAAGTGGTGCTGACAAACTTCTTGATGTCCTGATAATCCTTTCCGCGTTTGTCCGTGTAGCGCTTGAGCAGCTTGCGCACATAGTCCATGGACAGCTCTTTGAGTTCCTGATTGAAATGCTCGTTGGCAAAGATCTGCACGTACACCGGATAGAGGCGCACGATCTCGTAAAAGGGAGCGTAGTCCTCTGCGTCCAGCGTTTGCATGTAGCGCTCGAAGTACTTGTAGATGGTCTGCCGAAGGACTTCATTGACCAGCGAGAGGCCTTCCCGCTTGGACGAAAAAGCCTTGACGGCTTCCTGCACGCCCACGTCCTCTATGCCTTTGGCATGCACCTCTTCGATCAGGTCGAAGAACTGGGCCGTTTCGTCCTTGGCCTTGCGGTCCACGATCCCGGCCAGCCGCAGATCGGCTTCCGGGTCGAGGCGGATGTCGTCGTGGTGATGCAACTCCAGCAGGAACTGAAAGAACAGTTCTTCGAATTCGGGCAGGTTGTCGCGCAGGTCGGTCCAGATCTTCTGGAGTTTCTTGCGTTCCTTCTCATCCTCTTCCAGGAAGGCGGCATGCAGCACCAGGGTTTGTAAAATTTGGGGCGTTTGGGCGAAGGCCTTGTTCTGCAGCATGGCCCGGGTGGGCTCCAGTAGGCTGCTGTTGTTCATATCCCGGCTGATGCGGTACAGCAGAAAGCGCTTGAGCGGCGGAAAGCCCAGGGCCAGATCGGCGGCCTCTTCCGGATAGCTAGCGCTCATGAAGTTGTCGTTGCGAAACTGGCGGGCATAGCGCCTGTACAACTTCTTTCGCTCGGACAAGTCGCGCAACTCCTCTTTTTTCAGGCTCTGCAGAAAGTGACGGATGCGCTTGTTGTCAATGCTGTTGATGAGGTTGGTCACCCAGATGTCGCTGCTGAGGGCAAAGCCCACCTGCACCGTCTGGCCGATGCGGTGCCGAAGGATGTCGAAGTTGGGCGATTCGCAGATCGCCAGCAGAATGGCCTTGAAGTGCTCCTGCGGCAAGAGGTAGGTATACATGTCGTCGATCTGGCCGCGCAATACGGCATAGCCCAGGATCTTTGGTGTGAACAAACCTTCGAAATTCTCATCCAGGAGCACCAGCTCCAGGTGAATGAGTTGCAGAGGCCAGTCTGCGGCCACCTGTTCATACACTTCCTGGATACGCGGTTCGAAAAGGTCTTTGAGTTGGTTGAAATACTCCTCCTCCTCTTCCTCCAGGTATTGTTGGAGCACCTCGGATTCCTGGATCTCAGCAGCCAGCTCTTCCAGCCGGCCCAGATGCTGCTCGTTCAATTCGTACATCTCAGCTCTTTTTAAAGATAAACCTGATAGTGCAGCAAAGGCACTACCAGGTTCTCTTAATATATAGAATTAAAGTATAGCCGTAGTAAGTAAGGGCAAAGATAGCCAGCTCCGGGTAATCTTCCAACAGCCTGGCCAAAATTGTATCCCGCTCCTGAGCCGGATCATTCACAGCCCCTTCCGCCCTCCGGGCCACCCCCTCGCAACATACCGGAACTCATGGAAGAACAGAAGGCCGATTTCCTTTTCCCACGCCCGTACCATGCCCAAATTCTGGCGGCAGAAAGCCTGCCAGGTCGACATGTAATACGGTTTTCAGGATAAAATGACCTTTTTACCAAGACCTATTTTATCCTGAA
>CAZQSF010000112.1:0-11371 GCA_964595955.1 uncultured Saprospiraceae bacterium
AGAAAAGCAGGCTCAAACTGGATGTTAAAATTGTTTATGCATAATCCGGGTTAAATCGAACCGGGCTTTTTTGAAAAGACCTGCAAAATTCCTGTTTTCGCAGCCGCAATCGTGCAATTGATGTGCAATTTGTGCAATTATTGTGCAATCATTTCAGCTCGTAGTACGAGCCGGCCCCAGATGTGCCGCTGGAATCAAATATCCCTTTAGAAACCAAATCGGTCAGATCTCCGGATGCGGTATTTCTCGAAACATCATGGAGCGCCTGATATTCTTTATTCGTGATCCTCCCGTTTTCCATCACATAGGCCACCGCCTTGATCTGCCGCTCATTTAAGCCCAGCTTTTTCAGTTGTTCGATGGCGTACTTGTCTTTGAAAAGGCTGACAAGAATACCGCCGTCCAATTCCTGAATGTCGGGTTCGGGCAGTCCGGCTTCCCGGCAGGAATGGATAATCTTTAGGGTGCCTCTGCCCCAAAGGTCAATATAACCGGCTTTGAAACAGACGTCGGCGATGAGGGGATTTCGGGGCCTGGACGGATGCGTGCGTCGTAGCGAATCCAGGTCCATACCTTCGGGAAGAAGCCCTTCGTTCCAAATCGTGAGTTTGTGGTCATATACACGCAATTGCACGGTGGCGCCCATGTATTGGCGATGCACCAAGGCATTGAGTAACATTTCCCGGATAGCTGCCACCGGGTATTCCCCCTTTTCGATACGTTGTAAGCCGGCAAAATCGATCCGCTTGGTGAAAAATTTGTTGTTGAGCAGTTCCGGGACTTGCCGGAGGAGTTGTATCAGGTTGCCTTCTATCTCTTCCTGAAACCGGAGATCGGCATCATCAGCGCCGAAGCGCCCGATCTTCACTTTGATGTTCGGATAAAACCGATTGGGATCCTTCCCGAATAAAATGAGGGCTGCCCGCTTGAGTTGCCCGTGATCCGATAGCCGGAGTTTTTCCAGAATTTCGGCGGTTGTCAGGCCTGCTACTTCCGGAAGGCGGCCGCTTTTTCCGGCGTCGTCCAGAAAGTAGTGCAGGCTTCCTTCGTCGATGTCGGCGAGGGTAGCGCCGGCTTCGATCACGTCATCCCAGGTTTTGCCGGCCTTCTTCAGCAGAAACTCATTGAGGGCACTGCCGGTCAGTTCCATTTTGGTGCTGCCGGAGCGGTAGTAGTAACGCCCCCGCAGCGATACCGGCACGGAATAAGGGGGCGTGACGATCTCGATAAAATGTTTTCCCGCTTCCTGCTCCAGATTCACCTCGCAGACAATACCCAGGTGGTCGCGAATTTTATTGGGGATGAGGTCCATCAGCTCCTTATAATCAGCCAGGTCGGTGGGCCGGCCGTCGTCGTCCTTGCCGATATAGATCCGGCCCCCGTGAGCATTGGCGAAGCCGCATATCCACTTCAGGTAGTCGTCGTGCCAGGAACGCTTCCATTCTATGTTCTGGCGCTCACTCATTTGAGCGCATTTTTGATGATCCGGACTTCTTCGATGCTGTCCAGGGTTTCCAGGTTGTTGCGGACGGGGTGATTGGGATCGTAAAGGCGTTCGAACTCACTTTGGATGGTGGCTAGTTTTTGTTCGTCAGTCATGTCATCACTGATAGGTTTTAAATTGTCCAGATGCTTTAGGATTTCTTTGCCCGCAGACTGGAGTTCTTCTTCGAAATAAAGTTCAAAAACTAATGCATCAAGCAGTTCTTCATAAAAGGAACTAATAATATCATTTTGATTTTTAACCGTGTACAAAAACTGCAACCACCGGCCCAAAGTACCTATCAGTTCCTGTTGTGGTTTTGAGCCTTCTTTAACTGGAACTTGTGCAATGAATCTTTTCGCGTAAGAGAAATATCCGTTCTGAAAGCGGCTGCTGTGATTTTGTAGGTAAAAATCCAAGGGAACACTATTTAAAAGGGCCAGTAAATACCAATATTCAATTTTTGCGTCTTGATTTAATACAATCCCGTATCCACCGGCATTCCCGCCACCAACAAAATAATAGCCAAAATCCTCATCAAAAACCATCGAGGCCTTCTTCGCCAAAACCTGGGTCATGATTTTGGGCTGGGTAAACTCTACTAAATTTTTCGGATAAACATACGCATACCATCCCTCATGATCCATTTTGCCATTTTCACGTCCCCGGAGTTTATCCTGGCATTTCAATAAGTACTCCCAGGTGAGGGGGTACTGACTTTCTAAACGATCGGCCGGAATAAGTAATGCAACGCCATCCTCAACCTCATAAGGAAAAATGATATAGAGGTTATTAAAGTCTACTTTATATCTTCTAATTTCCGCTCCCTTTAATAAGGGTTTCATGAAATCCTCTTCAAGGGGAATAATCTCACCCAAGTGTTTGGAGAAATAACCATTGTCTACCTTCTCGAGAATATAAACAGGGTCTGCACTTGTCTGTAGTCCAACAAAAATGTTTTTGGCAACCTTGTTTAAAGGGCGGCCTTGAGCTTCGATTTTCTGAAACAGCACATCCGTTATTCTGGAAGAAAAAGACCAGGCTTCGATCTGGTGTTTTGAGTAATCGTAGTTATTACGTTGTATGTTTTTTGAGCTCTTACCATTGGCAAAATCCAGAAATGCCTGGGTTTTATGTTTGCCCGAAAAGGATATGTAAGAGAATTTTTGCAGGTTCTTTCTGGTAAGGTGTAAAATGCAGGTATAGGTGGTAGCGGATGAAAACATTTGCTCGGCTTGGAAATCAACAATCCGAATAATTCGTTTGCCACCTGATAATAAAGAACGTAATCCCAGTCCGTAATCGGCATTAAAAAATTTGTTCGGCTGGATAAAGATTAGGCTTCCAAATGGATTTAGGATACTCAGTCCTTTTTCATCAAATAAAACATAGAGATCATAATTTCTTGTTGCGGCTTTGAAATTACCGGCAAATACCTTTTTAGAGCTCTTATCCAGGTTTTGAACTCTAACATACGGGGGGTTACCGATCACCACATCAAACCCTCCATTTTTATTCCATACTTCCGAGAAAAAAAGCTTAAAATCAAAATCGATGGGGTAGCCTTCCAAATCGCTAGCGGTGCTCAGAATATATTCGATTTTTGATTCAATCTTTTCCTTTAAAGCATTTTTATTGAGTTGATCGACTTCCCTAAAAAAAACTTCTTTCAGTTGTTCTAATTCATCCAAAACAGCCGGGTATTTTTCGGCTCCAAGTCCGGGCAGTCCGATCAGCGAGTTCCCACAAACGATTTTATAATCCAGGTTCGGTAGGGCTTCGATGGTTTCATAATCTTCTTCTTCCACAATCATGGATAGCCAAAGTCGCAAACGGGCAATGTCAATGGCGCTAGCGTCGATATCTACGCCATAGATGCTGTCTTGAATAGCGTGACGCTTGAAGTAATATTCAGAAGGCATGGTATCGGTGTCGCCGATACCGGATTTCAATTGCAGGGAATTGATGTAGTCCCTGCTCAAATGGTCCACAAGCACTTTCCGGGCGGTGACGATCTCGTGTAACAGGCCGACCGGAAATGCCCCCGAGCCGATGGCCGGATCGCAAATCTTGATATCGGCGAGGGCCTGGTCCAGTTGTTCCGCGTATTGGTAAATGGTATCCGGAAGTAAGGTTTTTTGCTTGGTCGATTTGATTTCCCCTTGCTCAATTCGCTGTCTGGCTGCCAGAGCGGCTTCGTCATTTTCCAATGCCAGGTGCCCGTTGCGGATAAACTCCTCCAGGTCTTCTTTTGAAATCCTTATACCATCCTTATACTCCATCTCCAGCTTCAGGTTGCCCTTCTTATTGGTGCTCCCTCCGAACAGGTTGGTTTGGTCGGTATCCAAAGCCTGGTAGCTAACCGGATAATCATTGATGGTATGATCCAGATAGTGGATCAAACTTTCCTGGCACATGTAGTGCACAATCTCCCTGGGAGTATAGAAGGCGCCCTTACTTTTGCGCTCGGTAATTTCCAGCATGTTTTCGAACACTTTACCCAGCATTTCCGGATCGACGGCCACTTCTTTTTCCAGGGGTTCGTCTTCTTTGATGGTAAAGTTGTATCTGTCAAACACATCTAAGATGCCGGTGCCTTTATCGCCGGCTTTGTTCTTATCACTATTTCGGAAGAGGTTGTTTGGGATGCTGATGTTGGTATTTTCCCAATCGTATTCTGCCTCGAACAGACCGCCGTTCAGGAAGGGGACTTTGCATTCCAAGTCCTTGAAATAGTATTTAGTATCCTCATCATTGTGTTCTCTGGCCAGGGCGGCATAAAACAGGTGGCGCAAAAAATCGTTGAAGTAATTCTTTCCCTCTGTCTGGATGGATGCAAAGCGATCTTGCAGGAATCGCTTGGAACCTTCGCCCATCTTTTTGTCCTTGGGCACGCCCATCCATCCCTTTTTTTGCAGGAAGTAAAGGAAAACGACTTGACCGAGAAGTTTTTTTGTAAAGCGGTTGGGTTCTAATCCTACCTGTTGAATGGATGCCTTGAATTCTGTATTCTTGATGAGGTTTTCAAATAAATCTTTATACTGTTCGAAAAATTCATCCGTGACCTTCTCTATGCCAAAAGCCCCTTCAATGCTTCCGTCTCCATCTTGTTCTATGACAATCAGAGGATCGCTGTAGGTATTGGTCAGAAGCGGAAATAGTTGTTTTTGAGCGGTGTAGGAGTCTTCCAGTTCGCCCACCAGGAAGGAAAAACGTTTGGCCGGAACAAGCTCTTCCTTGATCTTTATTCTCCCTTGTTCGCTTCGCTGCGCCTCATAATCAATCTTGACCAGGGATAAACGCCAGTCAGCTCCATCGTCCTCTTTGGAATAGAAAGCCACCAGTGCATATTGCTTTTCAAAGCTTTTCAAGTGGCGAACCACAAAATTTCGGAGAGCGGTCCGGGCGCGTTCCAATTTGCTAACAGAACGGGTTTGTGCAATCAGTATATCAAGCTGCTCGCCTTCGGGGTCGGTGTATTTCCCTATCCGCTTATAGAAGGCAATATGTTCGCGAAAGGCCTCTGGAATCAGATTTCCACTGTAGCTGTTATCTTTCGGTTCAAAATTATTGACCAGGTTTCGCATGAAATTTTCAAACTTCTCCGGGTCGAATTTTGAGCTGAGGACCTCTTTGATATATTCCTGGGCTTGCTTCTTTTCCATAAGTTATTTCACTAGGTATCCGGAAAGAATAACTTCTCTTTTCGTGTAGGTCTTATTGTTTGGACTTTGATCGAAGGTCAGGGAACGGATATGATGCCGGAGAATCCCCAACATTTTTAGCGGGTTATCCTCACGCTCCAGCTCCTTTTTTATTTTTTGGGCCGTTTTTTTAGCCATCAACCCTTGTTGGATCATTTGTTTGACTCCCATCAGGAATTCCTCATCTGAATCCGTAAACCCTTTGAACCTCCGGAAGCCAGGCTCCTTCATGCGTTGTTCAATGTACTTGATATTGGACGCGCCGCCTCTCCCTGACTTGTCCTCTTCACCCTGAGTAGTATCCATTTCAAACCGGGCCTTATTGGTGTCAAGTAGCCGGAAGTATTGATCCGAAGGAATGGAAACACGCTTGGTGCCTGGCTCGCATTCCAGTAATTTCACAGCATCAAAGAAGGTGATCTCTTCTGACTTTCCGGAACTGTTGTGATAGAATTTCTTGAGTCGTCCCAGGCGGAAGAAAGTTATCAACTGCTCATCTGTAATATTTTCCGTTTTCTTTCCGGACCGCGCTTTTTTCGGCAGTTTTTTGATTTTCTCAAACAGATCGGGGTCTTTATCCCGGATGGATCGCATCATTTCCAGATACTTCAATTCCGAGTCACCCTCTTCATCCTCCTCTCCAGTGTAAGCTTTTTTGTTATTCAAGGTGTCGAACAATTCCTGGCTGCTGACCTCTTCACCATCTGAGAGGTACTTGGCGTCTTCTCCCAAAATATCGTGAAACATCTGGATTTTGTTGGTGATGTTGAGTTCCAGACCCAAATGTTCATCAGAATGAGAGGTGGGGAAGAAGTTGAAAATAAATACCCTTGGGTATTTGGTGCCTAATCGGTTAACCCGTCCAGCTCTTTGTAAAACTCTGGTTGGATTCCAGGGAAGATCATAGTTTATTAAAACGTTGGACCGGTGCAGGTTGATACCTTCCGCCAAAACATCCGTAGTGATCAGTATTCTCAAATCACTAGAGGGTGATTTTGAGTTGGGATCGAAATTCTCCAGAATGATTTCCCGCGCAATGGCGTGTTTGGAAGTCAATTTTTCATTGGTGTGGCGGCCACCCTTGCTGGAATAAAACATCACCTGGTTTGGGAAAACATTGATCAGGTGCTCATACAGATAATCCCCCGTTTCTTTCGATTCCGTAAAGATTACCAGATGCCGCTTTTTCAGAATTGGGTTTGTTTTAAGCTCTTTGGTGAATTTATCTAGCTTCGGATCTTCATCCATGTTCTTCCAAAGTGCCCACACGGCCTTGAGGGTTTCCAAATCATGCTTAAGATCGGTGAGAAAATCTTCTCTAAAGTCTTTGGAATAGTATTTCTGGGCTCTTTCTTCCTCAACGGCCTTTTCCAGTTTTTCGATATCATCGCTATCGAGCAGTTCAAAAACGTTCACTTTTTTACTAATGTAAACCGTTCCTTCCTCATACATTTTGATGAAGCGCTCGTAAGATTTGATGAAGCGCTTGACACTCTGCTTAAAGGCGAAGAATGAGCTTTCCAGTCGCTTCACCAGGATGCCTTTCATAAAGCCTCCGACGTTGCGTTGTTGCTGCCTTTCAAACTCAGTAAGTTCTTTATCACCTGTATAGTAGAGAAGTGGAATATACCGGGCATAGCGAAATTGCGCCAGAATAGCTATCGTGTGGTTAAAGATCCGTTCTACTTCACCCTCAAAGTTGTAGACAATCTTTTGGGGGTCTTGCATGTCCGGAAAAACAAGACCTTGTTCCTGGATATCTTTTTTGAAGTAGGTCATTACATCCTTTCGGGTTCGCCTAACCATGACGGGCTTTAATACTTTTTCCCGAATTTCATTGGATATCTTCCTGATCATTTCCTTATACTCGGGATCGTCTTTTTTATACTTTTTCAGGTTCCTTTTCAGCCTGTTGAAGAACTTTTCCAGGTTAATAATTCCGGGAATAGTAGAATTCTTGGGAGCTTGAAAAAGTTTTAACTGTGCAAATATGTCGTCGATAGTGTTGTTAAGCGGCGTCGCGGTTACCAGGATCACCTTTTTCCCACGGCAGATATCCAGAAGATCAGCAAAGCCCTGCGTAGCTTCATTCCTGAAGCGATGAGCTTCATCGACTACGATGTAATCCCAACGATCAATACCTTTCCGGATAATATGCTCCAGTTTGCCAAGGGATTCCACTTTAGCAGGAACACGGAAATCCATTAAGCTCTGTTCCCAGTATTCTTGGAGCACCGGTGGACAAACGACCAGGATCTTCCCTCTGAGCTGTTGGAGGAGTTGTGCAGCAATAAAGGTTTTACCCAATCCAACTACATCAGCCAGAAAGACACCGTTGTGTTCGTTCAGTTTTTTTATAGCCTGACGGACTGCCTGTTCCTGATAGTCAAGCCTCATAAAACCATCCGGCAAAAACGATTCAAAATTCTCTTCCAGGTTGATATCTTCCTGGAGGTATTCGTAGATGAGTTTCAGGTAAAGTTCATAAGGAAGGATGGAATCGTTAAGCCATGTTTTATTTCTTACGGCGTCAACAAATTCCGCTGAGATGTCTACAGAGTCTTTCCATAGGTTTTCGAACTGCTCTAAGGCAAAGTCCACATCTCTGCGATCCTTCAGTTGAACATTAAACTCTCGATTGGCGACCAGGCCAGAAAGAGAAAAGTTACTCGATCCTGTTATGACAGAGCCATATTCCTTATCACCTTCGTGATAGCGGCTGATATAAACCTTGGCATGAAGGTTTTTGGTTGGATAGGACCTGATTTCCAGTTTTTTCCCGTTTCCGGAACGTTTCAGATCTTCCTCTTTGTTTGGACAATCTGACTGCAAAAACTCAATGAACTTCCGAATGCCAATTTCAAGCCGGTTATCTGACTCCCTAGAATTTTCGATTTCTTTGATCAGGTTCTTCTGATATTCTTTTTTGGCATTGGCATGGGAATCGAAGTCTATGACCGTCTGGTTCTGATACTCATTTATCGTCCGGTAAGACTCTTCGTCGATGCCAAGGCCAACTAAAATCCTGGTTTTATCAACTTCTTCAATAGCTTCATACAATTGATAAAAACCACTTGACCGGAAATAGCCTACTAAAACGTCAAAATATTGGGTGTCTTTGAGCGTTCGCAAAAAACGATCAAGTAAGGTTGATCCTTTTTCGTTGGTGAAAAAGGTCAGGTCTGTATGGTATGTACTTTTTTGATTCAAAACAATTCATTCACAAAATGAAAACTATAACCTTGGATTTTAGCACAAAAGACTAATCTATTAAGCCACCTGTTCTTTGAGTTTACACAGAGGTGTCAAGCATTTTCGCGAAGCTTATACTTCGAAACTCGATCAAGAAAACCTTTCTTTAGCGTCTTAAAGGTATAGGCTCCGTCTTTATCCCAACTTTGGGTTCCCTGAATGTCGGTCAAAAACTTCTGCTCCTCCAAAAGCAGATCGTGTGGGTAAAGATACCAGTGTTCGCCATTCGGATCTGGGAAGGTGATCCACAGGTCTTTCCCCAGGTACTTCTTCGCAAAAGAAAGCCTGGATTTCAGTTGGACCTTTAGGTAGGTCTCTCCGTCAATGTGTTGAGCGATAAAATCCGCGCCTTCCCAGTCATCGTACAACCTGATGGTCGCAAACCTATAATCCGCTAGCACCGCGGAAACTTTCTGGAAATTGTAGGTTTCTTTCTGCCTGGCATTCAGGGTGGAATAATCGATCTTTTGGAATTTCATCATTGATTGCTGCATATTTATAATTGACACACAAAAGGCCATTCCGCCCCTGGCGAAACAGCCTCTCCTAGTATCGTAGCGGTTAATATAGAAAAAGAGCGGGATTTTGCAAAGGGGGAATACCTGCCGGCGGTTCACCTGCCAGGCCTTCGGCGGGAAATCCGGAGGCCGGCCAGGAGGTGTACTCTCTTCAGCAACAACAGGGGCGGAAGAGGGCCGTACCGATCGGAATCTTTTCGCGCGTGGGGGGAAAGCATAAGTCTGCCGGCAAAAAGCTATCTTTGAAGGAAACGCAAATCCCCCAGCGCTATGCCGAAACGAGGCCGCAAACGCTCGACGGTGCGGGGCCTGGCCACCGCCGACTGGATCCAGTTCAGCCCATACAGCAACTTCACCGAATACGACGGCTACTACCTGAAACTGGCCAACGCGCTCTTCGAGGTCGTCAACGATCCAGCCTATGGCTTGCGGGAGTTGATCCCGCGCCACCTGCGCAAGCAGCTGGCCGTACTGCTGACCCGCTATGTGGAGGACTGCATCAACGGGATCGGCCTGTGGCGGGCCATGACCCAGGCCTATGAAAGGCGCTACGGCGCCCCCCTGCCCTTTTACGAACTGGATGAGTACGAGCCCGGCGAAATCAATCCGGAGGACTTCATGTACCTGCTCTGGCACGTGATCACCCGGGAGTCGGGCTACATCGTAAACCCCTACCAGCCGATGCTGGAGCATACGGCCTGGACCTGCTACGAGCGGGTCCATGACCTGCTGGCCGAGGGCAGTCCGGTCACCAACTACTACGACGACTTCCTGCAGATCGAGCCCGATATCCCCTTTTTTGAGCTGAAGGGACGCCTCCAGTGGATGGCGTTCAAGAGCTACCTGGCGGGCAGCGAGCTGAGCCCGAAATACGAAGAGCGGGTAAAGGAAAATATCACCGAATTCGATGGCTCTTTGAAGAAGAAGTTGGCCTATCTTCTGCAGGACGATTTCCTCTACGATGCGCCCACCAGCTGGGGCGGCATGAGCGTGCCGGAATGGATGGCGGCCACTGCCCGATGTCCGGATGCCCTGCGCGATGATATCCGGCGCCTGAACCAGCGCGTGATGGGCACCTTCACCTACGAAGGGCAGGACGAGCACAGCTACCACTTTCGCTACACCAACACCGGGCGGCTCTTCCCGGTGCAGCGCGCATCCGTGGATCTGGAAGAGAAGGACTTCCTGCAGCCGGAGCGCCAGGAGGCCGTCTTCCAGATCGTCAATTGGCGAGGCGGATGGTGGCTGAGCGGCACCTTTATGGCCTTTGAGCCGGAGCCCGACCGGCCTGCCGAACCGCAAAACCCGTTCGAAAAGATGGGCCAAGCCAGCTTCTACGGCTGGTCGGAAGACGAACAGGCCCTCATCCGCGAGCAGGCCGCCGAAATGGAAGCATCTTTCCTCGAATACTTCGGAAGCCGGATGGTGCTCTTCGACAACGGCCGGGCAATGGCCACGGCCCTGCAGAAATACCAGCAGTGGTGGAACGACAAGATGCGCCTGAAAAAAGGCCTGGGCCCGGCCCCGCCGGATGAATCCCCCGACCTTGCCATCGATTATCCGGGCCAGAGGTCCATCGGCCTATTCTACGAGCCGGGGGAAGGCATGACGATCCAGCCCGGCCTGCCCGAGCTGGCAGAGCTGCTGCAAAAGCGCGATCTCCACTTTGAGGATCGATCGGAGATCGCACAGGGGCTACTCTCCGAACTGTCGCCCGGCCTGAGCCGGCATCTTGTGGCCGAGTACGGCCTGGAGTCCATCGCCGGTCCGGAATCGAATTTCGGGGCAGGTCTGGCACAGCACTTCGATTTCCTGCTCGACTTCTTCCAGCCCGATAGCCTCCGGCCGGTCATCCCCAACCTGGGCCTCACCCAAACCCCTCCGCCCTCCTGAGCAGAGAAGCAAGGGAGATGACCAGGTAACCCTGATGGGCTCTCGATCAGCCACAAAAAAAAGCTCCATCAGCCCACACTGCCGCACTAACGCTCAGCTTGTCCGGGTCAACGACAACTCCGCTTCATTCAGCACCGCCGGCGCAAACTACCAACTACCAACTACCAACTACCAACTAATAACTGCCTCTCACTTTTCCACAGCCTGTGAAAAAGTCCGGATGCCGGATCGGGCGAGGAGGGGTATATTCGTTATTCCCGGGTAGCACAAAGAATGCCCCAAAACCCCAAGCTCCAAAAATCTGCATACTATGACCGTTCACCTGTCCAACCGAAAAACCTACACCTACGAAGAGGCCCTGGCGGCCAGCGTCGAATACTTTCAGGGCGATGAGCTGGCGGCCCAGGTGTGGATCAACAAATACGCCCTGCAGGATTCGCAGGGCAACCTCTACGAGCGCACGCCCGACGACATGCACCGCCGCATCGCGCGGGAGCTGCACCGCATCGAGATCAAGTACC
>CAZQSF010000113.1:0-11339 GCA_964595955.1 uncultured Saprospiraceae bacterium
ACCGGATGCGGGAAATCCGCTCGTCCGGATCTGTGGGGGAGCTACCGGGCAACCGCTGGCTCTACCCGGAAATGGGAGCGCATTTTATACATGACGCGATGTGGTTTGGAATACTCCCAAACCGCACCGGTCAGTATAGTTGCGTAAATTCATGCATAATCCGGGCTAATTCGACTTCCAAAAGTAAGGTGAGAAAAGCACCAGGATCGTGAAGATCTCCAGGCGGCCCAGGAGCATGAGGAAAGCCAGAAAGAGCTTGGCGGCCCAGGGAAGCCAGGCAAAGTTGTCAACGGGCCCTACCGCTCCGATTCCGGGGCCTACATTGCCCAGGCTGGTAGCCGTAGCGCCTATGGCCGTCAGGAAGTCGAGCCCCATAAAGCTGAGGGCCAAAGAGCCCAGGACGAAAAGGAGCAGGTAGAGCAGCAGAAAGATGATGATGTGCGTGAGAATTCGCGGGGCCACTACCTGGCCGTTGAGCTTGAGGGGGACGATGGCGCGCGGGTGTATAATGCGCTTGAATTCGAGGAAGGAGTTTTTCACGAACACCAGGTGGCGCACCAGTTTGATCCCGCCGCTGGTAGAGCCCGCGTTAGCCCCGATAAACATAAGGACGAATATCAGCATGGTCAGGCCGGTCCCCCACTGGGTGTAATCCGCTGAAACATAGCCCGTGGTGGTAAGTATGGATACGACCTGAAAGAGGCTGTCGCGAAACGCTTTTTCCAGATCGCCTCCGTACTGGCCGTAAATGCCCCAGCAAATGAAGGCGCTGAGGCCGAAAACGATCAGCAGGTAGGCCCGGAATTCGTCGCTTTGCCACACCCAGTCGAATTTGCCGCGAAGGCCGTAGTAAATGACCGTGTAATTGGTTCCCGCCAGAAGCATGAAGAAGATGATGGAATACTGAATGGCTGCCTGGTCGAAGTGGGCGATGCTCGCGTTCTTGGTGCTGAATCCGCCGGTGGCCATGGTCGTGAGAGCATGGTTGACCGCGTCGTAAAAACTCATTCCCGCAAAAAAGAGAACCAAAATGAGCAGCCCCGTCAGTGCCAGATAGATAAACCAAAGGCGCCTGGCCGTTTCCCGTATTCGGGGGTGGATCTTGTCGGAGGTCGGGCCAGGAGCCTCAGCTACAAAAAGCTCGATACCGCCGATGCCCAAGAGGGGAAAAATCGCCACTGTCAGGACGATGATGCCCATGCCGCCTATCCACTGGGTGAGGCTTCGCCAATAAAGAATCCCCTTGGGTATGGATTCGATATCGGTAAGCACGGTCGCACCGGTTGTGGTCATGCCCGAGACCGTCTCGAAAAAGGCGTCGGACCAAATGGGTATGACCCCACTGAAGAGGTAGGGCAGGGTTCCGAAAAGCACCATGGCCAGCCAGCCCAGGGCCACAATGAGGTAGCCTTCCCGCTTTCGGATGCCGTCGCCTTCGGGCAGTTTGGCGATCCAGAACAGGGCCCCTGCCCCACAGGTAATGAGGCCCGAATAAAGCAGGGCCAGTTCGTCGCCGCTGCGGAACGCCCATGCCACCGGCAGGCCGGTAAGCATGAGGGTGCCGGTGAGCAGCAGCAGCACCCCAATGACCTGAGCGATGGGTTTGAAATGGATCATCTGGTGCGTAAAGGTACATCAGCGAAACAAGCGCTCCACTTTTCCGATGGCTTCGGGGACCGCCAATACGATCACCTTGTCGTTCAGCTGAAGCTGGAAGTCGCTATCGGGAATGAGGCTTTCATCGCCGCGCAGAACGGTGCCCACCACGGCCCCTCTGGGAATGTGCAGCTGTTCGAGGGTGCGTTTGGTGAGCTGGTTCTTTTTGGCCACGACGAACTCGATCACCTCGGCATCTACGCCGTGCAGGCTGGTGATCGCCTCGACCTGTCCCTTGCGCACAAATCGAAAAATGTTGTTGGCCGCGATCAGCTTCTTGTTGATGAGGGTGTCCACACCGATGTTCTGGGAGATGTGCACGTATTCCTTGTTCTCCACCTGGGCAATGGTCTTGTACACGCCGTGGTTCTTGGCCGTTAGGCTGGTGATAATATTGGTCTCGGAGTTGGGGGTGAGGGCGATGAAGGCATCCATATTGTTGAGGCCTTCCTCCTCCAGCAAACCGATATTGCTGTAGTCGCCGTTGATGACCAGGGTGTTGTTGAGCTTTTCGGACAGGACCTTGCAGCGGTCTTTCACATGCTCGATCAGCGTCACGTTGAACTCCTTTTCCAGCAGTTTGGCCGTGGCATAGCCCAGTCCGGTGCCCCCCAGGATCATCACGTTGCGCACCTTTACTTTTTCTTTCCCGATGCGGGCTTCCAATTCGCTGATGTGTTCCTTGGGGGTAATGAAGTACACGTGATCGTTGCGACGCAGAATGGTGTCTTCATTGGGCAGCAAGGTGCGGTGGCCCCGGAGGATGGCCATAGGCCGGAAGTGAAGCCCGTTATTTCCCTGAATCTCGCGGAGCTTGAGGTTTACAAAGGGGGAGTAATCATCCACCGTAATGCCCACCAGGCTGATCTTGCCGTTTTCAAACTCGAACACATCGGTAAAGGAACACTGCCTCAGCAGGCGCTGGATCTCTTGCGCAGCCAGTTCCCTCGGCGAGATGAGGTGGTCCACCCCCAATTCTTTAAAGGTCTGCCGTTGGCCTTCGGCCAGGTATTCGGGATTGCTTACCCGGGCAATGGTCTGGTGGGCCCCCAGCTTTTTGGCCAGTATGACCGTGACCAGGTTGGTCGGCTCTTCCGTAGTGACGGCCAACACCAGTTTGGCGCGGCCTACATCGGCTTGCTGGAGCACATCGATGGAAGCCGAATCCCCGTAAATCGTGAGAACATCCAGGTGGGAGTTGGCGTAGTCCAGCACCTCCTGGTTGCTGTCGATCAGCACGATGTCCTGGTTTTCGTGTACGAGCAGTTCGGCCAGGTGAAATCCAACATCTCCCGCCCCTGCGATGACTATTTTCATTGTTTTTTCCTTCGGATTGAGAACAAAGGTAGTAGGACTTTGGATGACAGGCCTCCTTCTTTTTGACCGGCCCGCCAGGTGAAATCCGTAATCTGGACTGCCAAAGCGCGGAAAAGTAACCGATATCGGGCTCAATTAGGTGCCGGGGGTTTCGCGATTCTTGTTATTTTTCACGAAAACCAATCTCAGCCACCCATGAGGATATTAATGGTCTGCCTGGGCAATATTTGCCGCTCTCCCCTGGCCCAGGGACTGCTGGAACACAAGCTCCGAAAGCAGCAACTGAACTGGGAGGTAGATTCGGCAGGTACGGGTTCGTACCACGTGGGCGAAGCCCCCGACCCCCGCTCGATCGCCATTGCCCGCAAATACGGGATCGATATCAGCCGGCAACGAGCTCGCCAGCTCAGGGCTGAGGACCTCCGGCAGTTCGACCGCATCTTCGCCATGGACCAATCGAATTACCGGAATATTCTCCGACTGAGCGATTCCGCATCGCCTTCTGCTGAGATCGACCTGATCCTCAACCTGGTGTACCCCGGGGAGAATCGCGAAGTTCCCGATCCCTACTGGAATGACGATGGTTTCGAGCAGGTTTACCAAATGTTGCACCTCGCCACCGATCGCTTGCTGGAAGAGGTGATGGGTGAGGTGGATTGAGCAGGCCGCTCCATGGCCCGGCCCGGACTTCCGGGCTTCCGTTCCCGCCGCTCCGCTCTGCTCACAATGCCTATCTTTGTGAAAAATCGAAACGCAAGCATGAATACGCGTCTGCTCATCCTTATTATTCTGATGGCCAGCCCCTTGGCCATGTGGGCTCAGGAACATAGCGTTCAGTTGGAATGCACCCTTAGCGATTGTACGGGGCCCATCAAACTCTTTCGCTTTTCCGGCTTGCAGTTCGAAACGCTGGAAGAGGCTCAGCCCGGGCCGGAGGGAGTCTATCAGTTTGAACTCAGCCTGGCCTCTTCCGAGCCTCAGTTCTTTTACCTCGGCCCCAATGCCAAACTGGTTGCGCCCGTGCTGCTTGGGCCCGAGCCGGAGGTGAGCATGGAAGGCAGCTGTCGCAACCTGCGCAATGCAGTGGTCAGGGGCTCCGAGCTCAACCGGCGATATCAGGAGGTCCGCAGCAAGATTTCCTATTTCAAGGTGCAATACAATCGCAATGCCCAGCTCATCAAGCGATCTCCAACCGACGAGCGGGAAGCGCTGCTGGACCGCATCCGGGAGCTGGATGAAGAGCAGCTCGCCTATCTGGACTCCTTGCGGGAGGCCGATCCGTTCATGGCGGGAATCGTGTCGCTGAATACCTACCTCAGTTTCGAACACAACAAAGGCAATTATCCGAACGGCCTGGCCTATTTTGCCAATGAGCACTTTCGGTACGCAGACTTCAGCCTGCCCGGACTGGACGCCTCCCCCTGGGTCTTCGAATCTTTTCGAAATTACGTGCGGACCCTGGCAACCTACAAACTGCCGGACGAACAAATCCAGCAGGCCGTCACGGTGAACATGCAAAAGATACCGGTTGCCAGCCCTGCCCGGCAGTTGGCTATGGGGGGCGTTCTCACGGCCCTCAAAGAGCGCAACCATCCCAGCTATCCCGTCTTCGCCCAGGCCTACATCAAAGAGTTCAAAAGCCGGGATCCGGCCGGTGTGGCCATGCTCAAGGGCGAGATGGAAAAGATCAAAGCCCTCATGGTGGGTGGAGAAGCCCCCGACTTCAGCCAGAAAACTCCGGAAGGCGAGGAGCTTGCGCTCAGCGACCTGCGCGGGCAGGTGGTCCTGCTCGACTTTTGGGCAAGCTGGTGCGGGCCCTGCCGCCGTGAAAACCCGAATGTGAAAAAGCTCTACGAACGCTACAAGGATGAAGGCTTTACCGTTCTGGGGGTAAGCCTGGACAAAGATCGCAACCGCTGGCTGGCCGCCATCGAAAAAGATGGTCTGGACTGGCACCATGTGAGTGACCTTCGGGGCTGGAGCAATGCGGCAGCCAAAAAATATGACGTTCACTCCATACCCCATACCCTGCTGCTGGACCGGGAGGGAAAGATCATAGGGGTGAAATTGCGCGGGCCTCAGCTGGAAAAAAAACTGGAAGAGGTATTTGGCACTCCTTGAGGAAGCCCCCCCCAGCGTCAGGTCAATGTCATCTTGAGGGATAATCCGTAGCTTTGCCGCCACACCAAGTCCTGCCCTGATCATGCTCAAGATCGACATGCACACGCATATCATCCCGGCCAAGATGCCTCGCTTTGCCGAAAAGTTTGGCTACGGCGATTACATCTACCTGGACCACCATACTCCCGGGCGGGCCCGCATGATGAAGAGCAATGAGTTTTTCCGGGAGATCTGTTCCAATTGCTGGGATCCCGTGGAACGCATTCGGGAGTACGAACGCCACCACACGCAGATGCAGGTGGTGTGCACCATCCCGGTGCTGTTCGGCTATGACCACAAGCCCACGGACGGCCTGGAGATCGCCCGCTTTCTCAATGATCACGTCGCTCAGCTGATGCACGATCACCCGCGCCACTACCTGGGGCTGGGCACCCTGCCCATGCAGGACCCTGCGCTGGCCGTACAGGAGCTTCAGCGCTGCAGGGAAATCGGCTTGCTGGGCGTGCAGATCGGATCCAATATCAACGATAAAAACCTGAGCGAACCGGACTTTTATCCGGTTTTCGAGGCCTGTCAGGAACTCGATATGGCCGTATTTGTCCACCCCTGGAACATGATGGGTTTCCACAGCATGCGCAAATACTGGCTGCCCTGGCTGGTGGGTATGCCGGCCGAGACAGCTCGCGCCATCTGCAGCTTTATTTTCAGCGGGGCTTACGAGCGCTGGCCGCGCCTGCGCCTTTGCTTTGCGCATGCCGGCGGCTCCTTTATTCCCACCATCGGCCGCATCCAGCACGGCTTCGACTGCCGGCCCGACCTGGTCGCCGTAGACAATCCCAACCCGCCGCGCAATTACCTGGGGAAATTCTGGGTGGACTGCATCACCCACGATCCCGCTTTACTCCGGTATATCATCGATGCCATCGGGCCGGACAAGATCTGCCTGGGCTCCGACTACCCCTTCCCATTGGGCGATCTGGAGATCGGGGCCTTCGTGCGCGAAATGGATCTGCCGGACGATACGGTGGAAGCCATTTACAGCCGAAACACCCTGGAGTGGCTGGGCGTGAAAAAAGAGGCCCTGGTGGCCTAGCGGATGATCACTTTCCGGCTTGCGCTGCCCTTCCCGGATCGTATCCGGAGCTGATACACGCCCGCCGGCAATCCGGCCGGCAGATCCAGCCGGTAGGCGCCGCCGCCGATCTCAGTGGCATGCACCTGCAAGGCGCGCCCAAGCGGATCGTATAGGCTGAGCACTGCTTCCTGCGGTTCGTTGAGCTCCACCCAGAGGATGCCGGAAGTCGGATTGGGGTAAATCTGCGCAGGCAGGTCAGTCTCCGGATCAAGGGTGCTGGTGCCCAGGTCCCGGCCGAATAGGACGTAGCCCGATCCGCGGTTGCCGGGGGAAGCCAGCGTGCTGAGGAGGAGGTCATCCGTATCGTCCGCATTGACATCGCCGGCATCACTCAGGCTGAGGCCGAGCAGGTCATAATCGGCTAATCCCGCTACCCGGAATCCGTTCCCACCGTCGAGGCTGTTGATATCGAAGGCGATATTGAAACCGTCGGTCGAGCCGAAAACCACATAGGCTTCGCCGGCAATCGTTGCTCCGCCCGGACTGGCATAGGGGGCACCCAGGATAAAGTCGTCCAGGCCGTCGCTGTTAAAATCGCCTCCCAGGTGGACCGAAGTGCCTAAATAACTTTCGGCGGTGTTGCCCGGTATCCGGAATCCGTTCTGGCTATCCAGGCCGGACAGGTCGAAATTGGCCGGGAAGTTGCCGTCGCTTCCGAAGATCACATAGCATTCGCCGGCATAGCTGATCCCGCCGGGGGAGGCGTATTCGGCACCCAGAACCAGGTCGTTGAACCCGTCGCCGTTGAGGTCGCCTCCACCGCCCACAGCCGAGCCCAGTCCGTCGTAGGTCGCTATGCCGGCTATGAGAAAGCCCGTGTTGCCATCCAGGGTTGCCGGATCGAGGGAGGCGGGAAAGCCGGTCGTCCGACCGAAAATGACATAGGCTTCCCCGGAAAGATTCTGGCTGTTGGGTGCTGCATTGGGGGCGCCGATGACGAAGTCGTCGAGCCCATCGCCGTTGAGGTCGCCCAGGCCGCTCAGGGAGGTACCGAAGAGCTCCTCTTCGGCCAGCCCGGGTAGGGCAAAGCCATCATTGCCATCCAGAGCAGCGAGGTCCAGGCTGGCATCGAATCCCGAGCTGCGGCCGAAGACCACGTATACTTCCCCGGTGGAATTGACGGCATCGGGGATGCCCACGGCCAGATCATCGAGCCCGTCGCCGTTGAGGTCGCCTATGCCGCTGAGGGACCTGCCCAACTGGTCGGTGTCTTCCAGCCCGCCGATGCGGAAGCCGTTGTTGCCATTGAGGCTACCGAGGTCGAAGGTGGCGGGAAAGCCGTTTTCATTGCCGAACACCACATAGGCCGCTCCGTAACCGCCATCGGCAAACGGAGCGCCCAGCAACAGATCATCGACGCCATCGCCATTGATATCACCGGCGGAGGCTACCGTAAAGCCGACGCCATCGTCAGCATTTTCACCGGGGATGCGAAAGCCGTTGTTGCCATCCAGGCTGTTGAGGTCAAAATCGGCACCGAGATCGGGGTTGCCGCCAAAGATTACGTAGGCTTCGCCGGCATAGTTGCTGGCGCCGGGGTCGGCATCAGGAGCACCCAGAACAAAGTCCTCCAGGCCATCGCCGTTCACATCGCCGGCACGGCTGGCCGAGCGGCCCAATACATCGCCGGTGACCAGGCCGGGGATGCGAAAGCCATTGGTGCCGTCCAGGCTGGTGAGGTCGAAATCGGCAGGGAACATTTGGGCCTGAAGCGGCGCCTGTAGCCAGGCCAGCAGGGCCGCCGTGGCAATGCCCAGGCGCCATTGCCGGTTTAGGCGAAGAATTCGGCGGGCCAGAATGTCCAGCTTGCGCTGCAGCCGGCAAATGAGTTCCGGCCGTTCAGCGGCTCGCAGACGCCGGGAGAGGCGTCGGTATTTGTCCAGGTTCCTTTGCCAGTGGTAAGGGGTAACAGGTCGGTTCATAGCGGTTTTTTTTCTCAGACCTCGTCGGAGGCTTCGGGTTCAATGGATATCATTTTGCGCACTTCTTCTTTCTGCACCCCGATGAGGAGTGGGCGGCGCGTTTGCGGAAGCACCAGTACGTCGTAAAGTTCCTTCACCAAACCCTCCATGCGGACCCAATGCTCGGTATGGCCGGTTTGGAGGTTGATGACCTGAATGCCGCAGCGTGCGTCCGTGCCGTGTTTTTCCAGATTGTCGTCCAGTTCCAGCCCGCTGAAGGTTCGGTTTTCGCGTGCGGCGGAAAGCCCTACCAGAGCGTAATCGCCGCTGAAGGCCAACCCGCGCAGGAAGCCCGGGCAAAAGGTAAGGCGCTCAAAACGGCGGTTGTTCAGGTCTACATAACCGAAGTAGCCGCTGCCGGCCTCCAGCAGCCAGAGGCGATCGCGGTACCAGCGGGGCGAGTGCGGCATCGACAGACCTTCGCACACGACTTCATTTTTGCGCACATCCATGGCGATGCCGCCGTCCTGCCGGCGGTCGCGCCAACCATCGGATACGTCGCTGCGGCTCACGGCGGTCACGTAGGCCGGCTCGCCTTCGATGGCGGCCATTCCGTTGAGATGGCAGCGGTCTTCCGGAGCCAGCTTACTGATAAAAGGCGGCTTCCAAAGCGGGCGAAAACTGTGCGTTTCGCTCACGGTGGCCAGGCAACTGAAAAGGGTATTGACGAAAACGGGCTTTTGGTCCCGGCCCATGATCATGTCGTGTATGTCCAGATCGCCGGTGGTATAGGCCATCTGCGGCAGGTATATGCGATCGTAGCCCCGATATTGCTGGCCGGGCAGAAGGGAGTTCTCGAATCGCCAAACCTGAAAGAGGGAACTCATCCAGAGCGTTTGCGGACTGCCGCCCAGGCCCATGCAGCGCGGGAAGGTCCGCTCGGTGATGTGCAGTTTGCCGTTGGCATCCGCGCCCAGCATGAACACCTTGCCCACCTGATAGGTGGTGAACGCAACGCTGGCCCCCTGACCGTAAAGCCAGGACGGAAAGTGGCGCGAACTGAGGACCTCAATAGCGGGCTTGGCGGAGTCGGGCTTCATGATGCGGTTTGGCTAAAAGTACGTGGAAAAACAGTCGTTTCCCGTTCTGTTAAGGGCTATTAACAGGTCTCCCTTATTGCTTTAATACCTTTTTAACGGAAAAGCCCTGCTCGCCTTGCAGCCGGATCAGGTATAGCCCCGGGGGCAAGTCCGTCAGGTCGAGCGCAGTGCGCTGATCGGCCAGCAGGCCTTCGGCTATCTGTTGCCCCTGCGCAGAGCAAAGCACGTAGGTTGAGAAAGGGCGGGCCGGCGGTTGCGTTACATACACCTGATTCCGGGTGGGGTTGGGAAAAAGCTGCACTTCAGGTGCCGAAACAAAGGGACGCAGGCCAGTGGTCTGATCCAGGCTGAACGACCGGAAAAACCGCCAGATCTCGGTGCTGGCGTCGAAGTCCTGGTTGGTGACGCCAATGGGTATGGTGGCACCGGGCCAGGTGTGGCCGCCATCCGCAATGCGGTAGAAGGCCACCGCTCCGTTGGGAGAACAATTGTCGTAGTCCAGGCGCTGGGCGGTGCAGCCGTCGTCGGGGGCGACGTCCGGTACATCGGTGGTATCGGGCGGGCCGCTGCAGCCGTTGTTGCCGGTCCAGAAGGCCAGCAGGCTGTCGATGGAAATGTTGATCAAAGGCTCGCCGTTGTAGGGCACCGTGTTGTCGGCCGTGCCGTGGATCTGCAGGACGGGTACGGGGCGTCCGGGTTGGCAGGTCGGGACATAGTTGGGAGCCATGCTGCCCGTAACGGAAGCTACTGCTGCGATCCGATCGTTGAGCTCACAGGCCAGCACGTAGCTCATGAAGCCGCCGTTGGACATGCCGCAGGCGTACACCCGATCCGCATCAATGGCGTAGTTGGCCGACAGTGCGTCCAGCAGGGCGCTTATGAAACCCACATCATCGGCGGTGCTGCCGAAATTCCAGCCTACATTCCAGGCGTTGGACAATCCGTTGGGGTAGCAGATCAGGAAATTGGCCGTATCGGCCACGGCCCCCATGGCCGAATAGAACTGCTGCTCGAAGGCGCTGGAACCAAAGCCGTGCAGATTAAAAACCAGCGGCACCTCCGCATCGCCCGTATATCCCGCCGGCAGGTAGAGGCGGTAGTCGCGTTGGAAGCCGTCGAATTCGATCGCGCCGGTCAAAGTCTGTTGGCCGTTCACCAGGGTGAACGTGCAACACATCCAAAAGATGAAGGCGTAAAGCTTGGGCATAGGGTATCTTTTTCCCTTCAAAATGAAAAAAAAGATGCACACGGCCTAATGGGAAGCTCGTCAGGGGGCTGCTCACCTTGCGCGCCCCACACAGCGACTCGGGTTGTTCCACCGGCTCTGCGTCTGGTTCTCGACAAAGCGCGCGCCTGCTTTGCGGGAGGTCAGGGGGGCAATCGCCCCGGCGACAGCCGGATGATGGGGCCCACCGTTGGTATTGGCCATCCGGCGCAGGCTACAAACATCCCCTTGCGGGCATTGGATTTCGCGCGGAGTATTCCGGGAGGAAAGCTTACCTTTTTGGCCTTTACATCACAACGGAAAGAATGTATTTTTGGAAGGCACGATCCGCAAGGACACGGCTGTAAAGTAACCGCGCCAACGACCCATAGGTATGAAGTCTTTTTTATCCGGCATGCTGCTTTTGCTGGGAATGCCCATATTGGCCCAGCGGGCAACCCTCGACAGCCTGGCCGAGGTTTTCACCGCTACCGAAGCCGATTCCGTTCGCTGGCGCCTGGCCGGCGAGATCGCGAATGCCTATTCGCTGATCAATAGCGACTCAAATCTCTACTGGAGCCAACGGCAGTTTGCCCTGGCCAACCGGCTGGGGGATTCCCTGAAAATCGGGCAAAGTTATTTCAACCTGGGCACAGCCAAATTTGATAAGAACGACTTTCCGGATGCGCTGGCCCAATATCTCAAATCCAAGGCGATTTTTGACCGGCAATCGGATCGCAAGCGCAGTATGGATATCCAGCTCGAGATCGGCCGGGTTTATCTGGAAATGAAGGAATTTGGCCAGGCCAGGCGGCATATCGACGAAGCCCATCAATATTACCGGGAGCAAGAGGACGGCACCAATATCATTTTTGCGCTGGCCCAGTACGTCATATTGTACGAAC
>CAZQSF010000114.1:0-10825 GCA_964595955.1 uncultured Saprospiraceae bacterium
GCATGAAACCCGCCTCTTTTTCGCCTACTCTTCGTTAAAAATCCTCGCCATAGCTCAGGCTATGCCAGGCCAGCCCTCCCGCTTCGCGGTTCACGAGCCTTCGCTCGCTCATGCCTTGATTAGACGAAAAATAGACAAGTTTCTTTATACGCCATCTTCAATTTAAAATGGTATTAGAGCGCGAAGCGCATCGCGGAAGCGCCAGGGATTTGCGGTGAAAAAAATGCTTTCCTGACCAGGGCGCCTGCGTTCATGGCGGAGTGCCCTTAGGTTCGACATAATCAAAGACAAGTTCACCTCAGTCAGCACCGCTGGCGCGGACTAATACCCCCTTCCCACCTCGGTTTCCCCCAGATCCAGGATCTTTTCGAAGGCGTCTTTTTCCAGAGGCATAACCGAGAGCCGGCTCTGGCGCACCAGGGCAATATCTTGCAGTTCGGGGGTGGCCTTGATCTCCTGGAGTGAAACCGGGCGCCCGAACGGTTTGACCGGCACCAGGTCGACCACCGACCAATCGCCCTTTTCGGCCGTCGGATCGGGGTAGGCCTCGCGGACCACCTTGCTGATGCCCACCACCTCCAGACCTTTGCGGCTGTGGTAGTAAAGCACCAGATCACCTTCCTTCATGGCGCGCAAATGGTTTCGGGCGGCGTAGTTTCGCACGCCTTCCCACATGGTGCGCCCCTCGCGTTCCAGATCCTGATAACTGTATTCGTAAGGTTCGGATTTGACCAGCCAGTAATTCATGGTTCGGGTTTCCGTGTGATCAATCGGTTTGTCCGAAACGAAAACCCAGCCGAAGGCCGACCTGCCAAAGCAGGATGCTGGTGTTTTCGTCGGGTACGGAGAATTCGTCCTGTTCGCTGACGGCCACCCGGCTGAGTTCGTCCCAGGTCGCGGTGGGGAAGTAGCGAAGGCTGCCCATGGGGGTAAGGGTTAGCAGGTCCGAAAAGCCGATATCGAAACCCAGCCCAACACCTACGCTGAAGGCTGCTGAATTGTGGCGGAGGGTTTCGCCGCCTTCGGGGAGCTCGATGCGTTGGCTCAGCAGGCTTATGCCCGGGGAAACCTGCACGAAAAAGCCCTTCTGGGCGGCACTGCCTTCCTTGGAGAACGTGGGGCAGTCGCAGTCGGCCTTGAAGTCGAAGAGGTAAAAGTTGGTGTTGAAATAAAAACCCATCCAATGGGCCCGGGTCCTGGACCCATTGGCTTCAATGGGTTGAAAGCCGCTGAAATTCAGTTCGGGCATAAATTCGATTCGGGTATTCTTGAGCCGAAACCAGTAGTCGATGCCGAAGCTGTAGCCATTGCCCAGGAGCTTGGTCCGGTTGAGGTCACCGGGCTGGGTGAGCAGCGCCCAGTTTTGCGCATCCGGAAACTGGTAGCGGAAGGTCAGGCCCAACTGGGCCGAAGCCGGCCGGGCCAGAACCACCGTCAGTGCGAACCCCAGCAGGAGGCGTATTGTCATCTTCATACTGCAAGATATTCGTTTGATTCGCAGCGCGCAAAAAAGAAGTACCTTTGCGCTCCAATGGGCTAAAATATGAAAACCCGCACGCACAGACCGGACAAAGTCAACGTCATTACCCTGGGTTGCTCCAAAAACCGGGTCGATTCTGAGAACCTCATCACTCAATTGCAAGCCAACGATTACGAGGTATTGCACGACAGCAATAGCCCCGACGCCAACATCGTCATCGTCAATACCTGTGGGTTCATCGACCTGGCCAAACAGGAGAGCATTGATACCATCCTTCAGTATGCCGAGGTGAAGAAAGAAGGCGGAATCGACAAGCTGTATGTTACGGGCTGCCTGTCTCAGCGTTACAAGGAGGAGCTCGAAGCCGAGATCCCCGAAGTGGATGCCTACTTCGGCACGCTGGAATTGCCAGGATTGCTGGCCAAGCTGCAAGCCGATTACAAGCACGAACTGATCGGTGAGCGGGCCATTACCACGCCGGCTCATTACGCCTATATGAAGATCTCGGAAGGTTGCAACCGCACCTGTGCTTTCTGCGCCATTCCCCTCATGCGAGGCAAACACCTGAGCAAGCCCATCGAACAATTGGTATCGGAAGCGCAAAGCCTGGCGCGCCGGGGTGTAAAAGAGCTGCTGCTGATCGCTCAGGAGCTGACCTATTACGGGCTGGACATCTATAAAAAACGCGAACTTCCCCGCCTGCTCCATGCTCTGGCTGATGTGGAGGGTATTGAGTGGATCCGCCTGCACTACGCCTACCCCAGCAAATTCCCCACCGAAGTGCTGGATGTGATAGCCGAGCGACCGGAGATCTGCAATTATCTCGATATGCCGCTCCAACACGCCAGCGACCCGGTCTTGAAGCGGATGCGCCGTCAGATCACCCAACAAGAGACGCGCGATTTGCTCGATCTCGCCCGCGCCAGAGTGCCCGGGCTCGCGCTGCGCACCACCTTGCTGGTGGGCTTCCCCGGCGAGACCGAAGAGGAGTTCGAGGAACTGTACCGCTTCGTGCAGGAGCAGCGGTTCCATCGGCTCGGCGTTTTTCAATACAGTCACGAGGAACAAACCCACGCCCATGCCCTGGCCGACGATGTGCCGCCGGAGGTCAAGGCCGAGCGGGCCAACCGCATCATGGCCCTTCAGGAAGACATTGCCCTGGCCCACAATCAGGAGCAGATCGGAAAAACCCTGCGCGTTTTATTCGATCGGGTGGAAGGCGGCTTCTTTGTAGGCCGGACCGAAGCCGACAGCCCCGAAGTCGACAATGAAGTGTTGGTACCTGTGGAAAACCACTACCTGCGCGTCGGCGATTTTGCGCCCATACGCATCACCGAAGCCGAGGCTTACGATCTCTTCGGAAAGCCCGTTTGATGGCGGAACCCATTGGTTTAGTGCGCCATCCACACCTTCCGATTCGACACCAAGCGGCCGTTTGCATCGGTCATCGACAGGATGAATAGACCTTCCGCCTGCAGTTCCGGCCAGGTAAAACCCTGCCGTCGATCGGCCCGTTGCCACAGCAATTGACCGAGGGGGTTGTAAATCCTGATCTGCAAGGGGGTGGAGCTTTGCCATCCCACCCATTGGCCGGGGCGAATGGGGTTGGGCAGGCGCAAGGCAAACCGGTCGGCCGGCCCGGCCCCGGGCACGGCCGAGACATCGCGCGGACGCAGGTAGAGTACGAGGCCGTCGTGGTCGCTGGCCCGCAGCGGGCTGTTGGGGTCGGATGCAAAAAAGTCGGGATAATCCGCATTGCCCCGGGCAAAGGCGAACCGACTTACCTCCAGGTCGGGCAGATCTGTGGTCAGGCAGTTGTCCAGGATCTGGGCGTTGCCCTCAAAGACAAAGGAATACCGCTGGTCGGGGTCCGGCAGGGTAGCTGACGGGTTGAGCAGGGGTGGCTGTACGATGTCTTCCACGGGAAACTGAGCGCCCAGACTGGGCGTACCGGCAATTTGATTGGTCACATCCACGTAGCCGTCGGTAAAGGGAAAGGCATTGAAGTCGCCCAATACGATGAGGTTGCTTCCCTGCAGGGCCTGTACGATCGTGGCCACCGACCGGGCCTGGGCATCCCGTTTCAGGCGAACGAAATTGCTGTCCTGCCCTTCGATGCCGTTCAGGGAACGCATGTGGAGGTTGAGCACTTTCAACTCGACATCGGGCCGGTCCGTCAGGAGGCCCTCCAGCAACAGGGGCGGCCGATCGTGCGTGGTGGATCCGCCGCTGAAGGTTTCATTTTTGCCGAGCTGTGTGACGATGAGGTCGAAGAGGGTGTTTTTGACCAAAAAGGCCAGGTTGATCTGATCGTTGCCCGGCACCAGGTACGGACTATACTGGGCCGTGGGGTCCTCGAATTTCAGGTAGAAAATAAGCTCGTCCAGCTCGGCTTCGCTCCCCACCTCTTGCAGAGCTACGACATCGGGCAGGCGCATCCGGCGGGCAATGAAAGCAGCCAGTTTTTTGGCCTTGGTGATGCGGTCGGGGGCCGTGGGCAGAAACTGCAGGCAATTGAGCGAGCCTACAGTCCATTCCCCCTGTTCTTTGCCCGGGATCGAAACCGGATCGGTTTCGCCTTCGATAAAGTAGTTGGAGGGCAGGGCTACATAGCCCACGGATTCTTCGGTCAGGACAGCTATGGCACTCACTGCTTGTCCGGCCACGATGTCGACCTTGTTGGGTTGCCCGAGGGCATTGGGGTCCAGCCAGAAGACCTCGGGATTGCCATCCCAAACCGGTAGGCCCGGCAGGCCGGGCCAGCGAATGCCGGGCTCGCGAAAGGGGCGGGATGTGTTGGCCGTGAGCGGGGTAAGGCCCAGTGGGTTGGTAGGTCCGCAAAACGTACCGGAAAAGGACACCCGCATCCCTTCCACACGCTCCAGGGCGTGGGGGCTTTGAGGCATCGGCCCGGGAAATTCGGCATCCAGGGGCACAGGGCTGGGCAGCAGTTCGTTCGAGGCCGTGACGACCACTTCCAGGAAGGCGCCGCCAAGTGCCGTCGTGGATTCTCTTTCCTCCACGCGGCCCTTCACCGTGACGATGTCACCCACGGCAAGCCCGGGAAGGCTGCCGGTGAACACGACCAGCCCGTCGGAGGTCAGCGGATCGCCGTCGGCTGTGCCGGCCGTACTTTGGATGAAGAAACGATCAAAACCGCGAGCTGTAACCACATTTCCGGCAGTCTCTACCTGCAGGCCGAGCAGCGGGCTCGCGTTGTCCCGGCCCTGGATTTCACCCAGCGTAACCTGGGGGATTTGGGCGTAAAGGGTGAAGAGAGAACAGCAGACGGAAAGGCCGGTCACCAAAAGACGGATTAAACATGGAGCATTCATGCGCCTAAAATAATGGGGTTTTCAGCTTTCCGTTCGCAAAACGGAATAAACAATCTATCTTCATTCACATTGTATACATCCATGGAACACAACGACCAATCCTCTTTTCTGGCCAAAGCATTCAATCCCGTCCTTCAGGCCGGTTTGGCTATGGTAGCCATTCTCGTTTTCATCGGCATCGCCAAGCTCATCGATCTCACGGGGCTCATGCAGGTAGAACCCGATTTCCCCTGGCTGACGGCCGCGGCTTTTCTTTTGCTGTTTGCCTTGTTCAACAGCATCTTCTTTCTCTCCACCAAGAATGCCCTTCGCTACTGGGGTCGAAGCATGTACAGTTTCATGGGCCTGGCAGCCGGGGCCGGCGGCGTGGCCTGGATCACCTCCCAGGTGCCCATAAACGAAGCCGGATCATACTGGTGGATTTTTATTGTGGTTGCCGTGTCCTACGTCGTGTTTCTCACCATCATGAATCTCATGCGGCGCATTGTCGATTTTGCCCAAAAGGAAGAGTGGAACCACCCGCGCATCCGGAACAAGAACCGGCCTTGACACGGCCCTAACGCTTTGAAGCCATCCTTTTGCCGTAGCGAAGGGTTATATGGAAAATCCAAATCACATGATGCGTTTTGTTTTTTCCCTGAGTTTTACCCTGATCCTGCTGGGGTGTAATCAAGCGCAGTCCTCCCGGGACGCAGCAACAACCGACCCCTCGACCGGGCAGGGGCCCTTCATCGGGCTAGACGGCCAAAAGCTCTCTTCCGTCGACAAGCCGGAAACGGAATGGAAGTCGGAGCTCACTTCTGAGGAATACCGCGTGCTTCGCGAGAAAGGTACCGAACGGGCCTTTACCGGCGATCTGCTGAAGAACAAGCAAAGTGGGACCTACACTTGTGCCGCATGCGGGCTTCCGCTCTTTTCTTCCGATACCAAGTTTAAGTCGGGGACCGGTTGGCCCAGTTTCTCCGCGCCTTACCGCTCCGAACACGTGGCCGAAGAGAAGGACCTGAGCCACGGTATGGTGCGCACCGAAGTGCTCTGCGGCCGCTGTGGCGGGCACCTCGGGCATGTCTTTCCGGACGGGCCCGAACCCACCGGCCTCCGCTATTGCATCAATTCCGTATCGCTGGATTTCGAAGAAGAACAGCCCTGAGGGAGAGCGTTCAATAGAATAGCATAAGCTATCAAAAACAAAGGGTTAGCTCGATCGAGCTAACCCTTTGTTTTTGAGTTGGATAAATACGGGTTTTTAAAACTTTACTACATAGGGTAGCCGGGCCTGTACTCCGGGCTCCTCGGTGATCTCCTTGACGTATCGATAATGCGGATAAAGGCGTCCCAATTGCTTTTTCAACAGCAGGCGTTCGCGGGCCATCTCATTTCCGGAAAGTTCTTCGAGCAACTGCATCAAGGGGTCTTTCACCTTGGGATAGTCCGATATCCGGTAATCTCCCTCCTGCAGGTTGGCCATACGGGCGGCGGTTTCGATGGCGTGGTCGAGATCGCCGAGCCGGTCGACCAGCCCAATTTCCAGGGCTTTTTCGCCGGTCCACACGCGGCCTTGCGCAATTTCGTGCACTTCGTCCCGGGTCATATTCCGTCCTTCGGCCACCCGCCCGAGAAAGCCCTCGTACATTTTGTCGGTCCGCTGCTGGAGAAGGCGAGACTCCTTGCTGCTCAGGTCGAATACCGGATTCAGCCCTGCTGAGAGTTCGCTCGTAAGTACCGTGTCAAAGGTGATGCCGATCTTGTCTTCCATCAGTTCGGCCACGCTGGGGAAAATGCTGAACACCCCAATGGACCCGGTGATGGTAGTGGGTTCGGCCAGAATGCTATCGGCAGCGCAAGAGATGTAATAGCCGCCGGAAGCGGCGAAATCGCCCATACTCACGACCACCGGAATGCCTTTATCCTTGATCTTCTTGACTTCCACCAAAATGTTCTCGGAAGCCAATGCACTGCCGCCGGGTGAATTGACCCGAAGAACGACGGCTTTCACCTTGTCCGACTTTTGGAGGTCGCGAAGAATATCCGTGTAGCGTCGATCGGTGATGATGCCGTTATCCGTGTCGGTGCCTCCGGTAATCGACCCCTCGGCGTATACGACGGCGATCTTGCTTTTGGCCTTGTAATTGGTGCTGGGCGGATTGACGGCATTGTAGTTGGTCAGGCTTACGAAGGACAGGTCGTCATCCTCAGCCAGCCCGATTCGCTCGCGCAGTCGTTCCAAGGCATCGCTGCGGGTGCACACCCGGTCGACCAGTTTTTGCGCCTGGGCCTTATCGGGATCGAGCCCGGTAAAGTCGTCGGCCAGCTGGCGCAGTTCGGCCACGCTGAGCGGACGGGAGGCCGCTATGTCGCTGAGCATATCCTCGTACAGGTCCTCCAGATAGGCCCGGGTTTGCAGCTTGTTCTCGGGGCTCATATCGGTGCGGCGGAAAGGCTCGGTGGCGCTTTTAAACTTGCCGGCATAGAAGACCTGCATATCCACGCCGATCTTGTCAAGCATGGGGGTGAAAAAGGGTATGGTGGCCGAGATGCCGCGAAAGTCTACCAATCCGATGGGGTTGACCATGACCTCATCGGCGGCGGAGGCGAGGTAATAGGCCTGTTGTCCGTAATAGTCGGAATAGGCCAGGATGAATTTGCCGCTTTCGCGAAACGCCAATAGGGATTCGCGCAGCACATTCGAGCTGGTGAGGCCGGTGGGGAGTGCGTCCACTTCCAGGAAGACCCCCTTGATCTTTTCGTCCTGGGCGGCTTTCTCGAGGGTTTCCGTGATTTCCTGAAGGCCCAATACCTTTTCCTGCTTGAGCTTGAACCCGGTAAACTCCGTGTTGTTGGTGAGCTCCGGGATCGGCTGGTCGAAGGTCAGGTGCAGGATGGAATTGGCTTTTACAGGTTTGGGCTTGTCGGCACTGGAGGCAATGCCGCCGATAATGAGGGTGCTGATGCCGCCCAAAACGAGCAGAGCGAGTAGAGTGCCCAGGCAGGAGGCAAACAGCATTTTGAAAAATGGATTCATAATACAGGAATTCCTTGTTTGGTGTGAAATTAAAAGCTGGGCGGACAAAGCCGCCTAAAAACTAGATAAATGCTCCTTTTTCATAGACCAGGCCGAAGCATCCGTTCCATTCGGAACTTTTGCCGTTTTCTCGAATGCCGCAGAATTTTTGCCGCCATCGAAATGAAACCCACCCGCCTGCGTTTCCAGCTTGTATGCACGCTTCGCGGAATATGGTTCCGCATAACCCTGAAACCGAGCCGCACCGGGCATAGGTACCCGGTGCCGGTATAATGCGATAGGTGATGAGAGCATGTTTTCTCGCTGGCCTCGCCCTCTGTTTGCTGTGGGCCATACCGAACCTGCTGACGGCCCAGCGCCAGGTCCTGCATTGGCGCATTTGCGATGGACTGGATCTGGAGATCGAAAGGGTGCCTCCCAGTTGCGCCGACAGGCCGGACGGGCAGATCTACATCTATGCCGATGGGGGCGTGCCGCCCTACACCTTTTCGCTGGGCAGCGGCACCAATACCGACGGGCAATTCACGGGGCTCTTCGCCGGCACTTACGCCTTGCGCATCGAGGATTCGGGCGACTGTCGGCTCGACACCTTCCTACTCCTGCCGGCCCCCTCTCCGCTGGAAGTGATTGCCGATATCCAACCTGTGCGTTGTTCGGGCCAGCAGGCCGGAGCCATTGATGTGGGGGTGAGCGGCGGCAGGCCGCCCTATACTTTCCTTTGGGATAACGGACTGACCACCGAGGATGCCAATGACCTCGAGGCGGGCAATTACGAATTGACGGTCTCGGATGCCAATGGCTGTTCGACCGTATTTCGGGCCTTCGTACCCAACGATGAGCCGATCGAAATCCAATTCGAAAAAGAGGATGTCCGTTGCCATGGCGAGGCCGGCGGCCGTATCCAAACGACGGTGAGCGGGCAGTTCCCGCCTTTCGATTTGCAGTGGTCAAACGGCCAGGAGGGGGCGGAACTGAACGCCCTGCAAGCCGGATTGTACGAGTTGACCCTTACCGACGATGTCGGCTGTACCGTGCTGGATTCCGTGCGCATCGAGCAGCCGCCGGCACTGGAGGCCACCTACTACGTGCAGCCGCCGAACTGCTATGAAACCATGGATGGGCACCTGCAGGCCGAAGCCCGGGGTGGGGTGCCTCCGCTTTCGATCTTTTTAAACGAAGAGGCCTCCGCCTCCGGTTTTTTCCCCGGTTTGGGAAGGGGCACCTATTCGCTCCGGGTTCGCGATGCCGCAGGCTGTGCGTTTTATCTGCCCGAAGTGCCGGTGCCTGCCCCGCTCCCCCTCGGGGTGGACCTCGGCGCCAACCCTCAAGTAGAATACGGCGACACTCTCCATCTGAACCCTGAGGTTCAAGGCGGTACGCCGCCCTACCGCTACCGTTGGGAAAGCGCCGATTCGGCTATCTGGTCTTGTGTGGATTGTCCCTTGCCCGCCTTTCCCGTTATGCGCGGACAGGGCATCGGGCTTAAGGTGTTGGACGCCCAGGGCTGCTCCGCGGAGGATTACCTGCAGGTCCGGGTAAGGCGGAAGACTGCTATTTTCGTGCCGACCGGCTTTAGCCCCAACGGAGACGGGCAAAACGACGAACTCCTGGTGCACGGTAAAGCGGGCATCCAGGTGCTCCATTTCCGACTGTTCAACCGGTGGGGGCAACTGGTATTCGAAAACCGGAACTTCCCCGTCAATGCGGCCGGCCAGGGCTGGAACGGCAGCTCCTCATCCGGCCCACTCCCGCCGGATGTGTATATTTGGCAGGCGGAGGTCTGTTTGCCGGACGGCCGCACCCAAACCGATCAGGGCAGTACGGCTCTGATCCGCTAAATCCTCACCGCTATGCGACCCATCCTTTTGCTGTTCTTTTTTCCGGCACTCCTCTTTTTTCAGACCTGTACCCCTTCGGCCCAGGGGAATGGTTCGGCTGATTCCGCAGCGACCAAACCGGCCTATGCCCTGGTCATTCACGGAGGGGCCGGAAGCATACGAGAAGACAACATGAGCCCTGAAAAAGAGCGGCAGTATACCCAGGCCCTCAACGAAGCGCTGGATATCGGCGAGGCCATCCTTCAGGAGGGCGGCAGTGCTTTGGATGCCGTAGAGCAAACGATCGTATTCTTGGAGAATTCCCCGCTCTTCAACTCGGGCCGGGGCGCTGTCTTTACGGCCGACAGCACGAATGAACTGGATGCCTCCATCATGGATGGGCGCGATCGCTCCGCCGGTGCGGTTGGCGGGTTGACCCAGGTGAAGAACCCCATTCGCGCAGCCCGGGCCGTGATGGAAGAGTCGCCTCACGTGCTGCTCACCGGAGCCGGTGCGGAGGCATTCGCGCGCCTTCAGGGCCTGGAGTTGGTCGACCCGTCCTACTTTTACACCGAACGCAGCTGGAAGGCTTTGGAAAACGCCAAGGCCCGCGAGCAAGGTAACGGCAGGGTCGGATTCGAACATGCGGATGAAAAATTCGGCACAGTGGGCTGTGTCGCCCTGGATCGCGACGGCCACCTGGCGGCCGGAACATCCACCGGAGGTATGACCAACAAAAAATGGAACCGGCTCGGCGACTCCCCGATCATTGGGGCCGGTACCTACGCCGATGACGCTACCTGTGCCGTTTCCTGCACCGGGCATGGCGAGTACTTCATCCGCTATGCCGTCGCTCACGATATGTCAGCCCTGATGGCCTACAGGCAAATGGGCGTGGATGAGGCGGGGCAGCATATCATTCACGAAAAGCTGGTCAAGGCCGGAGGCCGGGGCGGCCTTATTGCGTTGGATGCACAGGGCCGGGTGAGCATGCCTTTCAATACGCTGGGCATGTATCGCGGCTACGCCAAGCCGGGCGAGCGGAAAGTGGCTATGTACGAGGAATAAGGCGTAAGTGATCCCGGTGCCAGGATAACCGATTGAGCCGAGGACCTCATACCATTTTAAAATGAGAATGACGCATGAAACCCGCCTCTTTTTCGCCTACTCT
>CAZQSF010000115.1:0-10821 GCA_964595955.1 uncultured Saprospiraceae bacterium
GGTACGCGCGGATCGGGCCTGGTTTCCCATGATCGAAGCAAAGCTCCGTGCGGAGGAAGCCATACGGGCCAGCGGCTTGCCGTGGACCGTCTTTTGCCCGACCTGGCCGATGGAGATGTTGCCCCGGTTTGCCCGGGAAGGCAAGCCTTTCATGATGGGCCGGCAACCCAAACCCCTGCACTTTTTTGCGGCCGATGAACTGGGGCGCATGGTGACCCGGGCCTATCAGACCGAAGCCGCACGCAACAAGCGCCTGTACATCCACGGGCCGGAAGGCATGCCGTTCCGGGAAGCGCTGGAGCGGTATTGCGCTCGCTTCTATCCGGAGGGCAAGTCCGTATCGGTCATGCCTCTATGGCTGGCCAAGTTGCTTGGCAAACTCACCGGCAATAAAGACTTGCAGTTCGGCGCTGCCCTCATGGCCTACTTCGACAAAGTGGGCGAGGATGGCGACCCCACCGAAGCCAATGCTTTGCTGGGCGCACCCCAGATCACGCTCGACCAATGGATGACCCAACGAGAAGGGGCATATACGAAATAGGAATGGTCCTCGTTAGAGCGGATGACCCTTTGGATCGATTATGCGATACCTGCTGCCCATAATCATTGGGCTTATTGCCCCGTGGACATCCTGCATGGATGCCTCGCGAGATATGCTGAATATTACGCTAAACGTGAATGAACACGAAGGGATAAAAGAGGTAATCCTTACCACTCCTGCCGGGGCCGACACGCTGCAGCGAATGAAAAGCCGGACCGTGCGCCTGCGCTGCCCGCTGAAAGGCGAGGGTACTTACACGCTTTGTGTATATCGCAAAGCAGATACCCTTTGCACCGGCCCGACCTATGCCGAGGGCGGGTATCACCCCAAATGGGTTCTCCCGGGCGACAGCTTGCATCTTCTTCGCTCCTTTTGATCCGGAATAGGCACAACGGATACTTTCGCGATCAGATGCCGGTTTAGTCCGGCTTCGACCTCTTTTTTTAGCCAATGGTCGCTTCTCCATGCGGAACCTTGCTGCAGAAAGCCAAAATCGTATGGCCAACGGCCTGATCTTTCGCTCTCCCTGCCCAATTTAGCCGTGGGCCTCATACTAATATCGTTCAGTGATCCGGATTCAATGCCTGGGATCGCGCATCCGACGGCAAACTATACTGGCGACGAAATGGTTTAAGAATCATTTCGTACCCTGTCCTGACATCTGCAGGATCGTCATGGATAAGCATTCCCCATTGTGCAGGGTTTGGGGTGATGAAAACTCACAAACCACTCCGCAACGGGTATATTCCCTATTTTCATGCCAAATCCTCATTCAATGCGACGCCTACTCTTCTTCCTCGGATCTGCCCTTCTCCTCACAGGCTGTTCGGCCCCCACCTCAAGCGATCAAAGCGAGCAAACGGAGGAAACCCTGGGCATCCTGGGCTACACGTTCACCGGCTCCGAAGCGGCCCGGCCGGCCTTTGAGCGCGGCCTGCTCCTGCTGCACAGCTTCGAGTACGACGATGCCCGCGAGGCCTTTCAGGAGGCCCAGCAGGCCGACTCCACCATGGCCATGGCCTACTGGGGCGAGGCCATGACCCATTACAAGGCCCTGTGGGGCCGCGAGAATAAAGCCGAAGGGGAAGCCGCCCTGGCCAAGCTGGCCGGCGATTCCGAAGCGCGCCTGGCCGAAGCCGCCAATGAGCTGGAACGCGACTTCCTGCAGAGTGCCGAACTCCTCTTTGGCGAGGGCAGTGCGGAGGAGCGACACGATGCCTTTGCCGACTTCCTGGCCGACATGCACGATCGATATCCGGACAACCAGGAGGTAGCTGCCTTTTACGCCCTTTCGCTCATCTGGAACTCCGATGATGAGCAGGAAAATTTCGACCGTTCTGCCCGCATTGCCAAAAGCATTCTGGCCGAAAACCCCAACCATCCCGGGGCGCTGCATTACCTCATCCACGCCTACGACTATCCCAGCCGGGCCGCCAAGGCCATCCCGGCGGCCAACGCCTATGCCGAAGTGGCACCTTCGGCCGCCCACGCTCTGCACATGCCTTCCCACATCTACGTGGCCATGGGCATGTGGGAGGAGACGGTCCGCTCCAACGAAGCTGCCTACCAGGCCAGCGTAGATCGCATGACGCGAAAGGGGCTGGAGGACGACGAACGCGACTTCCACTCCTTGCAGTGGTTGATGTACGGCTACCTGCAGCAGGGCCGCTACGCCGATGCCCGCCGGTTGCTTGCCGACATGGATGCCTTCCACCGGCAACTGCAGTTGCCCTACACCCTGGAATACCTGGGCCGCATGCGTGGCGCCTATTATGCCGAGACGGACCGCTGGACGGATACGGTGAGTGTCCGGCCGATGGAGGTGAACGCCATCAACATCTTCATGAAGGCCCAGTTCCGCTTTGTGGACGGCTACCGGGCCTACCGGACCGGCGATGCAGTTTCACTGCGCCGGCAGATCGATTCCCTGGATGCCGAGATCGCCAAGGCCGCCCTCAGCATCACCCAAGATGCCGAGGCCATGTGCAGTGCCGGGGGCTCGCGCTACGCGCCCACCGAGAAAGGGGTGAAGGGCAGCCGGGTGGTGCTGCTCGAGTTGGAGGCCGCTCTGGCCCGCCTGGAAGGAAGGGAGGAGCAAGCCGGCGAAAAGCTGGCCCAGGCCGCCAATCTGGAGGAGGAGATCGACTTTCTGGCCGGTCCGCCCCGCATCGTTTGGCCCGCTCCGGAAATGTACGGCCGGTGGTTGCTGGAGCAGGGGCGCTACGAGGAGGCCCTCGCCCAGTTCGACCTGTCCCTGCAGCGCGCACCCAAGCGGGTGAAGGCCCTGCTCGGGAAGCGGGAGGCACTGGATAAACTCGGTCGCCAAAAGGAAGCCGAAGCCATCCGGACCGAGGTGCTGTCCATCTGGCAGAAGGCCGATCCGGCGGTGCGGGAGCCGCTCCAGACCGACCCGCTCAGCCTCCGCTAGGGCCTTATTGACGAATATCTTCGCGGGTATCCAGCGAACGCTTCTGCAGTTCGATTTCCCGGTCCACTTCGTCCAGGCGAAGGCGCACTGCTTCTTTTTCGGGGGCTACCGACCGGGCCTTTTCCAGACTCTCTTCGGCCAGGCGAACCTTTTTGAGGTCTAAAAGCGCTTCGCTGCGCGCGATCCAGGCCTGAGCGTCGGAAGAGTCCTGCTGAAGTTTGCGGTTGATGTCTTGCAAGGCCTTCTCCGCCTGGCCCTGTTCCAGCTCCAGGTAGGCCCGGTTGTTGAGGGCCAGGGGGTAGTCGGGGTGGGCCTGCAGCACTTTGTCGTAGTAGCGCAGGGCTGTCGTCTTATCCGTTTCCAGATAGCTGTCGGCCAGCACCATATTGCCCAGCACCTGGCTGGCCGAGTCTTGCCAGCTGATGCCGCTCAGAGAGGCAATGGCCGCTTTCTCGTGCCGGGTTTGATGAGCCACCACCCCGAAAAGCAGCAGGATGGTCTCTTCGATCTTGCGGGTGAGTTTGCCGGAAGCAACGATTTCGCTGAGGTTCTGAACGGTATCCTGTATGAAGCCGCTGCTGCCCAGTTTGGCCTGGGCGGATTGCAGGCCAACTCCCTTTGCCTTGCCTTCCCAGTTGACTTTGGTCATGCGAAAGCGGTCTTCCCCTTGATGAAAGAACTGGTAGAAGGTCTGGAGGATGTGGCCATTCCCGTTCAGCGATTCGGTATTGCCCCAAATGACGAGTTGGGCCCCGCATTCCCCGGCCAGGCGTTCGGCATCCTGGCTTTGAAAAACCGGTGCAAGGGCCCCGGTCAAGGGCTGCACGCTGGTCCCAATCTGGTATTCCGTATTCAGGCGGTCCAAGCGGGAAACGATGGCGGCGTGGGGCTCGTAATTTGAGGATTCAAAGGCCGTGAACGGGTGCACCAGGATGTTGAAGGCCGATTCGGCGGCGAAGGAAGGACAGCCGCCCGCCTCCTGGGGCTCGGGCCTCAAAATGAAATACAGTATACCGGCCAGGCCGAGTACCGCGGCCAGAAGGATCGGCCAACGGCGGGAAGCATTGAGCAGGGGTGGAGCCGGGGGCTGCTCCATTTGATCGAGCACATCCAGCAACCGGCTCTGAATGCGGTTACGTCCGAGGTTGAGCTGCTCGTTGCTCAGGGTACCCGCAATGCGCTCTTTTTCAAGTTCCCGAAAATCAGCCTGAATGTGGATTGCGCTGCGGTAGGCATCCGGGTAGTTCGTCCGGTTGGATTCCAGGTGTGCGGCCAGTTGATCGATGGCATCTTCCAAGCGGGCTTCACCGATGAGGCGGCGGATGTCGGGGCGCTGTTCCATAGACCTTCAAAATAGGAAAAAATCAAAAGGGTGACCTAGTCTTCGTGCCGGCCCAGCTCCCGGGCCCGTTCCAGAGCCGCTTGGGCACCCTGAATGAGATCCTCGCGAAAGGCGGTCTGCCGATACACCAGCAGCGCTGCCTCGGTGGTGCCGCCTCGCGAGGAAACGCGCCGGATCCACTCCGGGCAGCTGGTGTTATTGGCCTGGTATAATTCCAGAGCTCCCAGAAAAGTCTGGCTGACCAGCAGTTCCGCTTCCCCCTCGTTGAAACCCATCTGGCGGGCGGCTTCCATCAGGGCGTCCATGTAGAACCAGACGTAGGCCGGTCCGCTGCCGGAGATGGCGGTGGCGGCATCCAGCAGCTCTTCCCGTTCCACATACAGGGTTTTGCCCGTGGCGTTCAGCACGTTTTGCACGGTCACCAATTCAATGCGGGTCACCTCGTCCGAAGAGGTGAAAACCGTCATGCCCCGCCCGATCTGGGCCGGCAGATTGGGCATGGCCCGGATGACCTTTTCCACGCCCAGCTGTTCCTGAATAGTGGCTATGGAAATGCCGGCCATGATGGACAGCAGCACCTGGCCGCCATCCAGCAAAGGGCGCAAAGATTGGAACAGGGGCAAACTATCCTGTGGCTTTACGGCCAGTATGATGAGGTCGGCCCGGCTCAGGCAGTCTTCCGCCCGGCTGAATACCCGGCCGATGCCTTCAGCCTTCAGCGCGAGAGCCTTTTCCGGCGATTTTTCCAGCAGGCTCAGCTGCTCCGGCGGTGCTATATGTGCCCGAATAAAACTGCGTGCGTACGTCCGGCCCATGTTCCCGCCCCCGATAATAAGGATGTTCATGCGCAATTCGTTGATTTTCCCGCGGTAAGGTACGGACTCTCCGGACTTGCTTTTTCTTGGCATTTCGCATAATTTACAACGGTCATGGCCGAAGTCATCAAGATCAAGTTGTCGGAGCTCAGCGACGCCCTGCGCGAAAAGCTGATGCAGCGCTACGGGGCAGATACGGAGCTGGAGATCTATGTGCATCCCTATCCCGATGGCGGGAAAATGGACGACGATACCTTCTGGGCGTTTATCGACCTGCTTGACTGGTCTAAAGAAGGCAATGACGAGGCTGTTGTGGAACCACTTGTCCGGGCGCTGAGCCAGTCTTCATTGGAAACGATATTCGCTTTCGAAGAGAACATGGCGGAAAAGCTCTATCAGTTGGATGGGGAGCGCTATGCCAGGGAGATCGGCTCAGGTGCTTTTGGCAGTACAGATTACTTTTCTCCGGACCATTTCCTCGACGTACGGGCTTGCATTGTGGCTAACGGCCGGGAATGGTACGAAATGGTCCTTGACAATCCCAAAGCAATGGCCAAGGACATCTGGTTTGAAAAGGTCATTTATGTTGCTTCCCTGGCCTATGAGCGCAAAACCGGCGAGCCCTGGGATTACGTTCCCAAACACCCGATCTTTACCTACAGTAATAAAAAAGCGTGGCCCTCGGTCGATACGTCTGACTTTCCATTCTAAAACGTATGCCTGTTCACGGAAATTCGCATAAGAATAAAAATAAACATCATTTGTATGGCATCTATGATCGGGGCACTCGTGGCATTTACAAATACGGTATCAGCGATAACCCTGTCGAGTCCGATGGGTACTCCAGACGGCTTCGCAGTCAGGTCAACCTCTTCAATCGCGTAGTTGGCTGGCTGCGGTTTTTCGGTCGAATCCTGGTATTTGACATTCCGGGAAGGAAACGGGCTGAGGAACTGGAGGATATCTATATCGAAGCCCATAAACGCAAAAAAGGATATCGTCCGCGGGGCAACCCTTCTCCAAAGCAAAAAGGGAAAAGGCCATGAGCTGGTTTGCGGGCACACATACAGCGTAAGCGGGGAAGAATACCGTTTATTCGTTGCCTTTTACTGTAGCAAGTCTTCCGTTGCCTCCCGCCTCGCTTCGGCGGCCTGTTGGTCCTGCAGGCGCAGGGGCGGGGCGGCCCGTTCGTTGCAATCGGTGATGCCGCAGCGCTCGCAGGTGGTGTGCACCAGGCGGGTGGGCAGGGCGGGGTCGTCGAGGAAGCGGAAGGTCTGGCGCAGGCGGGCATTGACCAGCATGCCGATGCTCACGCTGGAGTAGCTGCGCTGCCCCTGCGCATTGGCCTGGGCGATGCTCAGCACCAGGTAGGCGTTATCCGTTTGCCAGTAATCGGCGATCTGGGCATCGGCACGGGGGCTGCCGGCACCGCCGGCCAGGGCCTGCATGGTGGTCACCGATACCCAGCGGCGGCAGTAGGTCTCGTCCAGTTCGTTGGCGTAGGGATTGTGCAGGCGGGAAAGGTGCAGCTCCTTGGTCATCCGGATGCGCCTAGCCTCCGCATCGGCCGACAGCCGGATGAAGAACAGATCGCGCAGGCCCAGGTGGTGGGGCAGGAGGTTGGTGAGCCGCTGAAAGAGCATTTCCGGGGTGACGTCGTAGGCCCGGAGCAAGCCGGGCAGGTATTCGGGCTGCCATTTCGACTGGTCGGCCCATTGCCTCACTTCGGCCAGCAGCTCCTCCTCCGGCATGAGCAGGGCCGCGGCGAAATACGAAGCCTCGAAGTTTTGCAGCAAGAGCTCGAAGGAGTCGGCCTCCAGCACCCGCGTTTCAAATGGCCGCACGGGCGGCTGCAGGTGCTGAAAGCCCAATTCACGAGCCAACAGGAAGCGCTCCTGGGCCGGGCTCAGGTCCTTCCGAAGATACAGGACCTGCTGCCCGGGCGAAAAGAAAGAGCGCAGCTCGCGCAAGGCCGGCTTCCGGCTCAGGGCCTCCCGGTCCACCCGAATGCCATGTGTTGCGGATAGCACACCTTCCAGCTCTTGCACCCCCGGCCGATGCAGATCGTGGGTTTTGGCAACGGTCCGGGCGGCTTTCTCCAGCCCGGGAAAGTAATTGTCGTGCAGATCCTGGTAGGAGCGCAGGGCCGCCAGATAGAGGTTCTCCCGCTTGAGCTGGTAGTTGCGCGTGATCTTTACGATGGTACTCACCAGCGCATTCACCTTGTCGGGTACGATGGTGAACAGCTCGAACAGCTTGTCGGGCTTCAGGCCGAACTCCTCCAGGGGAAACTCCCGCATCCAGGGGCTGTCCAGCAGATCGATCACCGGCTGAATGCGCTTGTCCGCCTTGAGGGATACCATATAGTCATAGGAAACGCTTAGCGCATTGGCCAGGGCATTGATCTTGTCGGGCTTGGGATAGCGTCGCCCGCGCTCGATGTCGTGGATGTAGGCCCGCGACAGGCCGGAGCGATCGGCCAGTTCCTCCAGGGAATAGCCGCGCTGAACGCGCAGATACTTGAGCTTGAAGCCCAGGATCATGCGGATGGATCGGGGGTCGTGCAACATAGAACAAAGATAGCGAAAAGCGGAAAAATAATTTTTAGCGGAAATTCCGCTGATTGCAGAAAATCTTGTTAATTTGGCTTCAGCAAAAAACTGTTCCCATGACCCAAGACACTGGAGTAGCCGGCAAGCTGGAGATCACTGCCGAACTGGAGCCCGGCTTCGACGAAATACTTACCCCGGAGGCCCTGGCCTTTCTCACGGCCCTGCAGGAGCGATTCAATACCCGCCGCAAGGAGTTGCTGGAAAAGCGCATGGAGCGCCAGTCGGCCCTGGACCGGGGCGAACTCCCCGGTTTCCTTCCCGAGACCGAACACATCCGCACCTCCGACTGGACCGTGGCCTCCCTACCGCCCGATCTGCTGGATCGCCGCGTGGAGATCACCGGCCCCGTGGATCGCAAGATGGTCATCAATGCGCTCAACTCGGGTGCCAAAGTGTTTATGGCCGACTTTGAGGACAGCAACACGCCCAACTGGCACAACACCATACAGGGACAGATCAACCTGCGGGATGCGATCAACCGCACCATCACCTTCGAGCATCCCACCAGCGGGAAAACCTATCAATTGAACGAGAAAGTAGCCGTGCTGCTGGTGCGGCCCCGCGGCTGGCACCTGGAGGAGAAACACCTGCACCTGGCAGGTGAGCCCCTGAGTGGCAGTCTGGTGGACTTCGGTCTGTACTTTTTCCACAATGCCGAGAATCTGCTGGCCAAAGGCACGGGGCCCTACTTTTACCTGCCCAAGCTGGAAAGCCACCTGGAAGCCCGCCTGTGGAACGACGTCTTCATCTTTGCGCAGGACTACCTGGGCATTCCGCAGAAAACCATCAAGGCAACCGTACTCGTCGAGACCATACTGGCTTCGTTCGAGCTGCACGAGATCCTGTGGGAGCTTCGCGACCATTCCGCCGGGCTCAACTGCGGCCGATGGGACTACATCTTTTCCTTCATCAAGCGCTTTCGCAACCGCCCCGGCTTCGTAATGCCCGACCGGGCGCAGGTGACCATGACGGTACCGTTCATGAAGGCCTATTCCCAGCTGGTGATCCAGGCCTGCCACAAGCGGGGCGTACACGCCATGGGAGGCATGGCCGCCCAGATCCCCATCAAGAGCGATCCGGAAGCCAACGAGGCCGCCCTGGACAAGGTGCGGGCCGACAAGCTGCGCGAGGTGAAAGACGGGCACGACGGCAGCTGGGTGGCCCATCCCGGCCTGGTGCCCGTGGCCATGGCGATCTTCGACGAGCACATGCCCGGAAAAAACCAGATCGCCAACAAGCGCGAGGACGTACAGGTCACGGCCGCCGATCTCATGGCCGTGCCCGAGGGCACCATCACCGAGCAGGGAGTGCGCACTAATATCAACGTGGGCATCCTCTACATCGAGAGCTGGCTGCGCGGCAACGGGGCGGCAGCTCTCTACCACCTCATGGAAGACGCCGCCACGGCCGAGATCTCTCGCACCCAGCTGTGGCAGTGGCTGCAGAGCCAGGCAAAACTGGACGACGGTCGCACGGTCACACCCGAGCTGTACGAGCAGCTCAAGGCCGAGGAGCTCCGCAAGATCCGGGAGTTGCTCGGCGAGAACGCCTACCGCCAGGGCCGCTTCGAGGAAGCCGTCGCCTTGTTTGACCAACTGGTATTGCAGGATGAATTCACCGAATTCCTCACCCTGCCAGCATATGAACTGATCGACTGAATTCTACTAACCACCAAATAATCCAACATTATGACCAAGCAAATCGATATCCGCGTATCGCGGCTGATGGAAGACTGGATGACCAATCCCCGCTGGGAAGGCGTCAAGCGCCCATACGCTCCGGAAAGTGTGATCAAGCTGCGCGGCAGCGTACAGATCGAATACACCCTGGCCCGCGAGGGTGCTAAGAAGCTATGGCACAAGCTGCACACCCAACCCTACGTTGCGGCATTGGGTGCCCTTACCGGCAATCAGGCTATCCAGGAGGTTTCGGCCGGGCTGGATGCCATCTACCTCAGCGGCTGGCAGGTAGCTGCCGATGCCAACCTGGCCGGGCACATGTATCCCGACCAGTCGCTCTACCCGGCCAATTCCGTACCTATGGTAGTGCAGCGCATCAACAACGCCCTGCTGCGCCGCGATCAGATCCAGAGCGTGACCGGCAACGGCCAGACCGACTGGGTGGTGCCTATCGTAGCTGATGCCGAGGCCGGATTCGGCGGCAACCTCAACGCCTACGAGCTGATGAAGGGCATGATCGAAGCCGGAGCGGCCGGTGTGCACTTCGAGGATCAGCTCTCTTCGGCCAAAAAATGCGGGCACCTGGGCGGCAAGGTGCTGGTATCCACTCAGGAAGCCGTGAACAAGCTGGTAGCCGCCCGCCTGGCGGCCGACGTCATGGGCGTACCCACCCTCATCATCGGCCGCACGGATGCCGATGCGGCCGGCCTGCTCACCAGCGATATCGACGAGCGCGACCGCCCCTTCTGCACCGGCGAGCGCACCGGCGAGGGCTTCTTTAAAGTGAAGAACGGGATCGAACAAGCCATCTCCCGCGGCCTCTCCTACGCCCCCTATGCCGACCTGCTGTGGATGGAGACCTCCCATCCCGACCTAGGTGAGGCCCGCGAATTTGCCCAGGCCATTCACGAGGCCTATCCCGGCAAACTGCTGGCCTACAACTGCTCGCCCTCCTTCAACTGGGCGGCACACCTCAAGGAATCGCAGATGGAAACCTTCCGGGAGGAACTGGCGGCTATGGGCTACAAGTTCCAGTTCATCACCCTGGCGGGCTTCCACGCACTGAATACGTCCATGTTTGAAATCTCGAAGGCCTACAAAGCCCGGGGCATGGCCGGGTATTCCCAACTCCAGCAGCGCGAGTTTGCCCTGCAGGACGAAGGGTTTGCTGCGATCAAGCACCAGGCTTTTGTAGGCACCGAGTACTTTGACTACGTACAAAACACCGTACAGCAGGGACAAGCCTCTACCGTGGCCATGTCGGGCAGTACGGAGGCCGAACAATTCTAAGGCGACAGATCGCCTTTCGACTTGGAAAAGCCCGGGCGACATCGCCCGGGCTTTTTCCGTGTGCGCCAGGCATGGCGCACGCCTAACGGGTGCAAGTCCCGAGTCCGCCCGGTA
>CAZQSF010000116.1:0-10806 GCA_964595955.1 uncultured Saprospiraceae bacterium
GCTCGTCCGGATCTGTGGGGGAGCTACCGGGCAACCGGTGGCTCTACCCGGAAATGGGAGTGCATGTTATACCAACAATGAAGTGGTTTGGGGCTCCAAACCACTCCGAGTCGAGTACATACGGGCGTGGAAAGGTTTGGGCGCGCCCAAACCTTTCTGATAGCGGTATAGTTGCACAAATTCATGCATAATCCGGGCAAAAAAAACGATATGCAGCCCATGGAAACGAGATGGAGATCATGCCCCGGGGGGTTAGAGGGGACTGCCCTCGGGGCACGGCCTTTACTACCTTGAGCCCGGCTCCGAAAAGCGGGCGGGCTGGGCCTTTTCCACCTGCTTCAGGGTATACTGGTTGCGGATGAAGTAGTCCGGCTCGTCGTCAAACTTCACCTCCTTGGTGATAGTCCACTGCCGGGCGTCACCGGCCAGGGTGGTGCGGAAGGTGCAGGGACGCCGTTCGTTGCCGTCCTTACCCGTGCGCTTGATGACGATGGCAAAGGTCTGGGCGTCGGAATTCACTTCTTTGGATTCCAGATTCCAGGCCCCGTCCGAATACACGGTGCCGTTGGCGATGCGGTACTTGTACTTCTGGTCAAAAAGGTTTCCCCATTCGTAGAGCTCGATATCCAGCGTGTAGGTATCGCCCTTGCGGGTGAAGGAGGCGACTAGTGGCAGGGATTCCAGCTCACCGGAGGTGTAGTCCTTGTAGGTGAGGTCGCCCTGGTAGAGCCCTTCCAGGAAATTCAGCTCCTCGGCCTGCACCATGAGCTGGGCCTGGATGAAGAGGGGTAGGAACAAAAGAGAGAAAAACAGAACATGCGATTTCATGTGATAAGAGTGTTTTGAGTGAAGGAAATAGATCCGTTGGGACCAAAGGTGGGCTATGGAGGACGTGTGCGCGCCTCAAATCCCGAAGGATCCGGCTCAAATCCCTAATCTGAGCCCCCTTTCGGATGTTGAGCCTTCCGGAATTCGGTGGGCGACTGGTCGGTGAACTTGCGAAACACCCGGTTGAAGGTGGCCTTGCTGTTGAAGCCGCATTCATAGGCGATGCCCAATAGGGACAGATGTTGGGCATCCCCGGACAGGAGCATCTCCTTGACGGCTTCTACCCGGTAGGCATTGACAAAGTCGTTGAAGTTTTGGCCGAAGGCCGAATTGATCCGTCGCGAGAGCAGGTGCTGGGGCAGCTCCATCTGCTTGGCGAGTTCCTGCAGGCTGAGTTCGGACTGCAGATAGGGCCGGTGGGTTTTCATAAAGGCGGTCAGTTCCGCTCGGTAAGCCGGTGCCGGCTCGCTATCGACTGCCTCCGTTTCTTCGGTCGGCCGGCCGGGCACGAAATACAGCGGCAGGAGATCCGGCATGCGCGAACCATAGCCGGCTATACTCACATAGTACACAATGATTCCCCAGATAAAGTAGGAATACCAGTATTGTACGTAGCTCAATTCCGCTGTCCAGAACTGGTCGGCCAGCTGGAAGACCAGCCACACCAGCAAGGCGGCCAGAAAAACATAGAGCAGATGGCGCAGCCAGCGAAGGGCCAGGCGGTCGGCATCGGAGAAGTTCTCTTCCACATAGCTTCGATACTGCCGGTAGTGCCGCAAAGTGAGGACGACGTAAAAGAGAAGGGCCGGAATGACAAAATAGTCCAGGACCTCGGCCAGGAGCAGGCCATTGAGCTGCCCGTGGGGGCCTTTGCTGCCGTAATGGTCGGGAAAGGGCTGGCCCTGTATACCATGCATCCACACCACATCGAGCAGGAAGGCGTAGGCATACAAGCCCAGATCGAGCAAGACGGGCAGGAAGTGCCAGAGGTGCCTGCGTTCGAAGCGGAAGGCCCGGTTGGTCAGGCTGCGAAAGTAGAAGTAGAGTAGGGGGCCGAATGCAAACCAATAGTTGAACGGAAAATAGAATAGGAAGGTGGAGTAGGCATTGTGGGCATCGTACCAGCCGGTAAAGCCCAGCATCCAGTTGGCTACCCGCAGAGTGAGCAGCAGCACCAGGGCGCCGAGCAGCCGGTCGGACAAACGCCCCTGGGCCGTACCCCGCCAGAAGAGCAGCATGGCAAACAGCAGCCCGTGGAGTACGGGTGGCAAAAGCAGACCGCTGTATAGATTGAAGTGGAAAAGCACAACCCCAAAGAAACCAAAAAACGGATTATGGGGCCGGCAGCCGGCCCTGCGACTTGCCCATCAGGGCCGATAATTTATACAAGAGCCGGGCACCCACGTTCCCGTCCCATTCGTGCCCCTGGCCGGCCACCTCCACCAGATCGAAGCCGATGATGGTGCGGCCGGAGCGGACCAGTTCGTTGAGGATGAACAGGGCCTCCTGATAACGCAGCCCGCCGGGTACGGGTGTGCCCGTATGGGGGCAGAGGCTGGGTTCCAGCCCGTCAATGTCGAAGGTGATGTACACCCGGTCGGGCAGGTTGTCGATGCCCCGGCGGATGATGCTCGCAAACGATTCACCCTCCAGCATGCGCCGGCGCAGCTCCTGATCGGCTATGGTCGTCATGCGCTTGGCCAGCGCAGTGGCCCGGTCGCGTTCGGCCTGGCAAAAGTCGCGCACCCCGATGGAAAGGACCTGTTGGATGGCATCCAGCGACAGGGCATTATAGAGTATGGAGGCATGGGAGTAGGTAAACTCCTGATAGGCTTCCCGCAGGTCAAAGTGGGCATCGATGTGCAGCAGGCCGAAGGGCTCGCCCCGCTCCTGCATCGCTTGCAGGAAGCCGAGCGAGATGGAGTGCTCACCGCCCACCAGGCCCACCAGCTTGCCTTGCTCCAGCAGCTCTGTACAGCTTTGCTTTACCCAGGCATTGAGCTCTTCGCCGGCCTGATTAATGCGGTCGCGGATGGCGGCCATAGTGCCCAGCTCGTCGCAATCGTGCCCGTGCTCCAGAAGGTAGATGTAGTGGGCAGCCCGTTCGCGCAACTCGTTGCTGAGCCGCAGCCAGTGCATATCCAGGTCGCGCAGGTAGATGCCCACCTTCCACGCATGCGGTACATCGGGATCGTACAGGTCGAGCTGCGAGGAAGCCTGCAGGATGTTGCGCGCAGCGGTCGCCGTACCGGGCCGGTAGGAGGTGGTCACCTCCCAGGGAACGGGCAGGAGTACGATCTCGCTTTCGTGTTCCTCAAAGGGAAGGCCCAGGAAACGGCCGTTTTTGGCCCCCACGCCGTTGGGGTCGAAGCCGGCAATCTTTTCTTGCTTGGACATAGGTCGGGATATTGTGGTCAATGCAGTGCGCGAATACGCGTTGTGGTAAAGATAAAGAACCGGATTTCGCCCGGATAGACGCTTTCCGTGCTTCCGGGTTTTTACGAGCAACGCGGCTAAATGCAAACGAGCTATGCGTCTGCTGCTTTCCTGCGTAGTGAGCCCGTCCAATTTAGTACTTTAGCACGGCTATTTTACAAATCAACAACATGTTGAAAGTACTCATCATCGGCGCCGGTGGTGTTGGCCGGGTGGTCACCTACAAATGCGCCCAAAACCCGGGGGTATTCTCGGAGATCCTGCTGGCCAGCCGCACGAAATCCAAATGCGACGCCATCGCGGCGGATGTAAAGCGGGATACGGACTTCCAGGCCTTGCATACGGCTGCCGTGGATGCAGAGAAGATGCCTGAACTGGCCGACCTCATCCGGGACTTTCAGCCGGAAATCGTCATCCATGTGGCCCTGCCGTATCAGGACCTCACCATTATGGATGCCTGCCTGGAGGCCGGCGTGCACTACCTGGATACGGCCAATTACGAGCCCCGGGACGTCGCCAAATTCGAGTACTCCTGGCAGTGGGCTTACCACGATCGCTTTCGGAAGGCCGGCCTGCTGGCCGTGCTGGGCTGCGGTTTCGATCCCGGTGTCACGGGGGTGTTCACGGCCTATGCCGCCAAGCACCATTTCGACGAGATCCACTACCTCGATATCGTGGATGCCAATGCGGGCGATCACGGCAAGGCCTTTGCCACCAACTTCAATCCGGAGATCAATATCCGCGAGATCACCCAGAAAGGTCGCTACTGGGAGCACGGGCAATGGGTGGAGACCGAGCCCCACGAGATCCACCGGCCGATCACCTACCCCCACATCGGCCCGAAGGAGTCTTACCTCATTTACCACGAGGAGCTGGAAAGCCTGGTCAAAAATTTTCCCACCATCAAGCGGGCCCGCTTCTGGATGACCTTCGGGGAAGAATACCTCACCCATCTGCGGGTGATCCAGAACATCGGCATGGCCGGCATCGAACCGGTAAACTACAAGGGCATGGACATCGTGCCGCTGGAATTCCTCAAGGCCGTACTGCCCGATCCGGGCGAGCTGGGTGAGGGCTATACCGGCCAGACTTCCATCGGCTGCCGGATCAAAGGCCTGAAGGACGGCAAGGACAAGACCTACTACATCTGGAACAACTGCAGCCACGAGTCGGCCTTTCGCGAGACGGGTGCGCAGGGGGTAAGCTACACCACCGGCGTGCCGGCCATGCTGGGCGCGAAGATGGTGCTGGAAGGCAAGTGGAGCGGGAAGGGGGTGTTCAATGTGGAGCAATTCGATCCCGATCCCTTCCTCAACGAGCTGGGCGAGCAGGGCCTGCCCTGGCACGAGGAGGTGAATGCCGATCTGGAATTTGAGTACGACTAAAAAATTGAGGCCAACCGATCCCGAGGCCTCGGTGTTTCGTCAGCTATGTCCATAGATTACCAACAGGTTCCTTCTCCGGCCTATGTGCTGGATGTCGCCCGGCTGCGCCGCAATCTGCAGCAGATCGCGCGCGTGCAGGAGCGAAGTGGGGTCAGGATCATCCTGGCACTCAAGGGCTTTGCGCTCTGGCGCGTTTTCCCCCTGGTGGCTGAATACCTGCATGGGGCTACGGCCAGCAGCCTGCACGAGGCCCGGCTCATCCATGAGGAGATGGGCGTGAAGGCCCATACCTACTCGCCGGCCTACCTGCCGGGGGAATTCAATGCTATTCAGGGGTTCAGCAGCCACATCACCTTCAATTCCATCGCCGAGTACGAACGCTACCGGGACCGGCTGAAGCCGGGTATTTCGCCGGGCTTGCGGGTCAATCCCAGGTACAGCGATGTTTCCACCGACCTCTACAACCCGGCTTCGCCAACCTCTCGATTGGGGCTCACCGCCGAACACTTCCCGGACGGCCTGCCGGTGGGCATCGAAGGGCTGCATGTGCACACCCTCTGCGAATCCTCTGCTGCAGCTTCGGAGCAGCTGATCGCCTCGGTCGTCGAGCAGTTCGGCCATCTTTTTCCGCAGCTCAAATGGATCAACTTCGGCGGCGGGCATCTCATGACTCGCCCAGGCTACGATACCAACCGGCTGGTAGCCGCCCTGCTTCATTTCCGCGAGTCCTATCCTCAGCTGGAAGTATGGCTGGAACCCGGCAGCGCCATCGCCTGGGAAACCGGCGAGCTGGTATCCACCGTGCTGGATGTGGTGGAGAACGGCGGCCAACGGACGGCCATCCTGGATGTGTCGTTCACCGCCCACATGCCCGACACCCTGGAAATGCCCTACCGGCCCCGCATTCTGGGCGCCACGGATCCCGTGCCCGGCAAACCGACCTATCGGCTCGGCGGGGTGAGCTGCCTGGCCGGCGATTCCATGGAAGCTTACAGCTTTGAGCGCCCCCTGCAGCCCGGCGACCGGCTGGTCTTCTGGGATATGATCCACTACACTATGGTGAAGACCACCACCTTCAACGGGGTGAAACACCCCAGTATCTGCCTGTGGACGGAAGCCGGCCGCCTGGAGGTGGTGCGCACCTTTGGCTACGAGGACTTCAAAAATCGCCTCGGCTGATGACCGTGCGCGATGCCTTCACCCGGACGGTTCACGCGCTCCGTTCGCGATACGGCGAGCGGGAAGCCCACAACCTGGCCCGCCTGCTCGTGGAAGACGGCCTGAAGCGATCGCTGTTCCAGCCCGAGCGGCTGCTGACCAAACCGGATCAGCAGCGCTTTGATGCACTATTAGCCTCCTTGCGGCAGGGACGGCCTATCCAGTACGTACTGGGGGAGGCACATTTTTACGGTCTGGTCCTGGAAGTGAACGAAGCTGTACTCATCCCTCGCCCGGAGACCGAAGAGTTGGTCCATTGGATCTTAGCGGAAGAGAAACAGGATGCTCTGGCCGTGCTGGATGCAGGTACCGGCAGTGGCTGCATTCCGCTGGCCCTGAAGAAAAAGCGGCCGGACTGGGCCGTCTGGGCTGCCGATGTACATGAAGACGCCCTGCTGGTAGCCCGGCGCAATGCCGAACGCCTGGGCCTGGACGTGCACTTCCTCCGGCTCGATTTGCTGGACGACAGTACGTGGGATGAACTGCCCGGCCTGGATATTCTGGTGAGCAACCCGCCCTATATTCCGCCCAGTGAACGTCACCTCATGCCGCCTCAGGTGCTTCAATTCGAACCGGAGTCGGCCCTTTTTACTACGGCGGAAGATCCGCTGCAATTCTACAAGGCCCTGGCCGGGCTGGGTCAGCAAAAACTTGAATCGGGTGGACGCATTTACCTGGAATGCAATGAGTTCAGGCTGCATGCTGTAGCGGAATTGCTGTCGAGTTACGGCTACCGAAAACTGTGCGTTCAGGCCGATATGCAGAGCAAGGAGCGCATGATCCGCGCCCAAAAGAACTAAAGAATACCTCAGGAATCAAGTCGAATGCGCTTCCAGAAAGCTTCCTGATAGGCCCCTCCAATGGGTAGGCGGGCATCCTGAATGATTACTCGGTTTCGCTCGATGTAGTCGATCTTATCCAGGGCAATGAGGTAAGAGCGATGAATGCGCATAAAGCGTTCGGGGGGGAGGGAAGATTCGAAGTACTTCAGTCGTTCCAGCGTCATGATCCGTTCTATTTGGGTGTGAATGCGGACGTAATCGTCCATGCTCTCCAGGTACAGGACGTCATCCAAAGCGATCTTCACGGTTTTGTATTCGCTTTTCACAAACAGGAAGGAAAGCGGGTCAAAGGGTGCAGCCTTCGGGTTTGCCGAAGGACTTAGCCGCTGCCTGGCTTTCTGTACGGCCTTCAGGAAGCGGTCGAGGGTGATGGGTTTGAGCAGGTAGTCGACTACGTTCAGTTCGTAGCCTTCCAGAGCATATTGTTCGTAGGCTGTCGTCAGAATGATGGGATACCGGTTCTGCAGGATGCGGCTTAGCTGAATGCCGGTGAGATCGGGCATCTGCACGTCGAGGAAGAGCAGGTCCGCTTCCTTTTCTTCCAATGCTTTCAAGGCTTCCAGCGCATGGGTATAGGAGCCGGCCGTTTCGAGACCGGGTGTTTGAGCCACGTAGTCCTGGAGCAATTGCAATGCCAGCGGCTCGTCGTCGATCAGCAGGCATTTCAGCATAGGTGCAGGGGGATTTGTAGTCGTACGGAAAAGGAACCGTTTTCTTTCCTTAGGTCAAAGGAGTGTAGGTTGCCGTATCGCAATGCCAATCGCTGCTCTACATTCTGTAATCCCACCCCTCCGGCATCGGCTTTCTGTTTTTCGGCTGTGGCGTTGCACACCTGAATGATCAGATCTGCCTTTCCGGTCTGGACGGTCAGCTCAATGGGTCGATCGGGATTGCGCAATTCGCCGTGTTTAAATGCATTTTCCATCAGGGGGATGATCAGAAAGGGCGGGATGAGCAGGTCTCGATCGGGCAGATCGATCGTCTTCCGGATCGGCAACTCATACGAGTGGCGCATGCGTTCCAGGGCGATAAAATCTTCCAGCTGGGCCAGCTCTTTGGCCAGGGGCACGCGCTCGCCCTGTTCGTAGAGTGCATAGCGCAATAGCCCGGAAAGCCTGGATATGGCTTCCAAAGACCGGTTTGAGCCCGAATGCACCAGGGAATAGATGTTGTTCAGGGCATTGAACAAAAAATGGGGTTGAATCTGGGCGCGAAGAAAGGACAACTGGGTCTTCTGATGGGCCAGTTCCAGGTCGCTTTGCCGGGCTTCCCTGTAGGAGCTGTATTGCACCAGAAAGAAAATGACCCCCACGCTGGTGAAAACGAGGGCGTAGTAGATATTGTCGAAAAAATAGGCCGGCAGGGAATAGGTATCCGAGTAATTGCCGAAGCCCAGCAATCCTTGCTGGAGTATTTCCTGTAAAAAATAGCGGAAGAAAACCACAGCGGGGATGGAAAATGCGAAAAAGCCCAGGGCCCTGCCCAGGTGCTCCGGATAATGGTAGTACAAAATGGTATAGGCAACGAGGCCATAGGCTGAGAAGGCCAGCAAGTTGGTGAAGACCAGAACAGCCATCTCCCCGTCGCGCAAAAAATCAAACCCGATCCAGAAATCACCGCTCTCGGCCCAATCCTGCAGCGGACTAAAGAACAGGTAGAAGAGAAAAAGCCAGAGCAATAGGGGGCCGAGCTTGTATTTCATACCCTGAATAACACGAATTTTCCCGGCTTGGATCCACCTTTCCCGGGCGAAGGGATGTGTTTTCCCGGTAAAACGGGCTTTTTCCCCGGTGAAGGAATCCCCGGGTGAAACACCGGCAAAGTGAGCTGCTTTACCGATCGCTTTTGCATCGGGCCTTCAAGCAGGCGTATCCTTAAGGCATTGTTCACCCAATACTTTTACCATGCGTACTGCAATTGTTTTCATTTTGGCCCTGGTCGTTGGCCCTGTTTTTCTGTTTGCCCAGGCCCATCCGGATTCTATTCTGGTCGGTGACCGAAAACGCCCTCAGGTCCTCCTGGTGGGCACTTTCCACTTCGGCTATCCGAATCTGGACACCTATAAGGTCGCCGAAGAGGACCAGGTAGACATCCTTTCGCCCGGTCGGCAGCGGGAGGTGGAGCAGCTGGTGGACTACCTGGCCCGCTTCCGACCCACCATGATCGCTGTGGAAGGCGGTCGGAATTCCGGCTATATCCTGCGCCGCTACGAAGCATGGCAGGCCGGCGGAAAGAAAGAACTCCGCCCGAACGAGATCGATCAACTGGCCTTCCGGCTCATGGATCGCTTCGGATTGGATACCCTCTACGGCTGTGATGCGCCCGGCCTTGCCTACAACATGGATAATCATCCGGATTCCGCTGTATTCAAACCCTATCTGAAAAAGATCTACGAGGGCTACGACTGGAAAAGCGACGATCTGCTGGATTCCCTTTACAATGCGTACTACGATTACGATACCGAACTCACTCTGAAGATGCCTCTGCTGGACTACTTCAAATACCTGAACTCCGATCCGGTGATCCGCCGCTACCACGGCGCCTATCTGGTCGGCGACTTCAAGACGAAGGAGCGCTACCGCGGCGCAGATGCCCTGACCCTGTACTGGTACAGCCGCAATCTGCGCATCGTCCAGAATATTATGGATCTGGGAGCGGGTCCTGAGGATCGCATTTTGATTCTGTTCGGTGCGGGGCATTCCTCCATACTCAAACAGCAGTTTGAAAGCACACCGGAATACGAGCTCATTCCCTTTGGGGATCTGGAACAATGGCCGGAAGGCTATTCCAAGACCGATTGAATGTTTGCACCGGCCTGCCGGTCAACCGGTCCCGACCGGGGGGCTACCCCTCGGGAAGCGGGATCACAGGGAGACACTAATCCGGGCATCCAGGAAGTTGGCCACGTGGCCGTGGGCTTTAATGTTGATCCCCAGGGAAAAGTGCTGACTGATGCGGTACATCAGGCCGTAGCGCTGGTACACATCGGCGGGCTGGTTGCGGGCTTTGATCACATAGGCCCCAACCTGCTGGCTGAACAAGAAACGCCCCAGCAGGAACTCGTGCCCCAGCGCGATCCCCCAGATGTGGGCATTGCCGCTTTCGCCCTTTTCATTCATCTGGTAGCGCTTTCCTTTGTCGTACATCCATTCGCTGCCGGCTGTGAGGGCATTCAAGCGGGCGATCTGCCGGCTGTATTTGAACTCCAGGCCGGTGCTGAAAATGAAGTGCCCGGACATGGGCTGGTGGTAGGTTATAAAAGAGGTGAGGTCAAACCGGTTCTCCGGAGGGCCCTCCGCCCGCCAGTCTTTCTTGTCTCGATTGGGGAAGGAGGGCGGCCTCATGTAGTAGTTTACCCCCAGGGCAGCCGTCGGCCAGTTGATGCCCTTGTTGGGCTCCCTCAGGCCGCCGTTGGAGATGTGGTTGTACAGGGCGGAGACATCCATATACCACTGGGGAGCGAGCCGGATGTGCATCGCTCCGCCCAGTTGCAAGGGGAAGGCTACGTAGTTGCTGTAACTGAGGTTGTCGGGATTGGTGATTGGATCGTGAGGCCGGGATTGGTAGGAGAGTCCGAAGCCGGCCCGTACCGAAAAACTGAAGCGGTGCCGGGCACCGAAGACCGGCTGGATGTATAGCATGCTGGTCAGGCCGTAACCCAGCACCTCGGGATTGTCAAAGTCCCAGATGCCCAGGACTAGGCCCACCTTGGGGTAGCAATGGCAGGATGCCCAGGCCTTGGCTGAAGTGTTGTGCCAGCTCAGGTCGAGATCGAGCCCTGTGGGATAGGAGTTTCGAATGGATCGAATGTCGCGGCTGTGCACCAATACGAAACCCTGGTGGATGCGGGCACTCAGCGAGGATATGATTTCGGATGAATCTTGCTGGGCCTTCGCAGGCCCGATCAGTACGGCTATGCCACATAGGGACAAGGCAAAAGCAAAGCATTTCATTACAATGCGGTTCTGAAAAGTGAATTGCTCGAATTTCAAGATTGAATGGGCAGGGCTTATACGGGTTTCAGGATAAAATGATCCTTTTGCCAAGACCTATTTTATCCTGAAAACCGTGAATACCGCTTCAAGTATGAATCCCGC
>CAZQSF010000117.1:0-10708 GCA_964595955.1 uncultured Saprospiraceae bacterium
TAAAAGACTGGTTTCAAATTGCCCAGCCAAAGCCAATAAATCAACATCCCATTCTTTTTTTAACAGCATTTTATTTCATTAAGGAATTTTAACATCATCCGGACCTGAGAACAGGCCGGGCTTAACATTTTCTTTTCGAAAACCTAAGCGGCTTAACAGCCTGCTCCGGTACTGACCGGCGTCAGCCCGATCCGATGACCCTGGTCATTCCCGAGGCCACCGAAAACGGTTAGCTTATACCTACTACAAAAACACCAGCTTATGGCAGTCCGAAAGTTCAAAGCCGGAGATCGGGTGCGACAAAAGTCAGGTGGGCCGGTCATGGAAGTGGTCAAATACGCCATGGACCACCTGCCGCTGGGCGGCGAAACCTACAGCGACCACCACGTAATCTGTGTGTGGTACGACGAGAATAAAGAACATCACGAGCAGGTTTTTGACCAGCGCACCCTGTTTGAGGTGGATACACATCCCGGAAGCTGAACCCGGGCATTTACCTTTTCAGCAGGTATATTTTCCATTTTTTATCGCAGTCATGGAAGGGGGAGCTGTGCCAACGACCCGCCCGCTCGCTGCATCGGGTACAATGAAAATCAAAGGCGCCAACAGGGAGCTTTGGCCAGGTAGTGTTGCCCCGCCTCAACCACAACCCCGGAAAACAGCCGGTCAAGGCCGGAGGCGTGTGACCTCAGCGCAGCCTTCTGCGCAGCAGGTATTCGCGTATGGGCCTGGGAATTCGCGAAAGCAATTGAAAAGTGGGCGACACGTGCACGGGATATACCGCCCGGGGCGGATCATCCGTAAGCGCCCGGTGTACGGCCCGGGCCACCTCTGCAGGGTGGTGATGGGTCATGCGGTCCATCACCGCTTGCCCTTCCGAGCGGATAATTTCCAGGGCCCTGCGGAAAGCGGAATCTTCCGGCACCCGATCCAGGGCCTTGCGGGATTTTTCCAGAAAAGGCGTCCGGTGCGCCCCGGGCCGAATGACGGTCACGTGCATGTCCAGCAGGCGTAACTCCTGCCGCAACACCTCGCTGAAGACCTCCAGCATACGCTTGCTGAGGGCATACGTCTGCATGGGCATAAGGGCCATGGCCGACTCGCTGCTGATATTCACCACCCGGCCCTTTCGGGCCAGGAGGAGGGGAAATGCCGTTTCGGTCACTCGCTGTATGCCCAGCACATTCACCTGAAGGAGGCGCTCAAAGCGATCCGTTTGCCCTTCCGCCAGGGGAAACTGATCGAACAGGCCCGCATTGTTGACCAGCGCGTCGAGGCCATCCGTTCGTTGATGTACCTGGCGCATCGCCCGAGCCACGCTCTCCCTGTCCGACACATCCATCACGAGCGGAATGATGCTTTCGGTAGCGGGAATTCGATCCACCTCCAGGTCCGTGGCAAAGACCCGGAAGCCCGCTTCCGGCAAATGTTGGCACATGGCCTGTCCCAGCCCACCGGCGGCGCCGGTGATGAGCACGTCTTTCCTGTCCATAGGGAGAAGATACCCAGCCGGGCCGGGTTTTTCCCGGTAAATCCTCCAAAATCCTTAGCTTTAAATCTATGGCTACTGAGCTGCATCCCCCTACCCCATCCGCTGTTCTGCCGCTGTACAAAGGCACCGGCCTCTTCGGCTATGCGACCGATTTCATGCGCAACACCCCGGAATTCTGCCACCGCATGGAAGCCGAGCTGGGCGATTTTTACGAAGTGAAGATCCCGGGTCGCCGGCTGTTCGTCACCTTCCGGCCCAGCGTGATCCGTCACGTGTTGCAGGCCAACGCCCGGCAATACAAAAAGAGCGTTACCTACCAGCAGATGAAGCTCTTTCTGGGCGAAGGGCTCGTGACGAGCGAGGGCGAGCTGTGGAAGCGGCAGCGCCGCCTGGCCCAACCGGTCTTTTACAAAGCCCACATGCAGCACCTCTACGATACCATGCTGCAGATGAGTGCCAACTATGTGGGGCAACTTCGGGAGCGGGTGCGTAGCCGTCCGGAAGTGGACATGGCCCGCGAGATGATGCAGATCACCTCCGACATCGTCATGCAGGCCCTGTTCAGTTCCCGCGATGAGACCGACAAGCTCAACCTGTACGAAGGCGTAACCTTTTTTCAGCAGGTGATCCTGCAGCGCATCTACCGCCCTTACCTCATTCCCCTGCACTACCTCAGCGGCAGGCAGCAAAAGTTCAACCGCCTCAAGCGAGACTTCGACCGGCGCATGGATGCCCTCATCCAGCAGCGCAAAGCCAGTGCGGACCGCCCCTCCGACCTGCTCACCATGCTGCTGGAGGCCCGGGATGAAGAGACCGGCCAAGGGATGAGTGACAAGCAATTGCGCGATGAGCTCATCACCCTCTACATGGCCGGGCATGAGACCTCGGCCAATGCCCTGGCCTGGACCTTCAGCCTGCTGGCCCGACATCCGGGAGCGGTGCAAAAACTCCGGGCCGAGGCCGAGGCCGTGCTGGGCGATCGCCTGCCCACCTTTGCCGATATCAAAAAGCTGGATTACAGCCGGCAGGTGATCGAAGAAGGCATGCGCCTCTATCCGCCGGCCTATGTGGTGTCGAGAGTGCCTGTCGAGAACGACCGGATCGAGGGGGCTACCATACCCAAAGACGCCACGATGTACATCAGCATCTACGCCCTGCAGCGCAGCCCCAAATACTGGGATGAGCCCGATGCCTTCCGGCCGGAGCGCTTCGCCGGAGGCGCACCCCGCCACATCTACATGCCCTTCGGAGCGGGCGCCCGCATGTGCATCGGCAATCACTTCGCCATGCTGGAAATGCAACTGCTCCTGGTGCTGCTCGTCCGGGCCTTCGATCTGGAATTGCTGCCCGGCCAGCAGCTGGAAACCCAGCCCCTCATCACGCTGAAACCGAAGCACGGCATTCGCCTTCGGTTGAGGGCGGTGTAGGGGTTTCGTCTTGGGGGAAAAGCCAATAATTCGGAACCCCTGTAGTCCGGAATCAACCCGCCGCCCGCCCCGCTCTGCGTCCGGAGAAAACGCAATCGGCCAGGGACAGGCCGCTGACGTAGGAAGCCGAGCAGATGCCCACGGCGTTGCGCCCCGCCGCATACAGGCCCGGGATCGGGCTGCCGTCTTCGCGCAACACCTGCCCGCTGGTTTCGTCTACGACCAGGCCGCCCAGGGTGATGGAGGGCGAGGGAAAAAAAGGCGAGCGGCCGATGGTGAGATCGAAGGCGTAGAAGGGTGGCCGGGTCAGGGGGTGCAACACCTCCCGGCGCTTGCCCAGGGCGTCCCGGCCGGCTTCGGCGCCCCGATTGTACTCGGCGAGGGTTTGCGCGAGGGTTTGGACGGGTAAACCGGTCTTCCGGGCCAGGGCCTTCCAGGTACGGGCTTTCCGGTGGCCGGCCAGCAGGAGATAGACGGCCGTCAGCCGCTGGAAAAAGACCGTTTGGGGCAGCAATTGCCGCCAGGCTTCGCGCACCATGGCCCGGTCCATCAGCAGCCAGGCCGTTCCGCCGGCCGCCTGTATGTGATCGCCGATGCGGGCACCGTAGTACTCCTCATTGCACAGGCGGTTTCCCTCTCGGTCCACCAGGATACCGCTCACGAAGGCCTCCGGCGGATTGTAAAACCGCCAGACCGATATGCGATCCATGTGGGCCGTAGCCCCTCCGGCCGACTGCCCCAGCCGGATACCCCAGCCGTCGTCGGCTGTGGTGCCCAGGGGCGAGGCTTTGGAAGCCCGGGGATTGACCTTTGCCACCCACGCCCGGTTGAACACAAAGCCGCCGGCGGCCAGGATGACGCCCCGGCGAGCCTTCAAATGGCGGACCTGCGGCCGGTCTTGCTCCAGTTGTTCCATCTGCCGGTGGACGCGCAGCCCGTAGAGCGGATGGTAGTACTGCAGCTTTTTGATGCGCCGTGCCAGTTGCGCCAGACGCCCCCGCACCGCTTCCGGCTGCTCCAGCACCTGCACGCCCAGGATCCGGCCCGAGGCATCGGCGATCAGGTGCTGGACCTTGCACTGGGTATATACGGGAATCCCTTTGCGCTCGATCGCCTTTCGAAGGGCTGCATACAAAGGCCCGCCGGAATTGCCGCGCCCCACCGTGCGATGGCCGCGCGGAGCAGGCCGGGCTTCTTCGCAAAAGGGATGGGCAAACTCGCTGCCGGAATAGTAGAGGAAATAGTCATCCGTGGGGTAAGAGGTCTTGTGCGGGCAGAGCTTCGCCCGGAAGGGCACCCCCTGATCGGCCAGCCATTGGAGATGCCCGGGGCTTTCCCGGCAAAACCGCCTCAGGGTTTCGTCCGACACCACGCCCTGCACCTCCTCCCTGAGGTAGCGAAACATATTCTCCGGGCTGTCTTCCACGCCGGCCTCCCGTTGGATGTGGGTACCGCCCCCGGCATACACTACGCCGCCGCTGATGGCAGTGGCCCCGCCGCCGTTGAAGCGCTCCAGGATACGCACCGATGCACCGGCCCGGGCGGCTTCCAGCGCGGCGCAGGCGCCTGCCGCACCCAAACCGACCACCAGCACATCGCTTTCTTCGTCCCAGTGGTCGGATTCGGGGAGGAGCTTAGGCAACGGACGCTCAGGCTTACGCATCCTCTCCCGCTTCTCGCTCGCCAAATTGCTTGAGTTGCTCGGCCATCTCCAGGAGGCGGGTATCGGCTTTTTCCAACAGAACATCCGCCGGCTGTCCGCTGAGAACCTCCAGGCCTTCGCGTACATTTTCCACACCCCAGATGTGGAAGCGCCCTTCGGATACGGCCGTGGCTACCTCTTCTTTCAACATGAGATTGGGCACATTACTGACTGGAATGAGCACGCCCTGCTCGCCAGTGAGGCCTTCCTGGCGGCAGGCCTCGAAAAACCCCTCTATTTTTTCGTTGATGCCGCCCACAGCCTGAACCTCACCCAGCTGGTTGACCGAACCGGTGACGGCCAGGCCCTGCCGGAGCGGGATGCCTGCCAGGTTGGACAGGATGGCGTACAGTTCGGCACTGGAGGCGCTGTCGCCGTCCACGCCGCCGTAGCTCTGCTCAAAGACCAGGCGAACAGATAAGCTGAGCGGCTTGTTTTGTCCGAATTGCTGGTGCAGGAAGCCAGACAGGATCATCACCCCTTTGGTGTGGATGGAGCCGCCCAGCTTGGCTTCCCGCTCAATGTCGATCACGCCGTCCTGGCCCAGGCTTACACTGGCCGTAATACGGCTGGGCCGGCCAAAGGCAAAGTCGCCGAGATCAATGACCGAAAGGCCGTTGAGTTGGCCCACGGCCTCGCCCTGCAGCTGCACCCGGTACACCTGCTCGCGCAGGTGTTCTTTCACCTTCTCGTACAGCAGGTCCGAGCGGTAGGTCTTCTCCTCCACCGCCTGCTGCACGTCGGCCGCCCTTATGCCGTCCTGGCCTTTTTCGCGAGCGTAATAATCGGCTTCGCGCAGCAGATCGGCCAATTGATCGAGGCGGGTAGTGAGTTTTTCCTGATGGTCGGCCATGCGATGGGCCTGCTCAAACAAGCGGGCCAGGGCTCCTTCGTCGGGTTGAAGGAGCCGCTCCTCCTCACACAGGCCGTACATGTAGCCGGAAGCATCCTGCAGGTGGTCTTCGGTAGCCGGCATAACGGAGTCAAACTCGGCTTTCACCTTGAACAGCTTCTTGAAGTCGTCGTCCAACTGGTACAGCAACTGAAACAGGTAGTGCGGTCCGGTGAGGATAATCTGGACATCCAGCGGAATGGGCTCCGGCTTGAGGCTGCGGGCCGTCATGAGACCCAGCTTTTCGGACGGATCCTCGATCTCGATGCGCTGGTTGCGCAGGGAGCGCTTGAGGTGGTCCCAGGAGAAGGGCGCACGCAGCAGCTCTTCCAGGGGCAAGATGAGATAACCGCCGTTGGCTTTGTGCAGAGCGCCTTCCCGGATGAGGGTAAAGTTGGTCACTAAAGTGCCCATCACCGACTCCCGTTCAATCTTGCCAAAGAGGTTGGTGTAAGTGGGATTAAGCTCCAGGACAATCGGCGCGCTGTCGCATTTGCTGTTGTCCACCAGCACGTTTACCTGATAGCGTTCACCCAGCTCGCTCTCTTCCAGGTGGGTTTGTTTTTCGGCATGGCCCTGCAGAAAGACCGCCAGATGCTCCAGGATATCGTCGCGCAGGGTTTCGAGAAATTCCGGCACCTCGGGAACCAGCTTGTATTTTTCCACGAGGTCCTCCAGCAGCCCCTCGATGGCAAACAGCGCCACCCGTTCTTCCAACTCCCGCATCTGCCGCATGACCTCCTTCTCCAGTTCGCGCGACCTTCGCACCGTTTCGTGCAGCATGCGCTGGATCTCGTCGCGCTTGTGCAGGATTTCCTCCCGCTCTTTCTCGGAGAGGGCCTGAAATTGTTCTTCCGTATAAGGCTCGGTACCGCGCAGGGGGATCACCAGAAACTCCATGGGCGCCTGCTTGATCGCGAAGTTTTCCTTTTTGGCAAGCTCCGACACCGCAGCAAACAGCTCTTGACTTTGATTGAGCAGCGACTGCTTCAGCTCGCTTTGCTGCTTGGAAAACTCCTCGCTTTCGAAGGCCTTGACCAGAGCCCGGCTGGTAGAGGCGATGAACTGCTCTACACCTTCCTTGAAGGAACGGGCCCGGCCATTGGGCAGACGCAATGCATTGGGGTAATAGGGATCCTGAAAGTTGTTGACGTAGCACCAGTCCGGGGGAATGGGATCTTCCGAGGTGAGATCTTTCAGAAAGTGTTGCACCACGGAGATCACCTCATCGCCGTCGGGCGCCGAGACGTAGACATTGAAGCCGGGCGCCCGGTTGCCCAGGCCGAACTGCAGGGCCTTCACCGCACGGTCCTGCCCGATTATGGCTCGCCGGTGGCGGGGAAAGGTCTTGGAAAAGGAGGTGAACCGGGATGGATCGTAGGTCTTGCGCACCCGGTCCGGGCTTAAGGGTTCTTTCATAATGCGCTGGCAAGAGTTTCCCCCAAAATAAGAGTTTGGGTACACCTGTAGGTAGAATAGGTAGAACCGAGGAGTTTAGAGCAGCGGCATCGTCCTTCGGTCCCCTTTTGCCCGGGAAAATCCCATCAGGCCATCTTTTTCAAGTGGAGGATTCCCCAGTTCAGATAACCCGACTGGCCGCCTTCCACCCAATGGCCCAGGCCTTTTTCCATTTTGTCGATATAGGTTGACGAACAGAGCGATTTGAGGTTCTCTCGCTGCTTTCGCAACTCCTCCCGGACCCTACTGTAATGCGTAATGAGTTGGTCGGGCATTTCTTCCACCCGCTCCAGCCGGAAGCCCGAGCGGGAAGCCAGGTCCCGGTACAGCCCCACGGACCCCATTTCCTTCAGGTGAATGCGTTCGTAAATGGGGGCCAACACCCCTTCCGGGCAGTCGTCGGCCTGCATGGGGTCCGTAAAGAGGAAGGTGCCCCCCGGCTTGAGTACCCGGCTGACTTCCCGGAGCACCTGGTCTTTTTTCTCGCTGTGCAGCAAAGCATCCTGCGACCACACCAGATCGAAAGCCTCATCCGGGTAGGGCAGATCTTCGAAATTTCCACCCTCCACCCGGATCCGGTCTTCCAGGCCGGCCTTCCGGTTCTTTTCCCGGTTACGCTCGTTCTCGGTTTCACTCAGGTTCAGGCAGGTAACCGCACATCCGAAGTGCGCGGCCAGGTAGCGGGCCGACCCGCCGTAGCCGGCCCCGATATCGAGCACCCGGGTCTCCGGGCCGATCGCCGGCAAAAGGGATGCCATAGTCGAAACGGTCCGCTGGCTGGCCTCCGAAATGGATTCGCCCGGGGACCCGTAGATGCCGACGTGGATGTCCTCGCCGCCCCATACCGTGTAATAAAAGGCATCGGCATCGCTGGAGTCGTAGTAGTTTTTGGTGGTGCTTACCAGATCGTCTTTCGGCACGACCCTCCGTTTGGATTTGTACTTTTTTTCTGCGATGTGGATATAAAAATCCGGATTCTGGGTGTGATGGGTTTCCTGAAAGTCTCCGTAGGTGTCGATGTGCTGGAAGCCCACTTCGGTCAACAGACGCTGTACGTAGTTGACGCGCAGCGGGAACATATTCAGATGAAAAACAGAGCGATCCGGGAACTCGTACCTGAACCGGGCCAGGCCCTCGTCGTAGTACTCCGGATTGGCCTTCACCTGTTCGCCGGCGTAGTAGTAGGTATGGCTGTTGTCGAATACCTCGTCGTCCAGGATGCTGTCGTAGTTTCGGTGGTCGAGGATCAGGATGCCGTCGTGGCGCAGGGCCGAATAGAATTCGGCGAGGGTCTTCCGGCGGTCGTTCTCCGAAAACAGATGGGTAAAGGAGTTGCCCAGGCAGATGATGGCATCAAAGCGTCCGTGTACGTCGCGGTTCAGCCAGCGCCAGTCGGCCTGAATGGTCTTCAGGATATGGCCCCGTTGGCGGCCGTTCTCAAAGGCCTTGGCCAGCATCACCGGGCTGCCATCGGCGCTCCACACCTCAAAGCCGTTCGTCAACAACTTGATCGAGTGGTAGCCCGTGCCAGTGGCTACGTCCAGTACTTTTCGCTTGTTGCGCTTTTTCAACTCGTCGATGAAGAAGGTGCCCTCTCCGCGGCCCCGGGCCTCCCAGTCGATGAGCTCGTCCCACTTTTCCACGAATTGATGAACGTACTCCTCCTTGTACTTTTCCGTTTCCCGCACCTCCGCGGGCTTGTCGCCGTATTTTTGAGGGAGATCATACTTGTTCAGGATCGGATTCATAGGCTCGCTTTTGATGGATTAGGTAAAGGGTCGGCCTCGAAGAGACCTTGAGTGACCGGCCTGCATACGGATCCGGAACAGCCCGGCCGCCGACCCGGAGGTGGATTTCCTCTCCAATGCGGTTGCCTATAATATAGCGGATACCCGGTCCGCCTCCAAATGCCGGGTATTTCCTACTTGTTAAATCTTTTTGTGGCTGAAAAGAAAGCCGTCAGGACTTGTAAGCGATCTGCATGGGAACCGCAAGCGATTGAGCTCCGATCGAGCTGGCCCGGGGCCTTAGATGGTCCGGGCTTCAGGGCGGAGTGGGTTTACGCTTTTCCCCCGGCCTCCTCCTCCTGCTCTTTTTCGTATTCCCTCAGCTCATCGAGCTTGGTCTTTTCCCAGAATTTCACCTGAGTGATCACGGCGGCACGGGAAACAATGTGGGCGGCCAGGGGGGCGATCAGGAAAATAAAGAGGAGGATGGCAAAGATCTCGATAAAGACTATCGTGTCGTTATAATGTATGCCGACGCCCAATAAAATGAGCAAAACCCCCAATACGACCGCTTTGGTACTCGCCGAATTGCGGATGTAGAAATCGGGCAACCTGATCATGCCAATGGAGGCGATCAGCATAAAAATGGAGCCGGCAAGGATGAAAACCGCACTAAGAATCTCCTGAATCATCTCCTTGGTGTTTATGGCGTTTTTGAACGAGATAATAGGCAAAGGTCATCGTGCCCACAAAGGCTATCAACGACATGATCAAGGCTACATTCAGATACGCTTTTTCTTCCGAGAGGACGGAATAGATCGCCAGAACGGCAAGCAGGTTTGCCGAGAATACATCCAGGGAGATGACCCGGTCGGGCAGGCTGGGCCCAATGATGAATCGAATCAGCGTCAACAGGGTGCTGATGCTGATCAGTACTATGGCGATATAGGCTGCAAGGGTAAATAAGCTCATGCGTTCGATCGGCTTCGGGTTATCTTAAGGATCTTTTTCTCAAATCCGTCCTTGATCTGCTGGCGCACTTTATCCGTATCCCCCGATTCTACATATACCTCATGGACGTAGAGGGTTTTCCGATCCGCAGAGACATCGATGCTCAAGGTGCCGGGCGTCAAGGTGATAAAGTTTGCCAGCAGGGTAATCTCGAGCTCTGTTTCCGCCTCCAGGGGAATTGCCACCACGGCGGGCTGCATATGATCCTGCGGCGTGAGCACCTCGCAGGCAACCCGCAGGGAGGCGGCGACGAGTTCCTTGAGATAAAACAGGACCAGGACGCCTATCTGCCGGGATTTGTAAAAGGCCGCTTCGTTGTAAAAGAACATGAGCAGCCACAACAAGATGCTCCAGGCAACAAAGAGCAGCAAGGTCGTAAAACCGCTGGCCGGGATGCCGGAATAAACGGCCTGGGTAAACCAGGTCATCAGTGTTGCAATCAGCAGGTTGAGCAGTATGATCATGGTGTTCAATTGTTGTTGTTGTTCAGAACCGCGTCAATGTAGATCTGTGGATCCAATAATTGCTCGGCCGTTCTTTTTGACAGGGCGATCAACGCCTCCGGATAAAAGCTCAGAACAAGCGTACAAAGCGTCAGAAAGACCGACGAAAGGATAAGCAGATAATGCGACTTAAATAGGGTCCTGCTGTCGTATTTGAGCTCGCCCTTGACCTCGCCGGGCGCGGAGGACCAAAATACCGATACCCAGATCTTGCTCATGGAAAACAAGGTCAGAAGGCCCACCAATAGGGAAACGGCCACAATGAAGTAGCGGTTTGCTTCAAGCCCCGCCTTAGCCAGGATGAATTTGCCCCAAAAGCCGGAAAGCGGGGGAATGCCTGCCAGCGAAAAAGCCGAAATAGCGAATAAGAGCGTGAGGTAGGGTTACCGGTCGTAAACGCCTCCCAGCTTGCTGAGCAAATAGTGGCCCTGGGTCACCTTCACGATCCCGCTGATCAGAAAAAGGTTCGTCTTGACCAGTATGTGATGGACGATAT
>CAZQSF010000118.1:0-10508 GCA_964595955.1 uncultured Saprospiraceae bacterium
GTTTTCAGCCACTTATCGTCATTATTCACGGTAATCCGTGAATAATTCGGGTTAGGTTCGGAACTGTACCCGTCCCCATGTGACCTTCTGTGCGGAGCGGGTGCCACGTTCCGGAAGCCATCTCACAAATGCTCTTAGGGAAAACCCTGGAATTATTGGCCCCGGCAAGGCGAATTTTCCAGATAGCCAAGGCAAGAAAAATTCATGCAGTGAGGATCGCAAGGACCGTTTTGAAGGCTGGCGTATCCTATTGAAACGGCTTTCTAGCCCGCTTCCTTTTGTTGGCGCCGCCGCTTGTATGCCCGGGCCCCTGCGTAAAGAAGGCCGGTGAAAAGAAGCAGACCGATTGCCAGATAGCCGTAATTGAGCAGGCCGCGATTGCCGTATACAGCAAGGACTACGATAGCTACCAGAAAGAGGGTGGGCACCTCATTGAGCAGGCGAAACTGAAAGTCGTTGAGTCGGGAGGTTCCGGCTTCCAGCCGGCGGATGCTGCGTTTGCACCACAGGTGGTAAGCGGTGAGCAGAACCAGCAGCAGCAATTTGAGGTGCATCCAGCCGGGCGTGCCCGCTTCGACAGACAGGTAATTGACCACATCGGCCCGAAAAAGCCCCAGCCCCAGCATGAGCAGGCCGGCCGTCCAGGTAATCATCATGGCGGGGTTGCAAATGATGCGATACACCCGCCACGCCATGAGATTGTACTGGGCAGTGAGTATATCGCGTTCCGCCGGTGGTTTGCCGGCCGCTTCGGCATGGTACACGAAGACGCGAACCAGATAAAACAGACCAGCAAACCAGGCCACGAAGCCGATGATGTGCAGCATTTTGGCTGCGAGCAGTACATACATGTGCGGATTTTGACCGGAAAATCGGAAAAAAACCGCAGGGGATCAATCCCAGTCGTCGTCCCAGTCGCTGTAATCACCGAAGCCCCCGAAGCGAAAGGTGATCATACCGATGGGACTGCCGAAATCGCTGTTGCGCAGGCCGGGCAGCTGGGTCACACCATTCACCCACCGGTAGCCGCCGCTCAGTGCCAGCTTGAAGAATTTAAACACATTGAACTCGACGCCCACCTCCGGGGTAAGCACAAAAACGCGGTCTTCGATCTCCGGGGCCGGCGCGTCGTCCAGGCGGGCTCTCCCCCATCCGATGCGCAGGCTGCTGTACAGGTGGGCCACCTTGTGCTGGCGGTGCGCATAGCCCAGCCACAGGCCGCCGTGCTTGAAGCGAATGCGATAGTTGATAGACTCCCCCGTTTCGGCATCGATCAAATTGTAGCGCGGACTTCGACTGCCCAGGCCATATCCGCCCAGAAAGAAGTCTTCCAGCACGAGGGCGCCGCCGCCACCTACATTTCCGCTCACCTCGCCATTAATGGCTCCGATCTCGATAAACGGCCCGCCGAATGCCCCCACGACATCCCAGTCGCTGAACAGGGTCTCTTCCTGAGCGGCGGCCAGGCCGCTCCACAACAGAAAGACCGGCAAAAAGAGCATGCGAATGCGTTTTCCGTGAGTTTGCATGATTAAGAGTTTTGGGTTTGCCATATGGCACACATTTTGTTCTTCATTTGTTAGATAGATGCCGGTAAAGGCGCCTATCCCCTATTCGAAGAAGACGCAAAAAGAAAAAATCATGGATTTCCATACCCGCGTTATCGAACGCAGCCATACCAAACCGGTGGTCGTAGACTTTTGGGCGCCCTGGTGTGGGCCCTGCCGCGTACTGGGGCCTACCATTGAGCAATTGGCCGAAGAGCAGCGCGACCGCTGGGAACTGGTGAAGGTGAATACCGAAGAAGAACTGGAGATCGCCCAGCAGTACCGCATCCAGAGCATCCCCAACGTCAAGCTGTTTCACCGGGGCGAGGTCATTGCCGAATTTGCCGGTGCACTTCCGCGCACGGCCATCCAACAATGGCTGGACGAACACCTGCCCGACGAGCGCAAGGAGGATCTGGAGCAGCTGCTGACCCGCGTACAGTCCGGCGATGCCCAGGCCCTGGAACAGCTGCTCGGCTTCGTGAAGGAAAATCCCGACCTGCCGGAAGCGCGCCTGGCACTGGCCCAACACCTGGTTTTCAACCGGCCCGATGAGGCCGAGGCCTGGGTAGCCGATATTCAGTTGGGCGATAAGCTGGGCGAAGCGGCCGAAGACGTGCGCCTGCTGGCTGATTTTCTTCGCCATTCGGCCGACGAAACACCAGCCGGCCGACACCTGACAAAAGCGCAGGAAGCCCTGCGTAAAGCCGACATGGCGTCAGCTGTGCAAGCCGTCATCGATGCTACCACAGCGGATAAATCGTATGCCGGTGAGTTGCCTCGCAAGGTAGCCGTTGCTCTCTTTCGCAGCCTCGGGCCCGACCATCCCGTCACCCGGGATTACCGCTGGAAGTTCGATATGGCCTTGTATTGAGGATTGGAAGACGGGGCGCCGGCTCGTTAGCTGAATCGATGGACTGGGACCGTCCGATTGGCCGGCTCCCTGAACCTTCCCGTGCGTGGCAGAGTTTTCGTTTCTTGTACGCCACACCCAATCCGCCACACCATGGAAAAACCGTTCGAGAAAAAAACCGTCTTTATCACCGGAGCCAGCCGGGGCATTGGCAAGGCCATCGGGCTGCGTCTGGCTCAAGGCGGTGCCAACATCGTGGTCGCCGCGAAAACCACCGAGCCTCACCCCAAGTTGCCGGGTACCATTTATACCGCTGCCGAAGAGATGGAGGCTGCAGGCGGTAAGGCCTTGCCGGTCAAGCTGGACATACGCGATGAAGCGCAAGTAGAAGCGGCTGTAGCCCGGGCAGTGGAGGCTTTCGGCGGTATCGACATTCTGGTGAACAACGCCAGCGCCATTAGCCTCACCCCCACCTTGCAGACCACTACCAAGCGCTATGACCTCATGCACCAGGTCAACGTGCGCGGGACCTTTATCACCTCCCGAACGTGCATTCCACATCTGAAAAAAAGCGCCAATCCACACATCCTCAACCTGTCCCCGCCGCTGAATATGGATGCCAAGTGGTTTGCCAACCACCTGGCTTATACCATGACCAAATACGGCATGAGCATGTGCGTACTGGGCATGGCGGAAGAACTGAAGAGCGCCGGCATAGCCGTCAACGCCCTCTGGCCGCGCACCACCATTGCCACGGCCGCCGTGCAAAACCTCCTGGGCGGCGATGCTATGATCAAACAATCGCGCACTCCGGAGATCATGGGCGAAGCGGCCTGGCACATTCTAAAGCAGGACAGCCGATCCGCCACAGGCCGTTTTTTCATCGATGAGGACGTTTTGGCCGAGGCCGGGATCACCGACCTGGAAGCCTATGCGGTAGATCCTTCCCAACCCCTGTTTACCGACCTATTCATGGATTGAACGCAGCCCTTGGCGGGAACGGAACTTGTGGATCCGGCAATGCGCTCCTTTGGAGGCCATCCGACCTAGCCGGCCACAAGGCCTTCCAACAGCAGTTCCACCAGATCGCGTTCCAGATCCTCGGTAGTAATAGCGTGCCCGGGCCGGTACCAGTCGTACAGCCAGCGCATACTCGACAGGAGGGTATACAAGGCAATGGAAACGCTCATGGTTTTGAGCTCGCCGGCCTCCATGCCCACTTGCAGAATGGCCTTGAACCGCTCTTCGTATTCGCGCCGCAAGCCTTTGAAATCGCTCAGATAGGGTTCGCTGAGGTGCCGCCACTCGTCGTTGAAAGCGGTGATGGAGGTGACGTCTTCTGTGGCCAGGCGGATATGGAGCCTGAGCAGGGCCCGCACTTTTTCCATGGAACTGCCCGCCGTCTTTTCCACGGCGTCCATTTCCTCCAGATAGCGCCGCGCATTGCGAAAACAGATGTCCTGCAGGATCTCTTCCTTGGAGGAAATGTGGTTGTACAGACTGGAGGCCGTAAGCCCCACCTCCCGCGCCAGCTCGCGCATGCTGGTGGCCGCAAACCCCTTATCGCGGAACGCGCGGGCTGCCGCTTGGTAAATGCGTTCCTTTTTGGTCTTGAGCTCGGGCATGGGAGTGGATTGGACGGTTAGATATTTGCGAGCCTTATTCTGAGCGTGAAGAGTCGCCTGGAGAGCCGCGGTTTAGCTATCGAAATCCAGGACCAGGTGCCGGGTACCGGGATGGGATTGGCAGGTGAGGACGTAGCCCTGCTCCACCTCTTCGGGTTCCAGGGCGTAGTTGACGTCCATATCCACCTCTCCGCTGAGCACTTTTGCCCGGCAGGTACTACAAATGCCGCCCTTGCAGGAGAAGGGCAGGTCGGCGCCCGCCTGCTGGGCGGCGTCGAGCACGGTATCCTTGCCGGAATCCATCTGGAAGCGGAACCGGCTGCCATCCATGATGATCTCCACCTCGGCGGCCACTCCCTCCCGCTTGCGCTTTCTGGGCACCGGCTTGCTGCCCTGGTGTTTTGGGAAACCGGTATTGAACAGCTCGTAATGAATGCGGGCCTTGTCCACGCCTTGGGTCGCCAGGGTAGCCTGAATGTCGTCGATCATGGGTTTGGGGCCGCAGAGGAAGAAGCCGTCCACTTCGGCCGGTTCATAAAGCATGCGGCCGTAGGCTTCGCATTTCTCCTGCGAGATGCGTCCGGCAAACATGTCGGTGAAGTAGTGTTCCTGGCTCAGGATGTGGTGGATGACCAGGCGGTCGAGGTATTCGTTTTTGAGATCCTCCAATTGATCGCGAAAGATGATGGTCTCGGTATAGCGATTGCCGTAAAAAAGCATGAAGCGGCTCCCGGGTTCGCCCTGCAGTACGGCACGCAGGAGCGACATGACCGGCGTAATGCCGCTGCCGGCCGCATAGGCTACATAGAGGCGCTCGTGACCCGGCCGGATCTCGGTAGTAAAGTTGCCTTTGGGGGGCATCACCTCCAGGGTATCTCCAGCCCGGAGTTTTTCATTGGCGAAGGTGGAAAACTTGCCTTCGGGCACCTGCTTGATGGCAACTCGCAGATCGTCATCTCCGGGGCCGGTGCAAATGGAATAGGACCGTCGCACCTCTTCGCCTTCCAGACGGGTGCGAAGGGTGAGGTACTGGCCGGGCTGAAAAGCGAAAGTCTCCTTTAGTTCCTCAGGCAAGGCGAAGGAAACCGAGACGCAAGAGGGCGTTTCGCGCCGCAACTCGCGCACGGAGAGGGTATGAAATAGCGCCATAACGAATGAACGTTCGTTTGGTTCGAAGATACGGGTTTTCCCCAACACAAGAAGGGATGACCATCCCTTGGGGTGACCATCCCTTCTAGCGGGCAGGCACAAGCCTGACCCTCATTTACTCACCGGACCTCAACCCATGCGGTTGACGTGCTTCATCAGGCTGCTCTTCAGGTTGGCAGCTTTATTCTGATGCCAGGTATTTTTCTTGGCCAGCCTGTCGATCATGCTCATCACCTTGGGCAGAAACGCTTCCGCCTCCTTCTTATCGGTCATATCCCGCAGCTTTTTGATCGCTGTTCGGGCTGACTTCTTGTAGTAGCGGTTCTGCAGACGGCGCTTTGCATCCTGGCGGGCGCGTTTTTTGGCCGATTGATGGTTTGCCATGTGAACTCAAATATTACGTGATCAGTACCTCTATTCCAAACGGAATGCAAAAGTAGTTGTTTTCCGGTAAAGGTCAAAGCAAAAGGCGAAACCATTTCTATGCTCCAATGATGTAGCGGATGACTGTCTTGCAAAAAACTTGCCGGCAGACTGCTTTTTACTTTCCAGAATCCCGATATTTGATTGTTAAGCCGGCATACATTTTACCCGGCCAGCCTCCCCCTCGTTCGGCATATTTAAAGGACCAAAAACACGTACCCCAAGCCATGAACGATTACTCTTTCCTAGCCAATGCACACCCCTCGTTCATCGAGGCGATGTATGAAAAATACCTGAAGGACCCTCAGCAGGTCGAAGAAAGCTGGCGGGCCTTTTTCAAGGGCTTCGATTTTGCACAACGCAACGGCAACGGCACGGCTGTAGGCACCGCCGAGGCCAGCCCGGCTGAGGCAAAAGAATTTAAGGTGCACTCCCTTATCGTAGCTTTTCGCAATCGGGGTCACTTGCTGAGTACGACCAATCCGATTCGCACCCGCCGCGATCGCAAGCCCAACCTCAACCTGGAGGACTTCGACCTTTCCGAAGCCGACATGGACACCCGCTTCCAGGTAGGCCGCGAGATCGGCATGGAGAATGCCACCCTGCGCGACATCATCGCCCATATGCGAAAGGTGTACTGTGGCAACATCGGTTTTGAATTCCACCACATTCGCGACCGGTCCAAACGGCGATGGCTGCGCACCCGCATCGAGGCTGTGGATCCCGACGAAGCCTACGGCGCCAGCCAGGACGAAAAGCGGCGCATTCTGCAAAAGCTGAATGGCGCGGTGGTGTTCGAGCGCTTTCTGCACACCAAGTACATCGGCCAAAAGCGCTTCTCGCTGGAAGGAGGTGAAAACACCATCGTTTCCCTGGATGCCATGATCAACGAAGGTGCCGGCAAAGGCGTGGAGGAATTCGTGATCGGCATGGCCCATCGCGGCCGCCTCAATGTGCTGGCCAACATCATGGGCAAGACTTACGCCCAGATCTTCAACGAATTTGAAGGCACGGCTGTGCCCGACCTCAGCTTCGGCGACGGCGACGTGAAGTACCACCTCGGCTTTTCCTCCCAGGTGGAGGCAACGACCGGCAAAACCGTACATCTCAAGCTGGTGCCCAACCCTTCCCACCTGGAATCGGTAGATACCATAGTACAAGGCTTTGCCCGCGCCAAAGCCGATATTCTCTACGACAGCGACTACGACCGCATCCTGCCCATCCTCATCCACGGCGATGCGGCCATTGCCGGGCAAGGGGTAGTGTACGAGACGGCCCAAATGAGCCAGCTCAAAGGCTACTACACCGGCGGTACGATTCATTTTGTGATCAACAACCAGATCGGCTTTACGACCGACTTCGACGACGCCCGCTCCAGCATCTACAGCACCGGGGTGGCACAGGTTGTGGACGCTCCGGTCTTTCACGTCAACGGCGACGATGCCGAAGCCGTGCTCTTTGCCACCAAACTGGCCGTCGAATACCGCCAGGAATTCAATAGCGATGTGTACATCGACATGGTGTGCTACCGGCGTCACGGCCACAACGAGGGAGACGACCCCAAGTTCACCCAACCGGAGATGTACGAGATCATCAAAAACCATCCCGATCCGCGGGAGGTCTACAGCAAGACCCTGGTGGAGCGCGGCGTGGTAGACAAGGAACTGGCCGAGGAGATGGAAAAGGACTTCTGGAATTTCCTGCAGGAGCGCCTCGACGAGGTAAAACAAAACCCCCTCCCCTACGAATACCAGGAACCGGAGCAGGCCTGGCGCAAACTGAAAAAGACGTCCGACCCCGAAGACTTTGCCGAATCGCCGGTGACGGGTATTTCCGAGGAGCGGCTGCAGCATCTCATCCACCACCTCATGAATCCGCCGGAGGGCTTCCGTCCTTTGTCCAAGGTGAAACGCCTGTTCAAGGGCGCACAGAAGATCCTGGACGAAAATCAGCTGGATTGGTCACTGGGCGAGATGACGGCATACGGAAGCCTGCTGCTGGAGGGGCACGACATTCGGATGAGCGGCCAGGACACCCGGCGAGGCACCTTTTCGCACCGCCACGCCGTCCTGTACGATGCCAAGACCTTTGAAGAGTACAACCGCCTGGCACATATCAATGGCGAACAGGGCCAGTTCCGCATTTTCAACTCTCTGCTTTCCGAATTCGGGGTGATGGGCTTCGAGTACGGCTATTCGCTGGCTTCGCCCGACACCCTTGTGGTTTGGGAAGCGCAGTTCGGCGATTTCTACAACGGCGCCCAGACCATCGTGGACCAGTACATCTCCGCTGCCGAAAGCAAGTGGCAACGCATGAGCGGTCTGGTGCTGCTGCTGCCCCACGGCTACGAGGGCCAGGGGCCCGAACACTCCAGCGCACGCCTGGAACGCTTTCTGCAGGCCTGTGCCGAGTTCAACATGACGGTGGCCAACGTGACCAAGCCGGCCAACTTTTTCCACCTGTTGCGCCGCCAGCTGCACCGTCCTTTCCGCAAACCGCTCATTGTGATGTCGCCCAAATCGCTGCTGCGCCACCCGGAGGTGGTCTCCCCCATGGAGGATTTCACCGGCGAGACCCGCTTCCAGGAAGTGCTGGACGATGCCGAAGTGGGCCCCCGCAGCGGCAAAAAGATAGAGCGCCTGCTGTTGTGTACCGGCAAGGTGTACTACGACCTGCTGGAGCGCAAACGCGCAGACAAGCGCAAAGACGTGGCTATCGTACGGATGGAGCAGCTTTATCCGCTTCCGGCCAAACAGCTTCGCCAGGTATTCGAGAAATACGAAAACGCCCGGGTGGTGTGGGTACAGGAGGAGCCCTCCAACATGGGTGCCTGGCAGTACATCAACAACATCCTGTCCAACAACCAAGAGGTGAACCTGCGCGATGCCGACATCGATTTTGTGGCCCGAAAGTCCAGCGCATCACCGGCTACGGGGTACAAGAAGGTGCACGACGAACAGCAGCAGGATATCGTGGATCGGGCCTTCGGAGATAAACAGTGAGCTGCCGCTTCGGGACCTTTCGGATAGGATGCGAATGGGGAGGAAGAAATCCACAGGGCGCTCGCAGGCAAGGCTTTATTCCCACCGTCGACCTCCGGCTTGATTTGGTCGAAGAGAGGAAACCGTCTCTTGCGAAAAGACCTTATACTAGTACATAGAGAACCCAAAGAGGAGTTTGGGCAGATTCGCTCTTTTGAGCCTTGGCCCGAACCTTCTCAAATCGCATAAATTCAACCTATGGCTTCCCGCAGAGAATATAAAATGGAGAGCACCAATCCCTGGGCCGTTGTCCTGGGCCTGTTGGTGTTTGTCCTTATTTTGGTAGGGCTTTTCTGGATCGCCCGCATTTTCTTTACTCTACTCTATTACGCCTCGCCTTTCCTTCTGCTGGCTACCTTGTTTCTGGACCGCAAGGTGATCCTCAACTACATCCAGTGGCTGTCCGGCCTGGTAAAACGAAACGCCCTGCTGGGCATACTGGCCATCGTACTGTCGCTGGTGGGCTTTCCGGTGGTTTCGGGCTACCTCTTTGTGCGGGCTCTGCTCAACTGGCGCCTGCGAAAGATGGAGAAGGAAGTAGAAAGCCGCCAACGAGGCGAGTACGTGGACTTTGAAGAACTCCAGTCGCCGGACGAGTTGGACCTGGACCCACCCTCCCGGGCCAAGCGCCGGCGAGATGAGGACGAACGCGACCGCTTGTTTGACTAGTGCTCGCCTTTCAACTCGCCCTGGCTGTCGGATCGGCTCTGTGTTTTTCGCTGTACGCAGGCCTGGTCTATACTGCCCTCATCATCTGGCGGCAGCAAGGGGTGGTGCAATCGCCCCGGGGCTTTGTTCCACACACCTTCATTTCTGTGGTCGTGCCGGCCCGAAACGAAGCAGCGCACCTGCCTGCCTGCCTGGAGAGCCTGCTGGCCCAGGACTATCCCGAGCGACTTTACGAGATCATCGTTGTGGACGACCACTCTACCGATGACACCCCACGGCTGGTGCGCGAGCGCTACGGCCACCGGGTGCGCCTGCTTCAACTGGCCACTGCCTTGCGCGGCCGATCCATCAATGCCTATAAAAAGGCGGCGCTGACCCTGGGCATACGCGAGGCCTGGGGCGAGCTCATCGTCACCACCGATGCCGACTGCCTGGCTGGTCCCCGATGGCTACACCATCTGGCCGCAGCCTATGAGCAAGGTGCACCCATACTTGCCGGCCCCGTACGTTACCGCCCCGGCAAAGGCCTGCTCGGCCGTTTTCAGGCGCTGGACAATGCCGGAATGCAGGTGCTCACCGGGGCCGGCCTGGCCTCCGGGCGGCTCCTCCTGGCCAACGGCGCCAACCTGGCTTACCCCAAAGCCCTTTTCGAAAAGCTGGGCGGCTTTCGCGGCCTGGACAAGCGCGCCAGCGGCGACGATATGCTGTGGGTACAACGAGCCGTGGGAGCGGGCCATGCCATTCGCTACCTTCGGCACCCGGAGGCCGTAATCACCACCCACCCTCAGCCGAACTGGGCGGCTTTCCTGCAGCAACGCATCCGCTGGGCCAGCAAGTTCGGCGCCCTGCGGGACCCGCGCCTCTGGGCGGCCCAGATCATTGCTTTTGCGCTTTGTGCCCTGATCTTCCTGAATTATGTGCTTGGGCTTTTCGGCGATCTGTTCGCCCTGCTTCTCTTCTTTGCGCTGCTGGCAGGCAAAAGCCTGCTGGACTACCCCTTGCTGCGCGAGGGCACGCGCTTCCTGGAGCAGCCCCGCCTGCTGCGGGCCTTCCTGCCGGCCCAGCTGCTCCACATCGGCTACGTCCTACTGGCCGGGCTGGGCGGCCTATTCACTCGCCGATACATGTGGAAAGGGCGGCGTGTGCGCTAACCCGGAAAATTCACCGAATTTTCCGCCCGAAGGGCTGACGAATTGCAAAA
>CAZQSF010000119.1:0-10459 GCA_964595955.1 uncultured Saprospiraceae bacterium
TAATTGTTTGATTTACAAAATTTTGCAATTCGTCAGCCCTTCGGGCGGAAAATTCGGTGAATTTTCCGGGTTAGCTCTTATCCTGTTTAGGGTCGTTTGATCCCTGATCTTCAAAAGGTCTTTTTGAAACTTTTTGAGGAAAACTACCTTCATTTCAATCTTTTTGACGAAGGGTTTTGAAAACGGCTTCCCGGCTCACCGCCTCCTGTTGAAGACCTTCTTCAATTGCACGACCCAAGGCCAGATCCTCCAGCGCTTCCTGCATCAAGCCTACAAAGAGCGGCCGATTCTCCTCAAATACCTCAAGCAAGGCCGTCTTAACCAACTGCTTGAGTGCTTCCTGTGATAGGGTAGGTTCCATACTGTGCTTTTATTAAAGATAGAGAATTCTCCATTGGGTTACCCGGTCAGTTGCCTAACCCAACGTCCTTCACAGACTCGAAACTATTGCCTGGAGTGTGTGCGTTGGTTTGACGCACGCCAGGGTCCAACTCCTTCACTTCCTCCCGCCCCGCATCGCCTCCCGGCTGCAGGGAGGGAATGGTGAGGACTGCAGGGGCATCTTCGATTTCCTCTGGGTTTTCTTCCATGCTGACGCTTGTATCGGTCAATGTACTCGTTATCGAGGGCGTTGCAGTGTCTTTTCTTCACGAAGAGAGCAGCTTTGCCACGTCCTACCACGTAGCAGCGGGCATAGAGGAATTCGTCGGCTGAGAAAGGGGCTTCCTCGCCCTGGAAAGCATTCTTTCCGGCATGTTTGGCATACAGCTCACCGTCCAGCAAATACAGTTTTTCCGAAAGCCAATCTGCAAAAGCCTCGATCGCAGGAACAGATAACCGGCTCAAAGAATCCACGGCCGGTCTGATCACCTCTTCTCCATGTTCTTTTTCCCAGTCGAGCTTGTCGACGATCCCCCAGAAAGCATCTTCGGATAAAGCCATCGGGTTAGCTTTTCCGGGCAGCCAAATGGTGACTTCCGCCTCCTCATCCCCGGATTCGGCACGCAGCCGCTCAATAAATTCGGCGTCCAGGTCCTTCAGTTTTATCCGGTGTATGGTCATCCATGATCTGATCTGCACCATAGCAAGATAAAACTTTGCACTTAGGGAATCAATAGCCACGCCTGCTTGGCAACGGGATGACCATTACCTTCCCGGCCGCAGGGAGGGGCCGAGGGGGCTTTCAGCTGTCCGGTTAGTCACGGTGGGGCAGTGGTCGTTCGACCCGGAGATTTACCGAATAGTCTGCTGTCGGAGAGATCGGATTCGGATGCTGGCTGACCAAACGAGGGGTGAACGGCCCCCGGGCGTTTCAAAAAATGGCATCTTTGCAGAAACAGCCTCTTATAAACCCATGTACCATGAAAACGCTTGCTGCCATACTGGCCTTCAGCTTAGGATTTCTTTTGCCCCTTGCGGCCCAGGATACGCTCATTCACTACACGGAGACGACCGGGTTCGATCATAATACCCGTGCTCAGTCCCGGGATTTGTTCGAAAGCTTTGGCGATCAGCACAACTTTGTAGTGCTGCAGGACAACGATGGCAGCCTGTTCAATAAAACCGACCTGGCCAAGGCGCAGGCGGTCATTTTCAGCAATACCAGTGGCAACCAGGGCCTGGATGCCCAGCAACAGGCCGCTTTACAGTGGTTCGTCGATACGCTGGGCCGCCACCTCATGGGCATACACGCCGCAACGGACACCTACCGCCACAGTTCGGCCAACGGTGGCAAGACCGGCGACTGGGACTGGTATGCCGAAACGCTGGGGGGCAGCGTACAGAACAATCCCAACCACACCAGCCAAAACCATGTGGACACCATTTACCTTATTGAAGATCATCCCAGTGTGGCCAACATCGATTTTCCCTGGGTAAAGGAAGAGGAATACTACTACTGGGAGAACGGATACCTGCACCCGCAGATCCAGACCATCATGCAAGTGGGTACGACGGGCCCCGATTCCTATGACGCGCCCCGACCGGTAGCCTGGTACCGCACCTTGCCCAACGGCGCCAAGGTCTTTTACACTTCTTTGGGGCACAAGCGGTCCAATTTCACCGGAAGTTTCCCCTTTTTTGAGCAATTGCTGGAAGATGCCGTCCTCTGGTTGCTGGACTGCCCTTCCCTGCAGGAAAATGTGGCCGTTTCGATCTGTGAAGGCGAAACCTATGCTTTCGGAGGAAATGATCTCACCCAAAGCGGCCAATACCAGGCGACCTTTTCCAGCGCCAACGGCTGCGACTCCCTGGTGCTGCTCGATCTGACGGTGCTTACTAACGATACCACAGCGCTGGTGGAAACCATCTGCGAGGGCGAAACGGTTGCCGTGGGGAGCATGCTCTTTTCCCTTCCCGGCCAGTATGAGGTGATCCTCACCGAGCCGACCACCGGCTGCGATTCGGTGGTGAACCTGGACCTGACCGTCTTGCCCCATCCTACGACGGAACTGCAGGAGGTCATTTGCGAGGGAGACACCTATACCGTAGGTAGTTCTACGTACTCCGAATCCGGAACTTACACGGATATTCTGATGGCTTCTTCGGGCTGCGATTCCATCGTATCCCTCGATCTCACCGTCCTCGCCCCCGATACGGTCACGACTTCGGCCCTTATCTGCGAGGGCGATACGCTTTTCCTGGGTGGGCAGGCCTTCACGGAATCCGGCGATTTCTTTATCCCTCTTGTTTCGGCCGAGGGCTGCGACTCCATAATCGCGCTCGAGCTGGCCGTGGAGACAGTCGATACGGAAGTGATACAGGAAGGGAACGCACTCATCGCACAGGCGGACAATGCCGCCTATCAATGGCTGGATTGTGCCGCCGGCCTGCAAGCCATACCCGGTGCTACCGATCCGCTCTTTTCGGATACCGAGGAGGGTGTTTTTGCTGTGGAGATCACGGACGGTGCCGGTTGCGTGGACACCTCGGCCTGCGTACCCCTGGTGCTGACCGGCCTTGCCGGCTTTGCTCCGCTGGAAGGGGTGAGGCTTTTTCCTAACCCCGTGAAGGATGTCGCCGTGCTGGACCTGGGGCACAGGTTGACTGATGTCCGGGTCGAACTCTTCACGGCTGCCGGTCAGGTTATTCGAACCTATTCCTATGCCCGGGTCCGCCAATTGGAATTGCCCACCGCCGACCTCCCGGCCGGCTTGTATCGCCTGCGCGTGCAAAGCCAAGGCCGGATAGCAACGCTTTCCTTTACCAAGTAGGTTGTTTATGAAATCCGCATCCGACCCATTATTTCCCCGCCTGGCAAACTACCTGGACGAGATCGAGCCGCGGGCAGCAGACTTGCCTGCAGAACGCAAAAGGCGACTGGAGGAGTTGGCGGAATACATCCGCTCCAAGCGAGAAGGAGAAGGAACCGCAGCGCTGATCTTCATCTGCACCCACAACAGCCGGCGCAGCCTGATGGCTCAGCTATGGGCCGTGGCGGTGGCAGCGCACAAAAAGGTGGGGGGGCTTACCTTTTATTCCGGCGGTACGGAAAGCACCGCCTTCCACCCCCATGCCATACAGGCAATGCGGGATGCGGGCTTTGACATACCGGAGAGCAGCGGTGCCAACCCCCATTACGCGGTGCGCTTTTCCGAGTCGGCTCCCCCGGTGGATATCTTCTCCAAGACCTACGACCATCTTGCCAATCCCAGACGCGGCTTTGCGGCCGTAATGACCTGTGCCGAAGCCGATGCCGACTGCCCCATCGTGCTCGGTGCGGAAGAGCGTTTTTCGCTTCCCTATGCCGACCCCAAATCGGCTGATGGAAGTCCGCAGGCCGGGAAGGTGTACGCCGAGCGATGCCGGCAAATTGCGGTCGAAATGGCCTATCTCATCGAGCGCTCCGCTTAGCGCAGCGGCTGCCCGTTATCCATTCCCTGTTAAATCTCCTATTTTCACCCGCGATTAATCCGCTCCCATGCTCTACGACGACATTCAGGAGGCCGTGGCCTACATACGCAGCAAAACGGACTTCCAACCGCGTTACGGTATCATTTTGGGCACCGGCCTGGGTAAGCTTACCGAGGAGATCGAGGTAGAGCGCGACATCCCCTACCGCGGGATTCCCCATTTTCCGGTATCTACGGTTCAAAGCCATCAGAGCCGCTTGTATCTGGGTTATTTTCACGGCCTCCCGGTGGCAGCCCTGGCGGGCCGGTTTCACTATTACGAGGGGTACAGCATGCAGCAGGTGACCTTTCCGGTGCGCGTATTGCGCCAGTTGGGGGTAGAGCAACTGGTTATCTCCAACGCAGCCGGCAGTGTCAATCCCGACATTCGGCCCGGCCATCTGGTGTTTGTGCGGGACCACATCAACCTGCACGTGGAAAATCCGCTTCGCGGCCGCAACGACGATCGCCTGGGGCCGCGATTTCCGGATATGCTTACCGCCTACGACCGCCGGCTCAATGCCCGAGCCCTGGAGATCGCTGCCGAGCACGACATTCCCGCCTGGGAAGGGGTATACCTCGGTTTGCAGGGGCCCAATTTGGAAACCCCAGCCGAATACCGGATGGCTCACATTCTGGGAGCCGATTTAGTCGGCATGTCCACCATCCCGGAAGTGCTGGCAGCCCGGCATATGGATTTGCCGGTTTTTGTCGTCTCCGTGGCGACCAACACCTGCTATCCCATCGAATCCATACAGGCCACCACGGTGGAGGAGGTCATTCAGGTGGCACAGGAGGCCGAGCCCAGGATGCGGCTGGTCGTTCGGAAGGTGATGAAGGAAATGGCCTGAGCGGGGGCGATGGCCGGGATTGCCTTGCAAAGAAGGTACCATAAGGCTAATTTTGCGTTTTGCTCAACACAGGGCACCCCCCTGGCGTTTACTCATCGTCTCAGCAAAACGGCATGTCGAAAGCGAGAAAAAACGGTTCGGTCCCAGGGGAAGATGTCATTGAGGTTATCGGTGCTCGCGAGCACAACCTGAAGGACCTCCACGTGCGTATTCCGCGCAACAAGCTGGTGGTGATCACCGGCATTAGCGGGAGCGGCAAGTCTTCCCTGGCTTTTGACACCATCTACGCCGAAGGCCAGCGGCGATACATGGAAACCTTCTCGGCATACGCTCGTCAGTTTATCGGCGAAATGGAGCGGCCGGACGTAGAAAAGATCACCGGGCTGAGCCCGGTCATCTCCATCGAGCAGAAAACGACGGGGCGCAACCCTCGCTCCACGGTGGGTACCATTACTGAAGTATACGATTTCTTGCGTCTTCTCTATGCCCGGGCCGGCGAGGCCTATTCGCACAAGAGCGGAAAAAAAATGGTGAAGTACACCGAGGAGCAGATCAAGGACCGCATACAGGAGCAATTCCACGGGCAAAAGATCGCCGTGCTGGCACCGCTGGTTCGCGGGCGCAAGGGCCATTACCGGGAGTTGTTCGAGCAGGTTCGCAAACAGGGCTTTGCCAAGGTGCGCGTAGATGGGCACATCCTGGACCTCGAGCCGGGCATGCAGGTGGACCGCTACAAGATTCACGACATCGAGGTCGTCGTGGATCGCCTGAAGATTCAGAAAGGCCGTACGGATCGCCTGGCGGCTTCCCTGCAGACGGCCCTGAAGATGGGCAACGGCATGCTCTTCCTGCTCGAGCACGATACGGAAGAGCTGTTTGCCTACAGCAAGCACCTTATGGATCCCGATTCGGGCATTTCCTACGAGGAGCCGTCGCCCAATTCCTTTTCCTTCAACTCGCCCTACGGAGCCTGCCCCACCTGCAACGGGCTGGGCACTATAAATAAGGTAGACCTCGCCAAGGTGATCCCCGACGATAGCAAGAATATCAATGAGGGCGGCATCCTGCCTCTGGGAGAGGTGCGCAACAACATCACTTTCAAGCAGCTGCGGGCCATAGCCAAAAAATACCAATTCACCTTTGCCACGCCCGTTCGAGATATCCCGGCTGAAGCCCTTCGGGTGATCTTGTACGGTGGAGACGAGGCCCTGCAAGTGCGGCTGGGTGCTTCGGGCAGTGAGTATTCCTACAACCTGGCCTACGACGGGCTTTTGAAAATGGTGGAACGCTGGTACGAAGACACCACCTCGGAGAAAATTCGGCGCTGGGCGGAGGAATTTATGAGCGTGGATACTTGCCCAAGCTGTGGGGGCTATCGCCTCAAACGGGAATCCCTCCATTTTAAGATCGGTGATCGACACATCGGCGAACTGGCCAAGATGGATCTCACCGAGCTCTACGAGTGGGTGCAGGGCATAGAGGAAGGTATGAGCGAACGGCAGCAACTCATCGCCCGCGACGTGCTCAAGGAGATCCGGCTGCGCCTGCGTTTTCTGCTGCACGTCGGGCTCGACTATCTCTCCCTGGACCGGCCGGCACGCACCCTGTCCGGCGGGGAAGCGCAACGCATTCGCCTGGCCACCCAGATCGGCTCACAGCTCACCGGAATCACCTACATCCTGGACGAGCCGAGCATCGGCCTGCACCAGCGCGACAACCAGCGCCTGATCGAAGCCCTTCGCGAGCTCTCCCGCATCGGGAATACGGTGATCGTCGTCGAGCACGACAAAGACATCATGCTCGCGTCGGACTACCTCATTGACCTGGGGCCCGGGGCCGGAAAACACGGTGGAGACCTGGTCGGGGAAGGCAAACCTCAGGATTTCACGAAGCAGCATACCCTTACGGCGGACTACCTGAACAACACCCGGCAGATCGAGCTGCCCAAAGCGCGACGCAAGCCCAACGGCAAGCATCTGCTGCTCAAAGGCGCCTCGGGCAACAACCTCAAAACCATCGACGTGCGCTTTCCGCTGGGCACGTTCATATGTGTTACCGGGGTGTCGGGTAGCGGAAAGTCCACCTTGATCAACGAAACGCTTTATCCCATCCTCAGGCAGCATTTCTACAAAAGCCTGAAGAACCCGCTGGCCTACACCGCGATAGAAGGGCTGGAACACCTGGATAAGGTCATCGAAATCGATCAATCCCCCATCGGCCGGACGCCCCGCTCCAACCCGGCCACCTACACGGGGGTGTTCACCGACATCCGAAAGTTGTTTGCCGAATTGCCGGAGTCCAAGATCCGGGGCTACAAACCCGGGCGCTTCTCCTTCAATGTGAAAGGCGGACGCTGCGAAGAATGCCAGGGCTCCGGAATGCGGACCATTGAGATGAATTTTTTGCCCGACGTATATGTGGAATGCGAGCGGTGCATGGGGCGGCGCTACAATCGCGAAACGCTGGAGGTGTTGTACCGCAGCAAGTCCATCAGCGATGTACTGGACATGACCGTGAGCGAGGCGGTTGAGTTCTTCGAACACATACCCAATATATTTCGCAAATTGCGCACCCTCAATGAGGTGGGGCTGGGCTACATCACCCTGGGGCAGCAGGCTACCACGCTTTCGGGCGGAGAGGCTCAGCGCGTCAAACTGTCGGAGGAGCTGGCCAAGCGGGATACGGGGAATACCCTCTACATCCTGGACGAACCCACCACCGGGCTTCACTTCGAGGATATCCGCCATCTGTTGCACGTGCTCAATCGCCTGGTTGACAAAGGCAACACCGTGCTGGTGATCGAGCACAACATGGATGTCATCAAAATGGCCGACCACATTATCGACATCGGCCCGGAAGGGGGGCGCCGCGGAGGGCAGATCGTTTGCACCGGCACCCCCGAAGCGGTGGCCGAAGATCCGGAAAGCCATACCGGCCGCTTTCTGAGGGCGGGCGAATTAGCTGAAGTTGTGTGAGAATTGCTATTTTCGATTTGTATTCAGCGCGAAATTCCGGCAAGAAACTACCTGCATGAGAAGGTTGGTCAACCATGTTTTGCGTTCGGGACTGCTCCTGCGGCACAGGCTCCGCATACGCCGTATGTGGGATGAGCCGCACCGATTGCAGGCCCGATTGCTGACCCGCCTGCTGGCCACAGCCGAACGAACCGAATGGGGGCGGACGCATCGTTTTGGCGGCATCAGAAACAGCGCCGACTTCGCGCGCGCAGTTCCCGTTCGGGATTACGAACATTTTAAGCCGCTGGTTCAGCGGATGATGCACGGAGAACCCGACCTGCTCTGGCCGGGAAAGGTAAAGTGGTTCTCAAAGTCCAGCGGGACGACCAGCGACAAGAGCAAGTTCATACCTGTGCCCGAGGGCAATTTAGCGGAAAACCACAAGCGAGGTACCTGGGATTCCCTGACCGTGCTGTACGAGCAGATCCCTTCGGCTCGCCTCTTTGCCTACCGGAGCATGATCATGGGAGGTTCCCTGTCGTCCTTTAAGCCCCATCCCAATACGATAACCGGAGATGTGTCGGCCATCATGCTCCATCACCTGCCGAAGTGGGCCCGTCACTTTTTTCTGCCCGATGTAGAGACCGCACTCATGCCCGATTGGGAAGAGAAACTGGAACTCATGGCCGATGCCGGCGCCCGCGACCCCTCCGTGGTCATGATCGGCGGCGTACCTACCTGGACGGTCGTACTTTTCCGCCGCATTCTGGAGCGAACCGGAAAAAAGAACATGCTCGAGGTCTGGCCCGACTTTCAGGTGTATATACACGGCGGCGTTAGTTTTACGCCCTATCGCGAGCAGTTTCGGGAATTTTTTCCCTCCGAGCGGGTGCGCTATCAGGAGATCTACAATGCCTCTGAAGGGTATTTTGCCGTACAAGACGCCCTGGACAGGGAGGGAATGCTCTTGCTGCTGGATAATGGCGTGTATTACGAGTTCCTGCCTATGGAGGAGTGGCATGCCGAAAATCCGCAGGCCATCGGCCTGGAGGAAGTGGAAGTAGGCAAACACTACGCCATTGTAATCAGCACCAGCGGAGGGCTTTGGCGCTACACGCCGGGCGATACCATTATGTTCACCTCCTTACATCCCTACCGCATCAAAGTGACCGGACGCACCAAACAATTCGTCAATGCATTTGGTGAAGAGGTCATGGTGGACAATACCGACAAGGCCCTGGCCGAGACCTGCCAGGCCACAGGGGCCGTTGTGGTAGATTATACGGTGGCACCTCACTATTTTTCCCGCGGCCAGAGAGGAGGACATCAGTGGCTCATTGAGTTTGAACGCCAACCGGACAAGCTGGAAGCCTTTGCCGATCTTCTCGATCGAAATCTCCAGCGGTGCAATTCCGACTACGAAGCCAAGCGATATCAGGGCCTTGCCCTGGAGCGACTCCAGCTCATCCCTCTACCCAAGGGTACTTTTCACAACTGGCTGCGGCACAAGGGCAAGTTGGGCGGACAGCACAAGGTGCCTCGCCTGGCCAATCATCGCCGATATGTGGAAGAAATTCTCCACTACCTGGGCGAACGCGTGTAATTCTTCCCGGAGCTGACAATTAGTCACACTGTTTCTTTCCGACATGCCTTTTTGGCATTTTTTGGCTTTCCTATGGGAGTGGCACGGGGCTTGCATAGCCAAAGGTGAATGGTTTAATCAAAAAAAATCGATCATCATGACACTCATAAGCACTAAACCGATGCTGCGCAACGGATACCTGAACGGCCGACTGACGGAGCCGAGAATGAATGTACTGGAACGCGAAGATGCCTGGCTGCTCGAACTGGCAGCTCCCGGCCTGCACAAAGAGGACTTCCGGATCGAAACGGAAGCCGGTCGCCTTCGCATCAGTGCTCGCAAAGAAGCGGAAGCGGCTCAAGGCGAAGAGGTCCTGCGCCGGGAGTTCGGCGAATACGATTTTGAGAAAAGCTTCAAACTGTCGGATAAGGTCAAGGTCGAAGGGATATCCGCCAGCTACGAAGCGGGTGTCCTGCGGCTCACCCTCCCCAAAGCTGAGGAAGCCAAGCCCCGCAAGGTGGCTGTGCGATAAATCGGCACTAGGTCTCGGTTTTGACAAAAAACTGAAGAATTGTCTCGATTTGCAGAAACTTAATTCATCCTTAAAAAGTTACAGCTATGAAATTGGCACCATATAAGCCGTTTGGTTCGGCAACTGTTGACCGATTTTTCAGCGACTTTCTGGATCGCGATTTAAACGCGTTTTTCGGTAGCGATTCTTTTATGAGTCATCCTTCAGTAAATGTGCTGGAAGAAGACCACGCTTACAAACTCGAAGTCGCTGCACCCGGCCTTGCGAAAGAAGATTTCTCGGTCGAACTCAAAGAAGGACAATTGATCCTGTCGGCTGAGAAAACAGTGGAAAAAGAAGACAAAACGGATAATTATACCCGCCGGGAATTCAACTTTAACTCCTTTAAGCGTGTTTTCAGACTCCCGGAAGGGATAGCAGAAGAAGGAGTTGAAGCGAAATACGAAAATGGTGTGCTGCACATCCTGCTCCCGAAAAAAGAGATGGAAGTGCTCAACAAGCGCACCATCGAGATTGGATGACGATAATAGGTTAGTTAATAGGGTTTTAGGTGTTTTTTGAGGTCAGCGCTTTTCGAAGCGCTGGCCTTTTTTTATGTGCGCCAGGCATGGCGCACGCCTAACGGGTGCAAGTCCCGAGTCCGCCCG
>CAZQSF010000120.1:0-10269 GCA_964595955.1 uncultured Saprospiraceae bacterium
CGGGCGGAAAATTCGGTGAATTTTCCAGGTTAAGATCGGTATTTCAGGGCAAAAAGGAAAGAAATTCGGGGACGCCCTTGTCGGACTGGCAGGCATCGAGCTGGCCGTTGTACGGGCAAACGCCCCGCTGGTCGCCCCCTCTTAATCGTTCGGCGCCACCCGAAAATGAAGTGAATTCGGTATTCTTGCTTCTGTTATGGATCCGAAAAGCGATTTTGTACCCACCAACGGCATTCGCCTGCACTACCTCGATCACGGCGGCTCGGGCCCCGTGCTCGTGCTGATGCACGGTCTTACGGCCAACGCCCGCGCCTTCGACGATTACGTGGCAGCCGGCCTGACGAAAACAGTGCATTTGCTCACCGTCGACCTTCGCGGCCGCGGGCTGAGCGACAAGCCCGATCACGTCTACACCATGGCCGACCACATGCAGGACATTCTGGGCCTGCTGGATGCGCTCGGGCTAGAGCAGGTGATCCTGGGCGGCCACTCCTTCGGTGCCCTGGTCTCGATCTACACCGCAGCGCATCATCCGGAGCGCGTCAGCCGGCTGGTACTGGTCGACAGTGCGGCCCGCCTGCATCCGGATGTGCGCGAGCTGGTGGCGCCGGCCGTACAGCGGCTGGGCCGGTCCTGGCCATCCTTTGCCGATTATCTGGAAGAGGTGAAAGAGGCTCCTTTCCTGAAGGGCCGCTGGCAGCCCGCCATGGCGTCCTACTACCGGGCCGATGTGCGCGAGCGGGAAGAGGGCACGGGCATCACCACGCGATCCTACCTCCCGCACATCCGCCAGGCCATCGAAGGGGCCCTGGGGCTGGGTGCCGAATGGCTGGACCACATCCGCAGCGTATCGCAGCCGGCTCTGCTGGTGAATGCCACCGGCCCTTACGGCGATGCACACGCTCCGGCCCTCCTGCCCAAAGAACTGGCCCTGGAGACCATGCATATGATGCAGGACTGCCGCTATGTGGAAGTGCCCGGCAACCACTTCACCATGCTGTACGGAAAGGGTGCCCGGGCGACGGTGGCCGCTATTAAAGATTTTATCTCCGAAGATTAGACTACCCAGCCGGAACCCTGACCGCAGGACGGCTTCAGTCCGGCAGGACTCGCCTTACTCGTGCTGTATCGGAGAAAACCCGCCCCGGTGGCAGGCTTTTCTCCGATACAGCTTTTACCCCTCCACAAAATAATCTGTTTCCTCATAGGCCTCCATGGGCGGGCAGGTGCAGATGAGGTGACGGTCGCCGCGGGCATTGTCGATGCGGCCCACGCTCACCCAGAACTTGTGGCCCGATTTCAGGTAGGGCAGTGGCCATACGGCTTTTTCCCGGCTGTAGGGCAGCTCCCAGGCGTCGCTGGTGGCTAGCTCCAGGGTGTGGGGGGCATTGTGCAGTACATTCTGCTCGGCATCGGCTTCACCGGTGGCGATCTCATCGATTTCCCTGCGGATCTCCAGCATGGCGTCGCAGAAGCGGTCCAGCTCCGCCTTGTCCTCGCTTTCCGTGGGCTCGATCATGACGGTACCGGGCACAGGGAAGGAAAGGGTAGGGGCGTGAAAGCCGTAATCGATCAGGCGCTTGGCCACGTCCTCGGCGCTCACCAGCGACTTGAAGGGACGCAGGTCCACGATCAGCTCGTGGGCGGAACGCCCCTTTTCGCCTACGTAGAGGATCTTGTAGGCATCGTCCTGTTCCAGGCGGGCCTTCACATAGTTGGCCGTGAGGATGGCGTACCTGGTGGCTTCGGTCAGGCCCTTTTTGCCCAGCATGCGGATGTAGGCATAGGAGATGAGCAGGATGCTGGCGCTGCCCCAGGGCGCGGACGAAACCGCCGTGATACCCTGCTTGCCGCCGGTTTCCACCAGCGGATGCTTGGGCAGGAAGGGAGCCAGGCTCTCGTTGGCGCAGATGGGGCCCATGCCGGGACCGCCGCCGCCGTGCGGAATGGCGAAGGTCTTGTGCAGGTTGAGGTGGCACACATCCGCGCCGATGATGGCCGGATTGGTGAGGCCCACCTGGGCGTTCATGTTGGCGCCGTCCATGTACACCTTGCCGCCTCGCTCGTGGATGATCTCGCAGATGTCGTGGATGGCCGTTTCGAATACCCCGTGGGTGGAGGGGTAGGTGACCATGAGGGCTGCCAGCTCGCCGGCATGCTTGTCGGCCTTGGCGCGCAGGTCGTCCACATCGATGTTGCCGTGCTCATCGCACTTGACGACTACCACCTTCATGCCGGCCATAACGGCGCTGGCAGGGTTGGTGCCGTGGGCGCTTTCCGGGATGAGGGCGATCTTGCGATGGGTATCGCCCCTGGCTTCGTGGTAGGCGCGTATGGTCATCAGGCCGCTGTACTCGCCCTGGGCACCCGAGTTGGGCTGCAGCGAGCAGGCGGCGAAGCCGGTGATCTCGCAGAGGTAGGCTTCCAGCTCTTCGAAGAGTTGTTGATAGCCCTCGGCCTGATCAAGTGGCACGAAGGGATGGAGGCCGCCAAACTCCGGCCAGCTCACCGGACGCAACTCGGTAGCCGCATTCAGCTTCATGGTGCAGGAGCCCAGGGCGATCATGCTGTGATCCAGCGAGAGGTCGCGGTTTTCCAGGCGCTTGAGGTAGCGCATCATCTGGGTCTCGTTGTGGAAGCTGTTGAAAATGGGATGCGTCAGGTAGTCGCTGCTGCGCTGCAGGGCTGCCGGGAAGGCGTGGCCCTCCACTTCTTCGAACTGGAAGGTGGATCGAGCTGCTACGGCCTGATCCAGCACATCGGCTATGGCGCGTACGTCTTCCACGGTGGTGGTCTCATCCAGCGAGATCTGGATGCGGCCTTCGGTGTAGTAGAAATTGATGCGGTTGGGCTCGGCGATGGCGCGCACGCTGCGCTGCAGTGCGTCGTCGGCTGCGATGGCGAGCGTGTCGAAGTAGTGCGCGTTGAGGAGCTCCAGGTTCAGTTTTTTCAGGTTGGCCTCCAGGAGCTGCGTCATGCCGTGTACCCGCTCGGCGATAGCTTTCAGGCCTTTGGGGCCGTGGTAGGCGGCGTACATGCCCGCCATGATGGCTAGCAGGGCCTGGGCGGTACAGATATTGGAGGTGGCCTTCTCGCGGCGGATGTGCTGCTCGCGGGTCTGCAGGGCCATGCGAAAGGCCGTCTTGCCGTGCTTGTCGGTAGATACACCGATGATGCGGCCCGGGATGATGCGCTTGTAGTCTTCCGTGCAGGCGAAGAAGGCCGCGTGCGGTCCGCCGTAGCCCATGGGAATGCCGAAGCGCTGACTGTTGCCCACGGCGCAATCGGCACCCCACTCGCCGGGAGGCGTCAGCAGGGTCAGGGCCAGCAGATCGGTAGCCACCGTCACGTAGATCCCCTTGTCCTTGGCCTCTTCGGTGAGGGCGCGGTAGTCTTCTACGCTGCCGTTGCCGGAAGGGTATTGAAGCAGCGTGCCGTAGGTGCGCTCGTCGAAGTCGAACTCTGCCACTGGTTTTACAACCACTTCGATGCCTAAGGGATTAGCCCGGGTGCGCAGCACATCGATGGTCTGCGGAAAGACCTGGTCGGACACCAGGAAGCGGTTGGCCGGTTCATCTTTCACGCGCTTGTTGCGCAGGTCGTAGAACATGGTCATGGCCTCGGCTGCGGCCGTGCCTTCGTCCAGCAGGCTGGCGTTGGCGATGGGCAGGGCGGTGAGGTCGCTCACCATGGTCTGGAAGTTGAGCAGTGCTTCCAGGCGGCCCTGGGCGATCTCGCTCTGGTAAGGCGTGTATTGGGTGTACCAACCGGGATTTTCGAACACATTGCGCAGGATCACCGAGGGTGTGATGGTGTCGTAATAGCCCAGGCCGATGTAGGATTTGTACAGCTTGTTCCGGGCACCGATGGCCTTGATGTGCCGGAGGAATTCGTGCTCAGTCATCGCTTCGGGCAGATCGAGCTCCCGGTTCAGCCTAATGCTGTCGGGCAGGGTTTGGTCAATGAGCTCTTCCATGGAAGCGATGCCGATGATGCTCAGCATCTCCTGCATCTCGGCCTCCGTAGGCCCGATATGGCGATCTACAAATTGGTCGTAAACGCGTAGTTTCTTCATGCTGGTTAGATCCATTTAGTGCGCAAAAATACGACAATTCAGCCGTGCTTTTCGTTCATTGTCTGAGGAAGAACCGAAGCAGCCGGAAGGTGGTGTAAGGGAATTGTCAAAAGAGGAAAGATCACCCGAAATCGGACGTCCGGATCTTCGTCCGGGGACCCTGGCTTGCTTTCGGAAGTATGGCCGGGGGAAGCTTTGGTTTTGAGCCGGCCGACAAAAGCAAAAAAGCCGACCCCGCAGGGCCGGCCTTTCGTTTTCAAAGCTTCATGTTGCTCACGGCGCTACAACTGGAAGCGCACCGGCAGAAGCAACTGTACATTTACCGGCTCGCCGCCGATGGTGCCGGGCTGCCAGTCGGGCATTCCCTGCAGAATGCGGCGCACCTCGGCATCGCAGTCGGTACTCAGGCTGCGCTTGATCTCTATGCGACCCACCTGGCCGTCCTTGCCGACAATAAAACCGGCTACCACCGTGCCCTGTACCTGATTGGCGCGTGCAGCTTCCGGGTAGTTCAGCTTCTTCATCACGTACTCCATCATATTCCGGTTGGAGCAGGCCTGGAGTTCGTCGCCGGTTTTGCCGGGGCAGGAGCCGAAGACCGGCATCTGTTCGGCCATCCGGTAAAAGCTGTATTCTTCAACTTTCAGGGTGGATTCGTATGTTTTTGGGTCGATGATGTAAACGGAGTCTCGCTGGGTGATCTCTTCGTGCTGTACCGTTTCGGCGAGGTCGTCCTGCAGTTCTTGTTCGGCGGAATTACAGGCCAGGATCATACCGGCCAGCAATGGAACGACCAGGGCGTATTTCCAGCCGGCAATAAGGGAAGATTGTTGTTGCGTCATCATAGCTATTCGATGTTTGAGTGAAGAATGTTTCAATCCGTGGGCCAGCCTCAACTCCGGCCCGTGCAGGGCCTGGCGAATGAGGAGGCGGCCGTAGTTTCGTTTGGGAATGGCGCGCAGTACCGCGGCGTCGGCCTGGTACTCATGCACTTCGCGCAGGGACCGGCTGTAGGCATACCAGAGCGGGCACCACCAGAAGGCCAGGCGAAGCCCCTCCAGGAGCAAAATGTCCAGGCTGTGGCGATGGCGGATGTGGGCGTACTCGTGCGCCAGCACGGCCTTTCGCTCGTGTTCATCGTAAGTGGGCCCGCCGTCCCAGAACAGCAAACGGCCGAATGAGAACGGGGCCTGGATGGCGGGATGGACCAGCAGCGTGAAGCCCGGGCGCTTCTCCCGGTAGCTTTGCCGATGGAGCATGTACAGATACCAGCCGCTTTTCAGCAATCGCACCAGGGCGATCGCGCAACCGATGGCGTACAGCCCGGCGAGCAGATCCGTCCAGGACCGGTTGGTGTCGGCTGAAGGGGCCTGGGCACCTACGACCAGCTCGGGCAGACGCACGACCAGGGGCTCGAAGCGCTCGGGCAAGGGAGCCGGCAATTGAGGCCACTCCAGCAGCGGAATGAGCAGGCCCAACAGCAAGGTGCCCAGGAGGTAGAAGCGGTTGGCCCGGAAGAAGGTCTCCCGGCGAAGCAGCAGTTGGTACAGGCCCCAGAAGCACAGCCAACAGAGGATCACGGTCAGGAAGTAAGGGATCATGCGTCGTCGTCTTTATCGAGTTGTTGAAGCAGGTCGCTCAATTCGTCCAGGCTGAGGTCTTCGCGCTTGACCAGGAAGGATACGAGCCGGTCGGCCGACCCGCCGAAGTAGTCGCTCACCAGTTGATCCAGGCTTTGTGCGCTGTATTCCTCCTTGGTCACCGCCGGGTGGTATACGTGGGTGCGACCGAAGGCCTCATAGGTCAAAAAGCCTTTATCACTCAGGATGCGCAATACGGTGGAAATGGTGCTGTGCGGCGGCTTTTTTCCCTCCTTTTCTTCGATTCGGGAGCGGATATCACCCACCGTACAAGAGCCCAGCTCCCACACGATGTGCATGATCTCCTCCTCGGCGCGGGTCAGTTTTTTCATGCGTATAAATTTCTGGTCGCCAAGGTAAGACGAAAGAAGCAGTTATACAACTATAAAATTAGTTAATTGGCTAAAAAGACAGTCTTAGCAAAAAAAATTTGCCATTTAGCTGGGGTTCTACGAGCGATTTCGATCCATTTTTCCTTCTTTGAGGACGAGTATGGAGATCAAAGAGGTCATTGCTCTGGCTATCGGACTGGTCGTTTTTGTGCTTAAGTTTTCGTTGGGCTTCAACCTGAAGGGGGCGTCCTTTACCTACTTTGGGGACAAGCCCTTTCTGTGGTTGAAATCCATCCTCGTTGCGGTATTGCCGGCACCGCTGTTGGCTTTGGGGTTGATACAGGTGCTGGATCTGCCCAAAGGGGCTGTCATAGCTCTGGGCATTCTGGCCATTTCGCCCGGGGCGCCCCTGTCGCCCATCAAGGCCTTCCGGGCGGGCGGCGAACTCCCCTACAGTATGAGCCTGCTGCTGTGGCTGAATGCGATTTGTCTGATCACGGTTCCGTTGATGCTGAGCTGGTTCAACACGCGCTATGCGACCGGCCTGCAGACGAGCTGGGATGCCATTGCGCTGCAGGTTGGTATAGCGGTGGTGCTGCCCATCGGCCTGGGGTTTCTGGCCGGTCAGCTTTTCCCGGCCTGGCGTGAGCGATACGGGCGCGGGCTGGTCCGGTGGAGCTTCATCCTGCTGACCGTCCTGGGGGTAGGTTTACTTGTGTTTTTCCACCAAAGCCTCTGGCATACGGATGGGCGCACCTATGTCGCCTATGCCGTTTTTTTGGGTTTGCTGCTCCTGGCGGGCCATTGGCTGGGCGGCCCACGCGCTGAGGACCGGATCACCCTGGCCCATCTCAGCGCTACCCGCAACCTGGGCCTGGTCCTCTTTCTGGCCGCGCTGAATTACGAGCTTCCCCAAGTCCTGGCCACGCTGGTGCCGTATTTGGTCGTGCTGATCCTGATGAGTGCAGGCTACAACGCCTGGGTCAAACGGACAAGGAGATAAGGATTCTCTGTAGTCTGGGGTCGGGAAAAGGTTCCGGGTATGCGACCGTTTGATAATGAGGGCTTCGGTATCCTTTTGGGTAAAGTTGGGTAAAGTTGGGCAAAGTTGGGAAATGGGGTTGACAATAAAAGGGAATAGAGCTTATATTAAATTTGTCGTGTCAAAATGAATTGATTTACCCAAAATTATTTTATTATGAAAGCAAAAAACTTTCTCATTTGGGTGCTTTTCTTTTCCGGGACTTCATTTTTCTCTTGCGATGAGCAAACTGAATTCGCGAATCAACAAGTCACGGCCGAGCAAACTGGCCGGGAATTCATTGGATACCTGGATGGGGCAACGGTGGTTATTGACGATCGGGAAACGTTTGTCACTAACTGGCAGGAACGCATGCGCGAAGCGGGAGTTGAAGCAAAGCTGGTTGATTTTAAAGTAGAGAAGATCGAATCTATGCCTTATTACCAGCTGGTGGGTATTAGCGACGACAGGACGGTGAAGGCGTCCATCCTGGTCGAGAAAGTGGAAAATAAAATTTACACCCTAAGCCCTGATCACCTTCAGGCGCGAAGAGCGAGTTTTGGGCCTACGTCTTGTATTTGCAATGGCTGCACCCAGGGGTGCTCTCCATTTAGGAGGCCCAACGGTAAATGCCTTTGTTCACCCTGCGAAACGCAAGGGGATTGCTCAAAGACAGAAATCCTTGAATAATTATTCTCTTTCGTTTAGATGACCATGCCGAAACACAGGTTCGGCATGGTCATACGAAACATAGCATCTCTTATTTTGGCAAACAAAGCTGCGACCCTACAAGGTTAATAGAGCTTGCCTTTCCCAAAGGAACCGAAGCTATTGCGTTGATCCCTTACACCTTCTCAATGATGATGGCGGAGGCACCACCCCCACCATTGCACAGGGTGGCCAGCCCTTTGCTGCCGCCATTGCTGTGCAACACGTTGTTGAGCGTGGTGACGATCCGTGCGCCAGAGGCACCCAAGGGATGGCCCAGGGCCACCGAGCCACCGAACACATTCACCTTTTCGGGATTCACGTCCAGCTCTTTGTTGAAGGCCATGGTCACGGCGGCAAAGGCTTCATTGACCTCGAAGTAGTCGATGTCGTCCAGGCTCAGGCCGGCGCGTTCCAGGGCTTTGGGGGCCGCTTTGGTGGGCGCGGTGGTAAACCAGGCCGGTTCATGGGCGGCATCGGCAAAGGACAGGATCCGGGCCACGGGCTTGAGGCCCAGCTCTTTAACCATTTCTTCACTCACCAGCACCAGAGCTGAAGCGCCGTCGTTGATGGTGGAGGCATTGGCGGCCGTCACGGTACCTTCCTTGCTGAAGGCCGGGCGAAGGCCGGGGATCTTCTCAAATTTCACCCGCTTGTACTCTTCGTCCTCGGTGATGTGCAGGGGGTCGCCCTTGCGCTGGGGTACGTCCACCCCTACGATTTCCTCTTTGAAGGTGCCTTTTTCGGTGGTTTGGGCGGCCAGCTTGTAGGAGCGGATGGCAAATTCGTCCTGATCCTCGCGGCTGAAGCCGTACTTTTTGGCGGTCTGATCGGCGCAGACGCCCATAGCCATGTGATCGTAGGCATCGGTGAGGCCGTCCTTGGCCAGGCCGTCGATCAGTTGGCCGTCGCCGTATTTGTAGCCCCAGCGGGCGTTGGGTACGTAGTAGGGAATGTTGCTCATGCTCTCCATGCCGCCGGCCACAATGATGTCGGCATGACCCAGCATGATGGCCTGGGCGCCGAACATGATGGACTTCATGCCGGAGGAGCACACCTTATTTACGGTGGTGCAAGGCACGGTATTGGGAATGCCGGCGCCAAGGGCGGCCTGGCGGGCGGGTGCCTGGCCCAGGTTGGCCGATATGACATTGCCCATAAATACTTCCTGGACCTGTTCGGGCTTGACACCGGCTTTTTCCAAAGCGCCCACAATGGCCGCACTGCCCAGTTGCGTGGCTGACAATCCGGCGAACATGCCGCCGAAGCTGCCGATGGGAGTGCGTACGGCCGAGACGATATACACTTCTTTCATGATGCTTGTTTGATTCGATTGGTGATTGCAGAACCGATCCGGTTCAGTGAATAGAACTCATCCGCACCGGCCCTGGTTTAGCTGCTAAAATGCGGAATCTTTGCCGATGTCCGGCTGATGAAAGTCAGGCCGATCCGGACCCGGTCCAGGGGCGAAAAGATAAAGGGGGCTTGTCCAGGTCGTACAATATCCTTACCTTTGCACACCACGCAAAAAGCGAGAACGCTCGCTCAAGCGAAGCAGCCGGCGAAAACGCGTTTTTCCGGGCTGCGCAACGTAACATCGCGGGGTGGAGTCCCGCTTTTCAGAGGAAAGTGGGAGAAGCTCGTCGGCAATGTAAAACGTAACATCGCGGGGTGGAGCAGTTGGTAGCTCGTCGGGCTCAAGAACTGCTGAATCAGGCTTATGGATACTAAGCTTAAAGGCGATATTGCAGAACAGGCAGTAATTCTGTTTGCTCTGAAAAACGGATGGGGAGTCTTGCAATCCATCGGTGATCGTCTGCCATATAATCTAGTGCTTGATGTAGATGGAATTCTTTTGAAGATTCAGGTCAAAAGTGCCTGGTACGACGGTAAAAAAGAAAATTTTGTCGTTGATAACCGGAGGACCAAGACCAATCGACGAAAAATGATCAGATCGGTCTATAAAGCCGAAGATTTTGATTTTGCGATCATCTTCATTCAGGAATTGGACATATTCTACGTTATGCCAAGTGAAGTGTTCATTAGTTACGGTTCCGAGATACACTTAGTCGAAACCGACAAGCGTCAGCGAAAGCCGCGTTCAAGCGCCTATCGCAATGCTTGGCATCTGATTCAGCAACGGGCTGCTTCGGCAGAAATGCCGAAGTGATCACTCGTCAAATTCGGGGAAGCCGTTAGTGTGGTAATCCCGAGCCAAGCCCTGGCTTTTGAAGTCAGGGAAGGTGTAGAGACTTAATGGCGAACACCCTCCTTCGAAAGAAAAGGGTGAAGAGAAAGTCCAGACCACAAACCATGACATAATCCTTGTCGTGAGCAGCGAAAGCTGTAGTTGGTACGCATAACCCGAAGGTCGCAGGTTCAAGTCCTGCCCCCGCTACTAAGCGAAAAGCCTGTCCGGAAGGACGGGCTTTTTTGTTTGTGCGCCAGGCATGGCGCACGCCTAAGGGGTGCAAGTCCCGAGTCCGCCCGGTA
>CAZQSF010000121.1:0-10010 GCA_964595955.1 uncultured Saprospiraceae bacterium
ATCCTCAAGACCGTCTACACCTCTAAGACCATTCTCTCCCAGGCCATCGACGGCGGTATCTTTCGCTTTGTGAGTTTTCAGCGCCTGCTGGAGGCCGAGACGGGCTTTACCTTCAACGAGCCCTCGGATATGGCCGTGACCGAGGCCGTCGAAAAAGCCTTGTACACGCTCATCGTAGAAGGTATGGAAGAAGGCCTCTGGGATGTAGCCCCTGATCAGCAAAAAGAGAAAAAGAAAGTAGTAGAGGCTTTTCAGGCAGAAAAAGCAGCCATGGCCGATACCGATCTGTTCGGCCGGAAAGTCTTTCGCCACTCTACCAAACCAGCCTTGCGGGTGGGAGGCAGCGGTATGTATTACCGGGGCGACTTCGGGGGCTCTCGGGTCAGCCTCGGGGCTGATATAGGCCTTGAGATACCCATTTCCCCTTCCTTTGCCTTGCATCCGCAGGTAGGTTTCGGCCGATTGGCTACCGAGAGCTTATACTCGGAAAATATCATTTTTGCAGATGTAAACATGCAGTGGCGGCTGCTGCCGCTCAATCGCTTTACGCCCATCGTATACGGTGGGGCGGGCATTGTGATCGACCAGGATGGGCGATCGGAAGAGACGCCCCGGCGAAATTACTTCAAAGTTCAGGGCGGCGGCGGGTTCGAGTATTTTATCAGCCCAACCGTAGCGATCGATCTGCTGTTCGACTACAGTTATTTGCTGGACGACAACATTGACCGGATGAAAAACGGACGATATAACGATACCTTTTATCGGGGGCGGATTGGGCTAAAGTTTTTTCTCGGCAAATGATAGCAAGCTTACCTCCAAACTCTATGACCATGAAAAACCATTTTTTCATTTTGACCTTACTGGCTTTGGGAGCCTGGTCTTGTAATGACGATCCGGTCCAGCCCGAACTTTTCGGCAACATCCATGGTGTGGTTCAGGATGTCAACGGGACGCCTCTGGTAGGTGTACAGATCAGTACGAGTCCCACTACCGTTACCGTTTCGACCGACTCTATGGGGGCGTTCGCCATTGATTCCATTCTTGTACAATCCTATGCTTTGACGGCCCAAAAAGACGGGTTCAGGGACCGAACCCAAAGTGTGGCCATGGAAGATGAGGGAACCGTTATGGTAACCGTTACCATGAGTGAGCAGACCGAGAGTAACGACCCACCGGAAAAACCCATTTTGTTGGAACCGGAATCCGATGCCGAAGGCGTGGAACGCAATCCGGTTTTTCGCTGGACAGCTTCCGACCCGGAGGGCGATGCGCTGACGTACACCGTGGTTTGGTTTAATGACGAAAGCCGGGACAGTGTAGTGACCACGGATACGATTGCCCAGGGGGCCGGCCTGAGGCTGGAAGAGACCTTCTTCTGGTATGTCGTGGCAGATGACGGCAATAACACCCCCATTACGAGTTCCATTCAAAGCTTCACCACCAAGGACTTCCCGGATTTTAGCGTCCATCTGGTCAAAGAAAACCCATCGACCGGAAACCTGGTCATTTTTGCTGCCGAAGATCCTCCTTTGGATGTCGACGATGATTTTAACACAGACTCGGTAGAACTCATTCCGCTTACCGATCCGAATATAGAAAGCTGGCGGCCGCGGATGAACCCTCAGGGAACGCGCATTGCCTTTCTTTCCCGGTTTAATGGAGATATCCATTTGTTTTTGATGGATCGCAATGGCGATAATATTTCTCGCATAACGCCGGATAACCGGCCGTTGACTGGAAAAAAGGCTTTTGAATTGAGCTATGCCTGGTCGCCCGATGGGTCTCAGATTGCCTATCCCAGCAATGACGATCTCGTCATTTTGACTTTGGGGGGGCAAGGAGGTTCCAATTTCACCACGGTTTTTGCTGAAGCAGATCCGGATTATGACTACATAGAAGTAGACTGGATGGATGCCGGGGGGGTCCCTGGAGGGTTTATTGGCGCTCGCATGCAAACTACCGATTTGAACAAATCGAAAATATACGTTTACAACCCCGATGGAAGCCCTGTTCATGGAGGCCCGATTCTCGATAACGGCACCAATTCTGATGGCCAGTTAAGTGGTCCCGTTATGGCGACCGATGGCACGATTCGGTTCTATTTTACGGAGGACGAAACGGGTACGCTTTCTGAAGGTTTGCCGAAACGCTCCCGGATCAGGGTAATCAATTTTCAAGTTCCAGGAATTCCCCCATCCAAAGTCGATACCGGAGATGAGTTTACAGACACCAATGATTTGTTTCCATGTACCTCTGTAGGCGGAGGACGGATTATGTTCGTGAATATTTCGAATTCTACCTCCTCCAAAATCGGAAATATTTACTTGGTGGATGTGCAGGATAGTCAATCCCAACGCATTTTACTTTACCGCGACGCCACCATGCCCGACTGGCAGTAGCGGGCCGGTCCTGCCGGCACAGACGGCCGACGGGCGGCGGCAAACTATCCGCTCCTTCCCCGGCGTTTGAGCTCGTACTCCAGCTCGTGCAGGCGCTGCTGGAGGTGGCGGATGCGCCGGCGCATGTGCATGATGGCCTCGATGCCTTCCAGGTTGATGCCCAGCTCGGTATGCAGGCGGAGCATGGTCTCCAGGGGCTCGATGTCCTCGTCGGTGAGGTACTGCTCACCGCGTTCCTCCCGGGCTTCCAGCAGGCCGAATTCGAAGAACTCCTCGATCAGGCGGCGATCGATCTGGTGGTATTCGCAGAAGCTGCGTATGGCGATGTAGCGGATCTCGGTCATGGTTTTGTGGTTTTACACGGTTTTCAGGATAAAGTGACACGAACGCGTTTGATGGTGTATCCTGGAAACCGCATCCCTTTTAGGTCTTTTCCTACTTGAAGCGGCATAAGCCGGCAGGCATCAGGTTTTTCGGATCGATTGCCACTCGCTCAGCAGCTCTTTCTCGCGGGGGCTGAGCCGGGTGGGCAGTTTTATCTGCAGCTGGAGGTAGAGGTCGCCGTATTCCCCGGCGGCCTTGTACACCGGCATGCCTTTGCTTTTCAGCCGGATGGTGTGGCCGTTGGGCGTTTCGGGGGGCAGGGTCACGTTGACCTTGCCGTAGAGGGTGTCTACCTCCAGGGGGCCGCCCAGCAGGGCGGTGAAGAGGTCTACGGCCTGCTCGGCGTAGAGGTCGTCGCCGCGCCGCTCCAGGCCCGGCTCATCGGGGATGCGAAAGGTGAGGTAGAGGTCGCCCGGCGGGCCGCCTTGCCGGCCGGGGCCGCCCTGGCCTTTGATGCGGATGGTCTGGGCGTCGGACACTCCGGCGGGGATGGTCAGGCGGATCTTTTTGCCGTGTACGGTGAGGATGTGGGTCTGATCTTCGACCACATCGCGCAGGCGCAGGTGCAGCTCGGCCTGGTAGTCGGCGCCTTTGAACGACATGCTGCGCCCCCGGCTGAAGCCGCCGCCCGGACCGGCCTCGTACTCGCCGCCGAAGAAGGAGCGGAAGAAGTCGGAGAAGTCGGCATCCTCGCTGGAGTAGGTAAAGGATCGCCAGCCGCCGCCGGGGCCGCCGCCTCGCTGCTGCTGTTGTTGTTGCTGCCGGCGGGCTTCCTCAAAGGCTTCGGCATGCTCCCAGTCCTTGCCGTACTGATCGTATTTCTTGCGCTTTTCGGGATCGCTGAGCACGGCATGGGCCTCGTTGATCTGTTTGAACTGGCGCTCGGCCTCCGCATCCCCGGGGTTGACGTCGGGGTGGTACTTGCGGGCCAGCTTGCGGTAGGCCTTCTTGATGTCGTCGGGCGAGGCATCGCGGGAAAGCCCCAGCACCTCGTAATAGTCGATGAATTGCATGTCGCAGGTTCAAAATGGCAAATTCACAAAAGGCCGGCACCCGGCACACCCAAACCCAAACCCACACCCAAACCCACACTCACTGATATCCCTCCGTCAGGTTTTGCTGCGGAAAGGAGGTTTGGTCTTTGGTCATGGTCAGGCGCTGGGCGCCGTCGGGGATGCCTTCCTCCCACACCTTGTTGAGGTAGTGCTCAATGTCGTGGAGCAGGTCGGGCAACTGGTCGGCCCAGTCGAGGATCTGGTTGTGCAGCATGTGCCGGTCGGCTTCCACTTTCTGGAGCAGGATATCGGGGCAGGGCTGGCTCTTGCCCTCCACCCGGCGCACGATGAAGTCCTTGTCGTGCCATTTGCCGAGCAGGTTCTGCCACTTGTTGAGGCGGCGCATGAAGCTCTTCTTGCTCAGTTTTGGCGGGAGCAGCAGATCCAGCAGGAGCAGGTTGTAGTACAGCTCCTTGATGCCCTTGCGCAGGTCGTGGAGGTGGTCCTGGTCCAGCTCCTCGAGGTCCACGCGCAGGCGCCGGAGTGCCTGGGCGAAGTATCGGGGCATGCCTTCCTGGATGTGGCGGGTGGGCAGTACGCGCACCCGGTCGATGATGTGGCGCGACAGCTCGCGCACCGGCACCAGGGAGTAGTTGGCCTCGAAGCGCTCCAGCTTTTCGCGTTGTTCGGCCTCGCGTTGTTGCAGCCATTCGGAGAAGGCGTGGTCCAGGCGCAGGCGGCTTTCGTCCTTGCTCACCACGGCGCGTTCCACCTGTACGTCGCGCACCCGGCCGGCCTTTTTGTACAGGCGGCTGAGGGTTTCGAAAGCGAGCTCGGCCGAGAACTCCTCGTCCAGCACTTCCAGCAGGCGGAAGAAGCTGGTCTGCTTTTTGAGGTTGACCCGCATCTGGTGCACGGTCTCGTCTTCGTACTGGTAGAGCACGTCGGTAAAATGCTGGTGAAAGTCGCGGTCCAGCGTTTCGTAGTATTGGCGAAGTCGTTGTTGGATCCTCATGCGTCGTTTCTCCGTTTAAGGGGTTACCGAATAATCAGTATGGGCCGGGTGCGCAGTTTGTCGAGCAGCTTTTCCGTGACGCTGCCGTACAGGAAGTTCTCGAAGGCCGAATGCCCCTGAGCGCCCTGGATGACCAGATCCGTGGGGTGTTCCTCCAGGTATTCGGCCAGGTGGGAGGAGATGTTCCCGTAGTCGTTCTGTACGAAAATAGGGGAAATCTCATCATCGGGCAGGTCGTGCTCGTCCACGAAGCGGTTGTAGGCCGTCTGGGCCGATTCCATGAGAATGCCCCGGTAGCCGGTCTGCAGGGCGCCGCGCACGTAGAAGTCTTCCAGGGGCATTTCCACGATGTAGAGCGCGCCCAGCTCGGCCTCCTCCTGCTTTCGCTTCAGCTCCAGGCCCACCTGCAGGGCGCGATGGGCGTTTTCGGAAAAGTCGATGGGCACGATCAGGTGTTTGAACCGGGCCGGGGCGTCGGGCGGCACGAACAGCACGTGGCACTGGGAGTGGCGAGCTAGGCGCTTGGCCGTGATGCCGCTGCCTTCGCTCTGCTGTTTTTTACCCACGATGAGCAGGTCTACCTCCTTGACCTCGATCCAGTGGATCAGCTTCTGGTAGGGTTTGCCCTCGCGCACCTCTACGCTCCATTCCAGGTCGGGCAGGTCGCCCAGGGCTTCCTGGATATCCAGGTTGAGCTTGTCGCGCACCCGCTCGTCCACCGGGTACTCCGGATTGAAGAGCTTGTGGAATTCCACGTCCAGCTTTTTGGGCGAGGAAAAATCGGGCATGATGTGCAGGAAATACAGCCGCCGGATGCCCAGCACGGGGATGAGGCCGGCCAGGTATCGGAGCATGGAAGCGTCCATCCGGGAGAGGTCGAGTGCGACCAGGGCGCGTTCGAAGCGAGCGTTCATGTCGTTTGGTTTGGGTGCGTCTATGTTAAGCAAAGTTTTTCGGGCCCGCAAGCCTAGCCCATGCGATAGCTCAGCAGCGGAACGGGCAACCGTTGAGCCAGGCTCACGGGTATGCTGTCCAGCAGCAGGTCGGAGAGGTCGGTGCGGGCGTGAGTGCTCACGGCCACCAGGTCGGCCTGCCAGTCGGCGGCGATCTGTTGAATGCCTTCTTCCACCTGATAGGCGCAGTGGGGCAGCCACTGCAGGTTCTCAACGTCCAGCCCTTCCGTGTATGCCCGAAAGGCGGCTTCCAGTTCGGGCGTGGAGCGGAAGTTGTAGGGCGTATTGATGCGCGTGATGCCCAGCTGCTGTACCCCGGCCCGGCGGGCAAAGCGGACCAGCTGCTGAAGGGCTCCGGCAGATTCGGCTTCCATCTCGCTGGCGAACAACAGGCGCTTCAGGCGCGGCACCTCCTCCCGGGCCTTGACGATCAGCACCGGCGGAAAAGCCTGCCGCAGCATGCGCTGGGCCTGCGAGCCGGAAAACAGCTGCCGGAACCGCCGCTTGCCTTCGGTGCCCATAATGATGAGGTCGAAAGGTTGGTCGCGGGATTCGTACAGCTCGGTCAGGGCGGTATTGAAGCGCAACTCGGTGGAAGCCGTCAGCCCGGCTTTCCGGGCTTCGGCTGCCCAGCCTTCCAGTTTTTGGCGCGCTTCGTCCACCTGCTCCTTCAGGTCGGCCATCTCGAGCTGCCGGGCTTCCGGCAGGCGCTCCCAGTCCACCGGCAGGTTCAGCGCATGACCGAACACGAGTTCGGCCGGCCAGCGGGCAGCCAGTTCCATGGCCAGGCGAGCCGCCGAGTCGGACGGGGCCGAAAAGTCGGTCAGAACGAGAAAAGCAAACATGCGCAGTTCAATTTTGACGGATCACCAGGGCTTGCCTGAAACGCGATCTCCCGGTCCGCCCGGGGTTGTTCTTTTAACGTGAGGTTGGGCATGGCAGATTTCGTCAGTCAGGGCCCAACCTCCCGGTAGAGGGTAGCAGGTAGAGGGTATAGGGACGTCAGCATGTCTTACTAGCATTCTACAATCTAGCTTCTACAACCTGAGGTTTTGACATTCATCAATTTAGCGACTAGCTTCAACTCCAACCTCACGTTCTTTTTGAAGCCATTTCAAGCGGGTTTTTGGTGTCAAGAGATCCCTTTGCCGCTCAAAGCCTGCCCCCGGAGACACCGCAGGCAGGTTATCCTGAAAAACGGGATGCCTGCTGTCCCCAACAAAAGCGCGAGAAAACCCGGACGGGAAGGGCCTACCGGATGCGCACCTTCTTGTCCGAGTGTTCGTCGGCCTTGGGAATATCGTACACAGCCAGGTGAAGCACCTCCTCTTCCAGGCGGGCCCGAATGCCCTCGCGACACAGGTGGGCCCCCAGCCGGTAGGAGCGCTCGAAGCTGTCGAAAGCGTAGGCTTCCAGCACGTGGTAAGCCTGTACATCGGTGAGGGGCTGCGATCGCTCACCCCGGATGATCAGCAGCTCGTCCTGTACGCGCACCTCCAATTGGTCCCGGGCGTAGCCCGGTACGGGGATGCGCAACTCGAACAACAGGGTTTGTTCGCTCTCGGCGGAATAGGCGGTGGCGTCTTTCATAGCTGGCCGTTGTTTGCAGAGGGAATGTACCCCTTGTTTGCGCTCCGTTCAATGCGCTTTATCAGAGGGCGAGGTTGATTTTGGTCAGCGGTTCTTTTTTCGGTCTTGCATCTGCCCCTATGGCTCGCGCCGTATTCGCAATCCGGAACGGAGTAGCGGTGCAGCCCGTCCAACCGCTACCGGGCGGGATCCCATCCGCTTCGATGCGCACGACCGAGCCCTCCTCGACCCGCATTGCTATAAAAAACACGACGCGCACAGCTCAAAACTCCCTACCTTCTGTCCGATTATGGCATCGGGTCCAAAAAGCAGGAAATTCGGTACGGCGCCGGTGTTTTTCACCGCCATCTCCACCATCCTGGGGGCGATCATGTTCCTTCGGGTGGGCTGGGCTGTGGGCAATGTGTCTTTCCTGGGCATCCTGCTGATCATCCTGATCGGGCATGCAGTCACCATTCCCACGGCCATGGCCATTGCCGAGATCGCCACCAACCAGAAGGTGGAGGGCGGCGGGGAATACTACATCATCTCCCGTTCTTTCGGCCTGGTGATCGGCTCGGCCATCGGCATTGCGCTCTTTGCCTCCCAGGCCATCAGCGTGGCGTTTTACATCATCGCCTTTGCGGAGGCCTTCACCTCCCTGTTCGAGTGGATACAGCGCACCTATGCATTGCCCGGGAGCGTACAGTGGCTGCTGGAGCGGAGGCAGACGGTGAGCGTACCGGCGTTGTTCATCCTCACGGCCATTGTACTCACCCGCGGGGCGGATCTGGGCGTGAAGACGCTGTACGTAGTCGTGTTTACGCTTTTCCTTTCCCTGGCCGCCTTTTTCATCGGCCAGACGGAATACAGTCGCACGCGGGCTTTCGATCCGCTGTTGCACATCGGCAACTACGAGCCGGAGGCCGCAGCGACCCTGCCGGAGGCCGCCGGGCCGGCACCCTCGCCGGTGCCCGACGAGCGTCCGCAGCCGGGCGAGGAGCCCTTTCCCTTTTTTCTGGTCTTTGCCATCATCTTCCCGGCTTTTACCGGCATGACGGCGGGGGTGGGGTTGTCGGGCGATCTGCGCAAGCCCAGCCGGTCCATTCCGCTGGGCACCCTGGCCGGCACCCTCACGGGCATGGTGGTGTACGTATTCATTGCCTACAAACTGGCCCGCTCGGCCAGCCCGGTCGACCTGGTGGATACCAGCCGGCTCGTCATGGCCCAGATCGCCTGGCAGGGTTGGTGGATCATTCCGGTGGGGCTGGCGGCGGCAACGGTCTCGTCGGCCCTGGGCTCGCTGCTGGTGGCACCGCGCACCCTGCAGGCCATCGCCCGCGACCAGCTTTTCCCCTCCACCCGCTTCAACTACTGGGTATCCCGGGGGCGCGGCAAGAACGACGAACCCTTCAACGCGACCCTGATCACCCTGCTCATCGCTCTGTTTTTCATCCTGCTGGGCGAGCTGGACTTCGTAGCCGAGCTCATTTCCATGTTCTTCATGGTCACCTACGGCACGCTCTGCCTCATTTCCTTCCTGAATCACTTTGCCGCCGACCCCGCCTACCGGCCTACTTTCCGCTCGCGCTGGTACATCTCGCTCTTCGGGGCCCTGGCCTGTTTCGGGCTCATGTTTTTCATGAATGCGGGCTATGCCTTTCTGGCGCTGGTGCTCATGGTCTTCATCTATGTGATCGTTTCGCGCGTGAACCCGGAAAAGAAAAACCTGGCCGCCATTTTTCAGGGCGTCATCTTCCAGTTCAGCCGCCGCTTGCAGGTCTTCCTGCAAAAGGCCGAAAAGGAGCAGATCGTCAGCTGGCGCCCCTCGGCGGTGTGCATTTCCGGCTCCTCCTTCAACCGCCTGGCGGCCTTCGACATGCTGCGCTGGATCTCCCAGCGCTACGGTTTCGGCACCTACATCCACAAGATCGACGGCTACCTCTCCAAGAGCACCAACCGGGAAGCCCGCGCGGCCAAGGATCGCCTGATTCGAATGGCAGAGGCCAGCAAGAGCAATGTATACATCGACACCCTCATCAGCCCTTCCTACACCTCCGCCATCGCTCAGGTCATCCAGCTGCCCGGGATATCCGGCACGGAGAACAACCTGTTGTTGCTGGAGTTCTCCCGCCAGCAACCCGGCAACCTGGCGGATATCATCGACAACTTCAAGCTCATACGCTCCATCGATTTCGACGTGGCCATACTGGGCTCTTCGGAGCGGGGTTACGGCCTCAAGAAGAGCATCCACATCTGGATCAGCTCCCACGATTACGACAACGCCAATTTGATGATCCTGCTCTCCTACATCATCATCGGCCACCGGGAATGGGCAAAAGCTCAGATCAAGATCTTCGCCCTTTTCCGGGAGGAGAACCTGGAAGAGGAGCGCAACCGCCTGCTCATGCTGGTGGCCGCCGGCCAGTTGCCCATCGCCCGGCAGAACATCGACGTACAGCTCCATCCGCCGGAGCTGGACGCCCGGGCCATCATTTCCGAAAAATCCGGCGATGCCGATCTGCTGGTGGTGGGCATACGCGATGAGGCCGTCCGCCACGAGGGAGCTGCCGTTTTCCAGGGCTACGAAAACTGCGGCAACATCCTCTTCGTGCACGCCGCCGGGCGGAAGAATATTAAGTAACGTGAGGTTGGAGGTCGAGTTGTTCGTTAAATGGCTGAATGTGAGAACCTC
>CAZQSF010000122.1:0-9967 GCA_964595955.1 uncultured Saprospiraceae bacterium
GGTCTGAGGTACCGTCATGGCATACTGCTCGGGCAGGAAATCGCGGTCCAGCACAAGGTGTACCCCCTGGCTGGGCTGGATCATCTTCCGGGCATGGGGTTCATCCATCCGGATGACGGAATCCGCAAATACGCCGGTGGCGTTCACCACGGCACGGGCCCGAACAGCGTATGGTTGTCCGCTTTCGCGGTCCACTACTTCCACGCCGTTTACGACGCCCCTTTGATCTTTCGTGATCCCTCTTACCTGCATGTAATTGAGCACTACCCCGTTGTAGTGGGCAGCTGTACGCGCCAGGCTCAGAGCCATCCGGGCGTCGTCAAACTGACCGTCGTAATAAATAACGCCCCCCGTCAGCCCCTGACGGTCGATGGTGGGCAGGTATTCGATGGTCTGGCTTTTGCTCAATCCCCTGGAAGCCCCGATGCCGAGCTTACCCGACATCAGATCATACACCTTAAGACCGATGCGATAAAAGGGGCCGTCCCACCACTCGTAGTTGGGGATCACAAATGCCTGATGCTTTACCAGGTGAGGAGCATTTTTGATCATGAGGCCCCGCTCTTTCAGCGCTTCCAGAACCAGGGCTACATCCCCTTTCTGCAAATACCGCAAACCTCCGTGTACCAATTTGGTGCTTCGGCTGGACGTGCCTTTGGCAAAGTCATTCTGTTCGAGCAGCAGGGTGCTGTAGCCACGCGAGGCGGCATCTACGGCTGTGCCCAGTCCGGTAGCCCCACCCCCGATCACCAGAACATCCCAGGGTTCGGTCCGGTGCTCCAACCTTCGAAGCATTTGCATGCGATCCATGTAGACGGGTTTAATTTTTCGGACGCGACAGCGCAGCTACCCATCGGGCTGCCCCCAGCCTTTGCTCCGCTCAACGGCCCGGTGCCATTGATCCAATCGTTGGCCGGCCTCGTCGGCTGATAAAGCTGGCCGGAAGGTCTGCTCCACCTTCCAATGGGTCCGCAACTCATCCAGGTCCTGCCAATAGCCCACGGCGAGGCCGGCGAGGTAGGCGGCACCCAGAGCCGTTGTTTCCGTTATGTTGGGGCGCAGTAGCTTGTATCCGGACAGATCGGCCTGGTTTTGCATAAGCAGATCGTTTACCGCGGCCCCTCCATCCACGCGCAGTTCTTTGATCTTCAGCCCGGAATCCTTCTCCATGGTCTGCAATACATCTACACTTTGCAGGCAGATGGCCTCCAGGGCTGCCCGGGCAATATGGCCGGGCCGGGTATCGCGGTTCAGGCCAATAAGCAGGCCGGTGCTGTAGGGGTCCCAATGGGGAGCTCCAAGCCCTACAAAGCCCGGCACGAAGTACACGCCCCCGTGGTCTTCCACACTGCTGGCCAGCGCCTCAATATCCCGGGCTTCGCTAATGAATTGAAGATTGTCGCGAATCCACTGAACAATGGCCCCGCCAATAAAAATGCTCCCTTCCAGGGCGTATTGGACCTCGTTCCCGATCTGCCAGGCTACCGTACTCAAAAGCTTGTGCCGGCTGTTGATTATCTGGGTACCGGTATTCATCATGAGAAAGCACCCCGTGCCGTAGGTGTTCTTGACTAGACCGGTCTCTATGCACATCTGACCAAAAGTAGCCGCCTGCTGATCGCCGGCTATGCCGGCAATGGGAATTTCACCGCCAAAGTGTTCGGGAGCCGTTGATCCATACACTTCACTGCTCGAACGCACCTGGGGAAGAATAGCTGCCGGAATATCCAGGAGATCCAGTAATTCCTCGTCCCAGGCCAGCTTATGGATATTGAACAAGAGGGTGCGGCTTGCATTGCTCACATCGGTGGCATGCACCCGGCCATGGGTAAGGTGCCAGAGCAGCCAGCTATCCACGGTACCAAAAGCCAACTCACCCTTCTCTGCTTTCCGGCGGGCCCCGGGGACTTCGTCCAGCAACCAACGAATTTTAGCTCCCGAAAAATAGGCGTCCAGCAGCAGGCCGGTCCTCTGCCGGATCAGGGATTCGAAGCCGTCGGCCTTCAGCTGTTCACAGATTTGGGCAGTCCGGCGATCCTGCCAAACGATGGCGTTGTGGATGGGCCGGCCGCTTGCCCGGTCCCACAATAAAGTCGTTTCCCGCTGGTTGGCGATACCCAGGGCTGCAATGTCGCCGGCCTGCAGCTTCTGCTTTTGCAGGAGCTCCCGTGCGACCCGCCTCTGAACGGACCACAACTCCCCGGGGTTATGCTCTACCCAGCCAGGCCGGGGATAGACCTGAGGAATCTCCTGTTGTACGGCATCGATCATCTGACCATTCCGGTCGAACAACATAGCCCGTGCACTGGTCGTGCCGGCATCCAGGGAAACGATATAAGCAGACATGGATCGCGTTACTGGTGTGCCTCAAAATAAAATTTGTTGGCGGCACGCCCAAGGAGGGCGAAACGACAGGAAAGCCGCCAGGAAAGATTGATCCGCTCATCTCTCCATGAGCGGCTTCCTCGCCGGATGCGCTAACCCACTGAGCTATAGCCACCCTAAAAGTGCTTCTGAATGACTAACCGGAATCGACCGGCAGGCTCAACAAAAAAAGCTGCTTGCATGACTACAAGCAGCTTCCTCCATGGGTGGCTAACCGGACTTGAACCGGCGACCTCTGGAACCACAATCCAGCGCTCTAACCAACTGAGCTATAGCCACCATTTAAGTGCTTCTGTATGGCTAAGCGGAATTGACCGGCAGGCTCTGGAACCATCCCGCTTCCGCCGGAAGCGGGATGCTCTAACCCACTGAGCTATAGCCACCAGAATAGGCCTTTTTTCAAAGGCGATGCAAAAATACGTATCCGATCCGGTTTGTGCAATACAGATAACTCCGGGGCGGGCGAGGAAGTTCCTAATTATCGAAGAAGCTGTCGTACTGGTTCTTGTGGCCAGTTTGCCGGACCGGCTCCTTGATGGGTTCGTTGAGGTCCAGCACTTCAGAATCATCATTGGCCTGCATGAGGAGTTGTTCTTTTGTTTCTCCCAGCAGCAGGGAGGCGCCTTCTTTCTCCCATTTTTCCAACATCTTGAGGCCTTCCTCTTCGAAGACGCCGTTTTGCAGATCCACGGACCTCATAAAGTTGGAAGAGACTTCCATAAAACGCTCCATTTCACCCACTTTATTGGCTACATCGTCGGCGACGGCTTCCATCGCCGCGTCGAACATGGCGCGTCTGTCCGGATCGCCGGAGATCACGCTCACAGCGGATTTCATAGCTCCATAGCTGGCGTGAATCGCTTTTTGCTCCTGCTCCTTGATCTGTACCTGGTCCTTGATGTCCTCCATTAGGATTTGGGAGTTTTCATACATCTTGGTCAGCACCCGGTACATTACCTCCATCTTGCGGTACAGGTCTTCCAGCTTGAGGTTGGACTCCTTGAGCCGGCCGGCCCGGCGCGATTTGAGAATCATCGCAGCCTGATTGCTATTGGCCTTGGCCTTGCTGGCCAGTTCCAGGTTGGTTTGGATGTCCTTTCGGTTGTTGTAGATCGTTTCCTGAAGCAGGTGCATCTGGCCCCGCAGTTGACTGATCTGCCGATTCATCTTCTTCAGATTCTTTCGGAGGTCATCGACGTAATTCTTCAGGATCCCAATGGGGTCGAGCTCTACAAACAGCCCTGTGATCCAGCGCATGACACTTTTGTACATATACCAAATGAGGTTACGCATTTTGGGATCAAAGGCCATGTAGAGGATTGCCCCCAGGGCTACGATCATGAGGGCCAGATAGAGGGTATTCTGGGCCAGGCCGATAAGTGTAGGCAGTATGGTGGCCAATAAAAAGCCGCCGCCCAGAAGAAGCCCGAGAAGGAAAATCATCCCCGTTACACCTTCCGGACGCTTCCAAAAGGATTTTGCTTGTTTTAGGTTGGGTGTCGCTGTCATTTTTCCGATATACTACGCATACAAAACCCCCAGGCTGGGAAGCTTGTTGCCGCAAAAGCCCAAAAAATAGACCAGGGCTCTTGCCAGGCCTACAAAGTACGTAAAAATGGAGCCATTCGCCTGACCCGAAGACTACTTCTCCATCAGAAAATCCGATATTACCCTGGCACTAACCCAAACTGTATATGCTGGTCCACGAGTACCGAAAACGCGTGCGTTACGGGGAGACCGACCAAATGGGCTACCTGTACTACGGCAACTACGCCCAATATTACGAGATCGGCCGGGTGGAGATGCTTCGCACCCTGGGGCTTACCTACAAGAGCCTGGAGGACGAACACGCCTGTATGATGCCGGTCGTGAGTTTGCAAATGCGATTTGTGCGGCCGGCCCGCTACGACGAAGAACTTCTCATTCGCACCCAACTCAAGCAATTGCCGGGGCAATTCATTACCTTTCACATGGAGTTGTACAATCCGCAACCGGAGCTCGTAAACGGAGGCACAGTCCGTTTGTGCTTTGTGGATACCCGAAGTCAACAGACCGTAACCGCCCCGGAGGTGCTGCTGGACAAATTGAGACCGCATTTTGAAACTGCCCAAAATTCCCGCACTCAATAGAATCAAACGCTGGTGGAAGTCCCACCGATGGTTGGACCGCCTGGAGTCCTGGGCCTCTTCGCACTCGCTTCCCGGTTTTTTCAAAGTCCCCATCTACGATGTGGTGGTTTTTTTGTTCAACGAATTTCGCCGGTACGACCTCATCACCCGGGCCAACTCCATCGCTTTCAGCTTCTTCCTTTCCCTATTTCCTTCCCTGCTCACGATTTTCACCCTCCTCCCCTATCTCAAGCACTATTTCATCCGCTACCTGCCCGAGGGGGAAGATTTCGAGCTCATTCTGCGTACGGAGATCCATAAGATCATGCCGGGTATTGCCGGAGAGCGGGTTTTCATGTTCATTGATGACATCACCTCCAAGCCCCGCACCGGTTTGCTGAGTTTCGGTTTTTTCCTCACGCTGTTCTTTGCTTCCAACGGCATGATCGCTCTCATCCGGGGCTTTGAGAAATCTTACATGCACACCTACAAGAAGCGGAACTTCTTTCGAAAGCGACTGGTAGCCATCAGCCTGATCCTGTTCGTCAGTGGATTGCTGGTGTTATCCGTGATCCTGCTTTTGCTCGGGAATTTCATGATCACGGAACTTGCCGGATCAGCGGGCATGGATCGATTGGAGCAATTCTTACTCAATGCGGTGCGCTGGATCGCCATTATCGCCCTCTTCTATACCGGCATTGCCATTATCTATCGCTACGGCGCTCCCCTGCGCGAGCGCTTACGCTTTTTCACCCCCGGGGCTGCATTAGCGACCCTTCTTTGCCTACTGGCATCGGTGGTTTTCTCTGCCTACGTCAATAATTTCAACACCTACAACCGGCTTTACGGCTCCATCGGAACCATCATCGTTCTCATGCTTTGGATGCAACTCAACGCCCTGGCCCTGTTGATCGGCTACGAACTCAACGCATCGATCGCAGTCAACCGAAACCTCAAGGAAGAAATTGACGAAACGGAAGCCATCTTTTGATGTGCCTTTTGCGTCGCGAAGCCAACCGGATACCCGTTTTTTTCCTGAAAGGCATCTACACTTTCTCACCGCCTTTGTCGTTAGGATTTTAGCTTTGTTCACCGGATCCGGCATCCAGCCTTATTGAGACCGGCTAAGGCTTTCCTTGCAAAAAACGACTATGCCCCCAATGCTACTCCGCTTTTTCATTTGGCTTTCGATTTGTCTTTTTTTTGCCTCGCTGGCCCGGGGCCAGAAGTATAGCAACGAATTTCTTTCCATCGGTGTGGGCGCCCGGGCGCAGGCGATGGGAAATTCCGTGGTGGCCAATGTGAACGACGTAACGGCCGGCGTCTGGAATCCCGCCGGTCTGGCTGCCATCGATCCGCAGTACACCGTGGAACTGGGCGCCATGCATTCCGAATGGTTTGCCGGCGTGGGCAAATTCGATTACCTGGCCGCTACCCTTCCCCTGGCCAACCCGAGGAGGCGATTGGCTTTTTCCTTCATTCGCTTCGGCATAGACAACATCCCCAATACGCTCAGCCTCTACGAGAGTGACGGCACGATCAACTTCGACAATCTGCAGTCGTTTTCGGCCGCCGATTACGCCTTTCTCATCAGCTACGGACAGCCGTTGGATTTCGTAAAAAAGGGAGAATTGCTCCTGGGCGGCTCGGTTAAAGTGGTGCATCGCCGGATCGGGCCCTTCGCCAGGTCCTGGGGCTTCGGGCTGGATGCCGGTCTGCAATACCGTCTGAACGGTCTTCGGATCGGGTTCCTGGCCAAAGATATCACGACGACCTTCAACGCCTGGTCCTTCAGCTTCTCGGAAGAAGACAAAGAGGTCCTGGATCTCACCGGCAATGAAGTGCCCATCAACAGCCTGGAGATCACCCGGCCTCAGCTTATTCTGGGGGTCGGATATGCCTTTCAATGGGGCAAGGTGAGTTTCCTGCCCGAGCTCGATTTTGTCTTTACCACCGACGGCCGGCGCAACACCCTACTCTCGGCCGACCCCATCAGCATGGACCCTTCTTTTGGCCTGGAGGTGGGATACAACGGTTTTGTCTTTCTGCGGGGCGGTATCAATCAATTTCAACGCGAAACCGATTTCGACGATACGGAAACCGTCACCCTGCGGCCCAGCATGGGCGTGGGGTTGCGCATCGGCACCTTTTTTATCGATTACGCCTTTACCGATCCCGGAGATCAGCGGAATACCTTCTCGCACGTTTTCTCCCTGCGGCTGGCCTTCAGGCGGAAAACGCCCTGACCGAATTTGAACGCTTCATGACGAGTTTGAAGGGTCGAGATTTGACTTGTTGCCCAAAAGCCCCTATTCTTGTAGTGGAATGAGTAAGCTCATTCTCGCTACCACACAGGTATCAAAAGTTTGGCCCAACACGTATCCTATTAGAGACTGACTTGGCGTGTCTAGGGCGGGCCTCAATCCTGAGATCTTCAGGACTCTCCATATGGAGACAAGGGGATTACCGAACCACACCAGCATCTCTATCCATGTCTTTCAAGGGGTCCAAACGTCCCCGATACTTGTGTGGTCCTTTTTTGGGGTGAGCTCCGAATTCCTGTGGATCTAGTTTCTCGCCTTTCCTCCCCCAACAGACAAGTCCTCCTGATCATCTTCCCGTTTTTCCGCAGGCGGGTTTTCACTGCCCGGATCGCGCCGGAATCCAATGGTGCGTTTGTTGAAATGGATGGCATTGTCGTCCTGAGCAGTGAAGTGCACGTCTTCGACCTCCAGCACATGAGCGGAGGTCTGGGCGCGTTCTTCCAGCGAAAGACTGGCCAGTCGGAGGTTTTGATTTTTGATTGCCTCGTCGACCAGCTGACGAACCGTTCGGGCGTTTCCGAAGTACTTGTCGCGATACTCGTAAAGGCGCTCCAGATAGTGGCGCAAGGTCGCCTCGGCTTCGGGCGTGGGAACAATGGATTGCTCGCCGAGCATGAGGAGGGCTATCCGAATGAGTTCGGCCGGAGCGTAGTCCTCGAAGCGAAGGATCTTGTCGAAACGGGAGCTGAGGCCGGGATTGGCCTTGAGAAAGGACTCCATGTTTTCCGGATACCCCGCGGCAAACACAAAAAACTCCCCGCGGTGGTCTTCCATTCGCTTGAGCAGGGTCTGGATGGCTTCCTCGCCAAAATCACCCCGCCCCGGCGATCCCAGCTGGCTGAGTGCATAAGCCTCGTCGATAAACAACACCCCGCCCAGGGCTTCCTCCACTTTTTCGGATGTCTTTATAGCGGTTTGCCCCACGTAACCGGCGACCAGGCCTTGCCGGTCGGTCTCCACCATGTGGCCGCGTTCGAGCACCCCGAGGGCTTTGTAGATCTTCGCCAGAATACGCGCTACCGTCGTCTTGCCGGTGCCGGGGTTGCCCACAAATACCGTGTGCAGAAAAAAGCTGTTGAGTACATCTTTTCCGGACTCCAGATAAAAACGGACCAAGCGAACCAGCTCGTTGATCTGCAGCTTGATGTTGTCCATGCCGATGAGGCGATTGAGCTCGTCCAAAGCATCCTGGAGTTGCTCCTCATCGATGGGGATGTGCGGCAGGGGCCGCACGGGCTTCAGTTCGATCTTGCGCACATCGGACTCCTCAATTTTGGCCAATGCATCATTGGGCAAGGCCTGGGGATCTTCTCTTTCCATGACGCGGAGGCCCAGCTGTACTTTGCCCTTTTCCACCAGATCGTGCACAAAACGGGCATTCCCGAAGGAGCGATCTCGCGTCCGGTAGGCTTCCACAATGATCTCATCCAGCGCCTGCTTGGCTCCCGGGCTGAATTCAACGCCCTTTTGGGTCGACACCGAATCCGCGATCTGGGAGAGCTCCTGCGGTAGGTAGTCGGGAAAATCGAAATAGAGTTTGAATCGCGATTTCAAGCCCGGGTTGGAGTCCAGGAAGTTCTTCATCTCCTTGGGATAGCCGGCAACCATGACGGCCAGGTCGCCCGGTCCGTTGGACATTTCCTTGACCAGGATCTCGATCACCTCCCGGCCAAAATCTTTGGTGTCGTCCACGGAACGGGCCAGGGAATAGGCCTCATCGATGAACAAGACGCCACCGCGCGCTTTTTCGATGGCCTCCTTCACCTTCGGCGCCGTCTGGCCAATGTATTCCCCTACCAGGTCCACCCGGTCTACATTGTGCACGTGTCCCTTGGTGAGTACGCCCATTTTCTTGTACAGCATGCCCATCATGGTGGCTACGGTGGTCTTGCCCGTGCCGGGGTTGCCGATGAACACGGCGTGAACGGGGAAGGACTCCCGCTCCTCGAAGCCTTTTTCCTTGCGCAACTGGAGAAAGCGAATGTAATTGGCGTGGTCGCGCACTTGCTGCTTGATGGATTCCAGACCGACAAGCGCATGCAGGCGGTCCATAACCTCCTGCAGGCTCTGGGGCATATCTTCTTCCGGCGTCAGGATGACCGGTGCCTGGCGATCGGGCAAGAGCACGCCTACTGCCCCTTCTTCGAACTCCTCCCCCACTTCGAAGGGGACAATGGCCAGCACGTGATCCATGAATACGATCTCGGCCGTGTATCGGTCCTTGCGCCACGAGCCTTTTACATTGGAGCCCCAACCAGCCGTGATGCGGATGTACTCATCTTTTTTTTCCACGTGATGGAGCCGTACAACCTGGCCTTTAAGCTCGCGGGCGTCATTGTAAAACTTGGTAAAAAGCTCGCAATGCCAGTTTTTGGAGAGGTGGAGATTGCGCAGGGTGATCTCCACGTAGATGTAGCGCGTCTCTTCCGCACTGAATTTCTTACCGTACACCCGATCGTCTTCGATGACATCGTCATAGGGTCCTTCGTACAGGCGCAGCGTTTCTACCTCCAGGTAAGGATTCTCGAAGGGAATAGCGTCTTTGGAAGCATCTTCTACGTAGAAGTACTTGGTGGCTACTTTCTGCCCTTCAATCCAGGCCTCCCAATAGTAGGTTCCCTTTTTCCAGAAAGCCCCCTCCGTTTTGTTGCCCCAGCCCTCGCGGATGTATACGATGTTGTCGTATTTGCTGACTTTTTTCCGCAGGGCCAGCTTGCAAATCTCCTTTTTACCTTTTTTCAAGGAGTAGCAGCGTAACTCCACGTTGATCTCCCAGTCTTCCTCATCGAAGAGCTTATTGTGGAAGGAAAGCTCAGCATAGATATAGGTTACCTCATAGCGATCGAAGACCTGCCGATATTTCTTTTTGTTATCAGCCAGCCACTCCGTAGAGGCGTATACCTTCAGCTCCCTAAACTTGTACGGTTTGACTTCCGGATGTGTGAATTCTTCTTCCATAAACCTGCGTGCAACTCCCTTGGCTGATGAAGGTACTAAATTCCGAATTTATGGAAAACGCAAGCCCGGTTATGACCGATATCCAACAAAAAAGGCTGGAAGCTTTGGCTTCCAGCCTTCTCATTCAGTCTTTATTTGAAGGTTTACTTCGTCACGATGAAGCGCTTGGTCACCGAGCCTTCACCCGTGCGC
>CAZQSF010000123.1:0-9717 GCA_964595955.1 uncultured Saprospiraceae bacterium
CCAGGCGGACTCGGGACTTGCACCCGTTAGGCGTGCGCCATGCCTGGCGCACATAGAAAAAGAAAAGCCGGCGAATGGCCGGCTTCCGAATTTTGGCTAAATCAAAATAGAGTTGCTAGATCATTTCTTGCGTCCTAACGGCCTTTTTTCTTTCCGGCAGCAGGCCGCTGCACGATCTGTTCGAACATGTCTTCCACACTCAGCCCGGCCTCTACCAGTTCGTCTTCATCCCATTCACCCTCTTCGGTGCTCTTGACCTTCAGGCGCGGATTGACGTGCTGGTAATCCAGTTCGTCGTACTCGTAGATCGACCAGCGGCCCCATTTGTACTCCAGCGCGGTCAGGTTTTCCACCCAGTCCCCGGAGTTGAGGTAGGTCACTTTGTGATCTTTTATATTCAGCGTGCGCAGTTGCGGCCGGTGGATGTGCCCGCAGATGACGTAATCGTAATCCTGTTCGGCAGCCAGTTGGATGGCCGTATCCTCAAAATCGCTGACGAACTTGACCGCTTCCTTTACCGAGTACTTGATGCGCTTGGCCAAAGACATGCGCTGCATGCCCAACGCCAGGCGGATCTTATTGATAAAGCGGTTGAACAGAATGAGCATGTCGTAGCTCTTTCCACCCAACTTGGCGATCAGGGGCGAGTACTTGATGAAAACGTCGAAGATATCTCCGTGGAAGATCCAATAGGACTTACCGGCCAAATGCAGGACCAGTTTGTCCCGCAGATGGATGTTGCCGGAGGAAAAATCCGTATACCGGCGGAGGGCATCGTCGTGATTGCCCGTAATGTAATACACCTTGGTGCCTTTGGCCGCCATCTTCAACACGCGCTGAATGACCTGCATGTGTTCCTTAGGAAAATAGCGCTTGCGAAACTGCCACATGTCGATGAAATCCCCGTTCAGGATCAGGGTTCCGACTTTTATGGACTTGAGATAGTTGAGCAGTTCTTTGGCGTGGCATCCGTACGTACCGAGATGTACATCCGAGATGATTACGATGTCGAGTTCGCGTTTCATATGTGCTTTTTGCCGGGCTTTAACCCTTGCCATGGGAATATTGTACAAGTTGCCCCTTTTGTGTAAAGTGATCGTAAAAAGCACATTATCAAATAATTAATAACTATGCTTACGCAAACTCTTTATCGGCGCGCCCAATAAATCAAAATCATGCCATCTGGTGGCAAGACCACAGATCGTTTATCGCAATGGGTATAAACGGGCCGTTTCGGAAAGGGGAACTCCGCCAGAATTCTACAGCCTGACGGCTCTCCAAAAGGGGGCCTTTTGCGAAACCTCGGGCAGCATGCCCCGGGCAGAAACCAGCCCTGAAGACGAATTTGCCCTCGGGCACTGGGATCCCAACACCTTGATAAGCAGATTCTTAAGCCAGCGAAAGAGAACGGCTCAGGCAAAGAGGCAGGTGATCAGTCGGCCGGCACCAGGGCCCTCGGAAATACCGGCACGTCTTCCTCCTGCTGTACGGGCCGAAGCAGCAGCAGGGAATCGCTAAGCACTTCAATGCGATAGGTGCTGTTCGTTCCGGTGAGGTTTAACATAAGTTTCTTGCCGCCGCCTCGAAGCCGCCAGCGGCCCGCTACGGTTTCCTCCCCCAGTACGAGGCTGAGATCCCCGCCCTGCTCAAAACGCAGTCGGGCGTCCTTCAGGGGAGCCATAATCCCTTCCATGTAGTTTACGGTCTGCTGTTTGGGCTGCTCGTCGGCCAGATAGCTTCGCATGGCCTCCATATCGTATTTCCAGGTGCCGATCAGAAGCGGCTCATCCGGATTGCTGCAAGCAAACAGAAAGACGAGTCCTATCCAAATCGCGGTTTTCTGCATAGCGTTGGTGTTAAAATCCTTTGGCTTGGCTTGGGGCGGCGGGTGTAGTAAGCTGTCCCCCTCAAAGCAGGGGGCCAGAACCATTAAGCGGCATGGATCTTCAAGTCGGTCACAAATATCAGAATAATATTCTAAAAAGAATGCAGTAATGCAAATTATTCATCGAATGCACCTGCGCCTACACCAATCCGGCAAATTCAATTTTCAAAGCGCCAGCGTATGCCAATGCGAAAGCCCGGCCCGGTGGGTACGGGGGAAAACCCGCTGAGATAGAAAAAGCGATCGCCGATGAAGAGCCGTTCCATGTTCTCCCATTTGACAAAAGCCCGGAATTTGGTGACCCGCATGGCCAGAAAGCCATCCGTCGACGGGTAAAAAGGAGCCTCCCGTCCGTTTTGAAGGACAAACTGGCCTGTGACGGGCTGGAAGTAATCGGGGAAATAACGGGTGGTATAGCGGAGATCCAGTCCGATCTTGACTCGCAAGACGCGAAAGAGCGTTCCGCGATAGTAAAAACTGTGTTTTCCGAACAATACGGGCAGCCGAATCACATCTGCCGAACTGGTTTGAAGGGCGAGGGTGTTTTCCAGGCTGAAACGCCAAAACCGAATGGGCTGCACCAGGGTGAGCTGAGCTACGTTTACCGGAGCGTTGATCTGCTTCGGCAGGCCCAGGCTATCGAAGTAGATGTAGTTATTCAACAACTGATATTGCCCACTCAACTCCAGGCCGATAGCGGGGATTTTGAGGCCGGCCTGAAGTTTGGTGGCCACGGTTTTGGCGAAATCTTCCCGCCAGATAAAGCGCTCGTTGAGAACGAGCTGCCGCTGCAGGTACGTGGGGCTGAACAACTGATTCTCCGCACTTGCCTCGAAGGCGAACAACTTGCCCAGAGGAATTCGCAGGCGCCCCGCAATGCGGTAGTCGCCGGCATTGTCCCAGAGCCCGAAATGGCCGAACACCTCTACATCCAGCCTCGGATTGGGGCGAAAGGCGGCCTGTCCGATAAGAAAGAGGTTGTTGACCACGGTATCCAGCGGGGTCTGATCCCATCGAAAAGCCGAGTGTTTAAGCCCTGCTTTGAACAAGCCCTTTTGTCGTTTGGGCTTGAAATTGCCTCCCGGCTCCTCGGCGAAGAACTGGACGTCCACGCGATTGCTCATTTCCAGGCCCTCCAGCAAAAAACGGACCCCGCGCAGATCTTGACCGAAGGCGGGAAAGTCCTGGTAGAAAGCGGTATCCTCTGCCACCCTGGGATCGGAAAACTTGTAGCGATAGGCCCCGAAGGTAAAGGCATGAGAAAGCAGAAAAACCCGCTGCGGGTTGCGCGGCAGTTCCAGCCGCAGATGCTGACGCACCCCTGCCTGCCTGAGGTTGTAGCGGGTCTGAGCCTCCTGAAGAAACACCACGGCCGATTGCGGGCTGGCAAATTCGTCGTCCACCAGCGGTTCTTGTAGTATGCCGCCGTTATCCTCCTGCTCCACCGTATTGAACGAGGCTCCCAGGAACACCTGATAGGTGCTTTCGGCCGACTTTAACCAAATCCCGGCTGCCAGCGCTGTATTGCGGGTATTCTGATTGGGAAACTGGTTGCGCTCCCCAAGCTGGCTGATGCGCTTGTAGTCGATACTGAAATTGACCCGGCTGCCCAGATTGGTGTTGAGGCGGGCCTTGATGTAGCCGTCGGCCTGCTGTGCACCCTGAAAATAGGCCACATCGGTATACGCTCTGCCCAGCCGGTAGAAAGGGAGGCTGTCCAGGGGCGTGAGATAAATGTCGTAATGGCGCAGCCCCACATCAAAACCGCGGCGGGTGGGCAGTTCAAAGAAAATGGGCCGTGCCGCAGACCCCAGATTGCCCAGGGTGGCGTAATCCAGTTTTCGCTGTCGGGCCGGATCGTACTGCTGCACCCGCGAGTGCAGGGCCGTATCGGAGTAGGGCGTTTCTTCGAAGGGATTGGCAGGGTAGATCCGGAACAGACCGATCGTATCCGGAGGCAGCGGACCGTCCGCATCGGACTGCTCTTCCTGCGGAGGCGTGGGGATGGTATCGCTCCGAAGGGTAGGTTGCTGCACCTGAGCTACCAGCAAGTTGTAGGGGACCATCCCGATCAGCACCCACGCCCAAATTGGCCAAACACGTCTTCGCTGCTGTCCAGGCATGCCCTTGGCTATTCATGAGGCAGCGCGGTGCTGCCCCCCTCTCGGATTATCCTTCCAATACAGCCGGGCTCATTCCCATAGCGGAGAACCCACCGTCGTGATAGAGGTTTTGCATGGTGATCATGCGCGAGAGGTCCGAAAAAAGAAAAATACAGTAGTCGGCACAGCTTTCCGCCGAAGCATTTCCCAGGGGAGACATCTTGTCTGCATAATCAAAAAACTCGTCGAAGCCCTTGACCCCGCTACCGGCCGTGGTCTTGGTCGGCGACTGGGATACGGTGTTTACCCGCACCTTGTCGCGCGTGCCGAAGTGATAGCCGAAGCTGCGCGCAAAGGACTCCAGCAAGGCCTTGCTCTCGGCCATTTCGCTGTAATCCGGAAAGGTGCGCTGGGCCGCTATGTAGGAAAGCCCCAGGATGGACCCCCACTCGTTCATCGCCTCCTGCTGCCAGAGGGTCTGCATCATCTTGTGAAAACTAAGGGCCGAAATATCCAGGGTCTTCTGCATCCAGTCGTACTTCAGGTCGGTGTAGGCTCTTTTCTTGCGCACATTGAGCGACATCCCGATGGCGTGTAAAACGAAATCCAGCTTTCCCCCGAGAAGGTCCTGGCTTTGGGCAAAAAGTTGCTCCAGGTCTTCCAGCTGGGTGGCATCAGCCGGAATAACCCTTGCGTTCAACTTCTCCCCCAGCTCCTGAATTTTGCCGAATCGAAGGGCTACGGGTGCATTGGTCAGGGTGAGGGTAGCCCCTTCTTCCACACAACGCTCGGCCACTTTCCAGGCGATGGAATTTTCGTCCAGCGCGCCGGAGATCACCCCGCGTTTTCCTTTCAGCAATGAATGCGCCATTGGGTCGTATCGTTTTTTTGTGATGGGCAAAAATAGGCAGAATGCGGCACATAAGCCCAAGCCGGCCGATCAGATGCTCAACAGTTCCCTGGCGTTCTGGATGGCAGAGTCGGTGGGTGGGTTTTGACTCAGCATGGTTGCAATGGCCCGGACGCGGTCGTCGGCTTCGAGTTGTTTCACCCGGGTAAAGGTGCGATCCTCGCCTACCTCTTTGAACACAAAGTAATGCACGTCGGCCTTGGAAGCGATCTGGGGTGAATGGGTAATGCTCACCACCTGGTGTTTGTCTGACAAGGCCCGAAGGATGTTGCCCATCTTGAGGGCTACATCGCCCGAAACCCCCGTGTCGATCTCGTCGAAAATAAGCGTGGGCAGGGGAATAGCATCGGCCACCAGGCTCTTGGTGACGAGCGTCAGGCGCGAAAGTTCTCCTCCGGAAGCCACGTCCTTGATCAGCTGAAGGCGTCCGCCCTTGTTGGCCGAAAAGAGAAAATGCACCTCGTCGGTACCGGTTGGCCCCAACTGATCGCTCTGCTCGAGCCGGACTTCCAGGCGGGCGTGTTCCATAGCCAGCAGCCCCAGGAAACCGGCCACTTCGGACTCGAACTCCGGAATGCGCTGGGTGCGCCGCCGGTGAAGTTCACCGGCCTTTTCGCGCAGTTCGCCTTCCTGCCGGCCAAGCTCGTCTTCCAGCCGGGCGATGCTTTCTGACAGATCGCCCAGTTCGCTCAGCTGCCCCTCCAGCCGGAGCTGCACGGCCAGCAACTCATCCAGGCTCGTGGCCTGGTGCTTTTTCTGCAGGCGGTAAATGAGGTCAAGGCGTTCCTGCACCTCGGCCAGACGCTGCGGGTCGAGCTCAGTGCGTTCGGCCTGCTGTTCGAGTTCTCCGGCCAGGTCGCGCAGTTCCAGGCGAAGGCTGTGGAAGCGTTCGACCAGCTGCCGGTACTCGCCCCCCAGCTTTTCCAGCGGAGCCAATGCCTGCCCGACCTCGTCGAGCTGATCCAGGGTGGCCAATTCGCTTTCGACCAACTGTTGATAAGCCCCGGACAGGGCCTGCCGGATCTCCTGGGCGTTGGCTAGCCGGTCCTGCTCGGCTTCCAGCTCTTCCTGTTCGCCGGCCTGCAAACGGGCCTCTGCCAGCTCGGCATGCTGGAATTGCAAAAAGTCCGACTCCTGAGCCATGCGGGCATCCCGGGCCTTCAACTCCTGAAGGCGGCGGCGGTTTTCCTCGTACGCCCGGTACCGGTGCTGGTATTCCGCCAGCAACTGCTTGTTGCCTGCCAGCGCATCCAGCACGCGAAGCTGAAACGACACCTCGTGCATATCCAGGGAGTCGAACTGCTGATGCAGGTCAATGAGGGCATGGCTCAGTTGCTGGACGACCGGCAAGGTAGTGGGCGTGTCATTTACGAAAGCTCGGCTCTTGCCGGAAGGAAGGATCTCTCTGCGAATCACCACCTCCCGGCTGTAATCCAGGTCGTGTTCTTCGAAAAAGCCGCTGAGTTCGTAGGCCGAAATATCGAAGAGGGCCTCCACAATGCATTTCTCACTGAAATCGTAAAGGGCTTTGGTATCGGCGCGCTTGCCCATGACCAGCCCCAGAGCCCCGAGCAGAATAGACTTGCCGGCGCCGGTTTCCCCGGTAATGATGGTGAGCCCGTCTGCGAACTCCATGCGCAGAGATTCGATGAGGGCATAATTGCGTATTTCCAGACTCCTGATCATATTCGTCTTTGGATCCGCTTAAAAGGTAAATTTAAGCCTTTTACCGGGTTATCGGGCTGCCGGCATGGCCGGATATTTGGGGGATAAAGGATGGGGTTGAAAGCCCGGGGAGCTTTCCCCCGGGGTCGCCCCCTTTCCGAAGCCCCGAACTCGATTGCTCAAAAACCATCAGCATGCAATACTTCCCTTCAATCTCATCGGACGACCGCCGGCTCCCGGCAAAGGGCGCCCTTTTTCTCTTCGTCCTTCTTCTGCTGGGGTCCTGTCAGCAAGACCCCCAGGCGCAATGGCAGGCTTTGGACCTGCTGCCTTACGACATTCCGCTTTCCGTTCAGGCCCCCGATAGCGCTCAGGTAAGCAGCGGGGAGCTGGGCCCCTACCGCGATGTCACGATTCGGGCCGGGCAGAGCTATGTCGTCCAGATACTGGCCGGTGAGGCCGGATCGAAAGACCTTGCCCGCTTGAAATCCGAGCAATTGGAGGTCGTTCGCGACAATGCGTTTTTCGAACAACTCCTTCGGGAAGATCCCGATGGGTTTATCTACGAATTGAAGATCGACTCGATTTCCAGCTACGGTTTTGTTCAGCTGTTCCTCCAGGACGGCAAGGAGTACATCCTGCGCTCCGGATTGGCGAGCACCTTTTCCCTCGAACAGGCGCAACGCATGTACGAAGCGGTGCGGCCATAAAAAAAAGCCCGGAAGACGGGCTTCCGGGCCAGGTGTCTGTTCGGGTCGCAACCCTTAGCCTTTCATCACTCCGGCATTGGCATCGTTGTACATTTCAGTGACGGCCTGCCAGTTGATCACATTGAAAAAGGCACCGATGTAGTCGGGTCGGCGATTCTGGTAGTTGAGGTAGTAGGCATGTTCCCATACATCCAGTCCGAGGATGGGCGTGCCCTGGCGCTCCGCCAGGTCCATCAGCGGGTTGTCCTGGTTTGGCGTGCTCATGATGAACAGACGGTCGTTCTTGTCGATACACAACCAGGCCCAGCCAGAGCCGAAACGGGTAGCAGCTGCCTGGGAAAACTCCGATTTAAAGTTCTCGTACGAGCCGAAGTCGCGCTCGATGGCTTTGTGGATGTTCATCTGCGGGGAGGGCTCGCCTCCACCGTCCGGAGACATCACCTTCCAGAAAAGATTGTGGTTGTAGTACCCGCCGCCGTTATTGCGCACAGCGGTGGAGTGCTTTGACACATTGGCCAAAATAGCTTCGATTTTCTTGCCCTCCAGCTCGGTTCCCTCGATGGCCGCGTTCAGTTTATTGGTATATCCGGCATGATGTTTGCCGTGATGGATTTCCATGGTTCGCGCGTCAATGTGCGGCTCCAGCGCGTCATAAGCATAAGGTAGGTCGGGAAGTGTAAAGGCCATAGTTAGGTGTGCGGTTTTGGTTAACGAAAGATTCAGGTGTGAAAAATAAATAGACATCGTCACTTTAACGTCCTTGCAAAGCCTAAGGTTTACCGGCCCGTCAATTCGCTCGTCGAGCCTGGAAATTGCCTTACATTTGCAGGGCTTCGAATCAAAATTTCATACCCAACATGGCTTTTCGCACAGAACGAGACAGCCTCGGTCCGGTGGAAGTTCCGGCCGAGAAATACTGGGGCGCACAAACCCAGCGCTCACATCAGAACTTTAAAATCGGCGGCCAGGCGATGCCCCGGGCTGTTATTCACGCCTTTGCCTACCTGAAAAAGGCAGCGGCTCTGACCAATGCCAAACTGGGGGTGTTGGACAGCAGCAAAGCCCAGCTCATCGCCCAGGTGTGCGAAGAGATCCTGGACGGCAAGCTGGATGATCAGTTCCCGCTGGTGGTCTGGCAGACGGGTTCCGGCACCCAGTCCAATATGAACGTCAACGAAGTGATCGCCAACCGGGCCCACGTGTTGCAGGGCGGCCAACTGACCGACGAGGAAAAAGCCCTTCATCCCAACGACGACGTCAACAAGTCGCAATCCTCCAACGACACTTTTCCCACTGCCATGCACATCGCGGCTTACAAGACGCTCGTAGAATCCACCTTGCCGGGCATACAGCAGCTCCGGGATACCCTGGCCGAAAAAAGCCGCGACTACCTGGAGGTTGTCAAGATCGGCCGGACCCATTTTATGGATGCTACGCCGCTGACCCTGGGCCAGGAGCTATCGGGCTATGTAAGCCAGCTGGACCACGGCATGCGCGCCATCCGCAACAGCCTGGACCACCTCGCCGAACTGGCCCTGGGAGGCACGGCAGTCGGTACCGGACTCAACACTCCGGAAGGCTATGCCGAAACGGTGGCGGCCTACATTGCCGAGCTCACGGGGCTGCCTTTCGCAACAGCCGAAAACAAATTTGAAGCCCTGGCTGCGCACGACGCCATTGTGGAAGCCCACGGGGCACTCAAGACGGTTGCCTGCTCGCTCATGAAAATTGGCAACGACATCCGCATGCTCTCGAGCGGCCCTCGTTCGGGCATAGGCGAAATCCTGATTCCGGCCAACGAACCCGGTTCGTCCATTATGCCGGGCAAGGTCAACCCCACGCAGGCCGAGGCTCTCACCATGGCCATGGCCCAGGTGGTGGGCAACGATGTAGCCATTAACGTAGGCGGTATGACGGGCCATTTTGAGCTCAATGTTTTCAAGCCGGTGATGATCTTCAACTTCTTGATGTCGGCCCGGCTGATCGGCGATGCCTGCCGGAGCTTTGAGGCAAATTGCATACGGGGGCTTGAGCCCAACCTGAATCGCATCCGGGAGCATTTGCGCAATTCCCTCATGCTGGTGACCGCGCTCAATACCAGGATCGGATACGACAAGGCGGCACAGATCGCCAAAAAAGCCTATGCTGAAGAGAAAACCCTGAAGGAAGCAGCCCTGGAGCTGGGCCTGCTCACGGAGGCCGAATTTGAGGAGTGGGTGCGCCCGGAGGATATGATCGGGCATTTGCCGAAGGGCTGACGAATTGCAAAATTTTGTAAATCAAACAATTACGAATAATGCAGTTCAATTCTTACTGTTATTATCCGTACCCAAATTTGGGCCCACAAAATTTTGCAATGGTCAGGGTTATCCCTGACATAAGGGGCTGAGAACAAGCTTGTTTTCAGCCACCTATCGTCATTATTCACGGTAATCCGTGAATAAT
>CAZQSF010000124.1:0-8093 GCA_964595955.1 uncultured Saprospiraceae bacterium
CGAAAGGTAACTATTTGCCATTTTAACATACGTCTTTACAAACCGAGAATTGCTGCCTTCCAGGCCGATGCTTCGGCCGGCGGGCGATGCCTCACGCTCACTCCTCCTCCACCCGCTCCAGGTCCAGTACCTCCAGCTCGCAGAGCTCATCCGCTTCATCGAAGTGGAGGATGAGCAGATAGCGCGGGTGATCGGGCAGGGTGAGTTCCTCACCCTGCACCGGCTCGGTGGGCTTCAGCTTGAGGTAGAGCGCAGCGGGAGTTTGGTCGAGTTGGTGAACGGGCCCAAGGGTCGGCATTCAGGTCTTCCCGCCGGGTTTTTCCGTTTCTTCCGGTTTCGTCAGCAGCTGGTACAGCCAGTCCGGGTCGATGTCGCGGGGGCTTTGGACTCGCCGGCGCACCAGCTCGCCCTGCTCGTCCTCCACCCACTGATCGTGCTCGATCAGCTCGTCCGGCCAGATCAGTACGCCCGCTTCTACCGCCACCGCGCGCAGGCGGTCCTCCGGCAGGTCGAGCTGGGCAGCCAGGCGCTCCCAGTCGATGGGCGTGCGCGTGCCGTCATTCCACACCAGCACCCCGTCTTCCGTGAGTTCAAGGATGGAGCGGAACAGGCGGCGGTTCTTCATGATTAATTGGAATGGATAGATGACTCAAAATAAAGGGATTCCCCTACCCTGTCAAGTTCCATCCCGCTAATGCGGACTGAATACCTGTTTCCCTTACTCCACCAGTATCTTCCCTCGCACCGCCCCGATCACTACGATACATGGACCGGATTGATACAGTATGGAGCGGTATCCGAAGTATCTCCGCTCAGCGGCCTGGCCGGGCCGTTGATCCAGAAGAGGATTGTCGTTCCGCCAAGCCTCCCGGACCGGCATTTACCGCTCGTGCATCTTGTTTTTTCCTGGGAGCCTGCGTACATTTGCAGTCGCTTCAACGGAAGCGTTTGGGATAGCCCACCGGATCTATCTACCGGAACTTCTTTTAGCTGTGCGATTGTTTAATCTTCGGCAGTAAATTGGGAAGACAGGGGTGTCCGCCTTCGCTAAGCTCCGGCGGATAAAAAACCACCCCGCTTCGAAAGCGAAGTGGGACAAAACCGGCATACTCTTAACGGGGTAGCGCGGGTTCGAAGGAAAAAAGGTTGATTTACATTCAGCAAAATATCGTACCCGGTGACGTGGGTGAGTGGCTGAAACCACCAGTTTGCTAAACTGGCATACTCTTAACGGGGTATCGCGGGTTCGAATCCCGCCGTCACCGCTAGATTAGTGTGAGTTTGAGTTTGGGGGTGAGTGTGAGTTTTTGGAACACACGTTTAGTTTCGATCCGGATGTAGCAGGCTTCAAAACCTATTCGAGAATCAAAACGTATGGTCGTGTTTGATTTCGAAAAGCTGGAAGTCTATACGCTGGTTCGCCAGACCACACGAGATGTTCTTTATTTCGTGGCTGTTGAAAAAAGGAAAGTGGATCCAGTCTTACTGGATCAGCTCAGGCGAGCCGCAATCAGTGTGCCGCTGAACCTGGCAGAAGGCAGCGGTCGCATGTCCAGAGCGGATAAAAGGCATTTTTACACGGTAGCTCGAAGCTCCACGTATGAATGTGTAGCGATCCTCCAATTGTTGCTCGACCAGCGATCCCTGTCCGAAGCCCGATACCAGGAGTTCTACGATGCTTTCGAACAGATACCCAGGATGCTCCTCGGTCTCATCCGCAGCCTGCAATCCTAGAACACACCCACACCCAAACTCACACTCACACCACACTCGGGGTGTAGCGCATACTGACGATGTCGCTTCGCTCCATGTCAGCATAAGCGCATCGGCATTTATGCAGATATGACTCGGGGTGTAGCGCAGTCCGGTTAGCGCACCTGCTTTGGGAGCAGGGGGCCGCAGGTTCGAATCCTGCTACCCCGACCAACCGAGCCCAAGGGCGTCTCGCGATCGCGAGATGCCCTTTTTTCGTAGCCCGGCCGGCCAAGCTGGCTTGAGCCGGCCGAGCTACGAAAAAAGGCAGCCCGACAGGGCGCGGCCTTGGGCTCGGTTGCGTTCCCCTCCGCCTCAGGATCAACGCCTGCAAGCCTGCCCGCCGGAGGCGGGGAGCTAATCCGGTGGAATATTTTCCCGATACACAAGCTGGCTGGAGCGAAAAAAAGGCAGCCCGAGCGAGCAGGCCCGAGGGCGGAGTTGAGCCCTCCCTGATCTGCCGGATCAGCGGCAGCAAAAAAAGCAAGGCCGGAAACCCTTCAATTTCCAGCCTTGCTCCGGGGGAGCGTCCGGCTACCCTCATCCATCGACCAACTACCGGCTAGGTATTCAGACTCATCTTGATCTTTTTCTCCAGTTCCGCCACGGTATCCTTGAAGACGGCGTCGGTCTCCATGAGGTCCTGCACGGTGCGGCAGGAGTAGATGACGGTGCTGTGGTCGCGGCCGCCGAAGTTCTCGCCGATGGCCTTGAGCGACTTGTTGGTCAGCTTTTTGGCCAGGAACATGGACAGCTGGCGCGCCACCACGAAGGAGCGCTTGCGCGTCTGGCCCTGGATCTTGTCGACCGGGATGTCGAAGTGCTCGGCCACCAGCTTCTGGATGAAGTCGACCGTGATCTCGCGGTTGATCTGGGAGACAAAGTTCTTGATCACCTCCTTGGCCAGCTCCAGGTCGATGTCGCGATCGATGATGGACGACTTGGCCGTGAGGGAGATCAGCACGCCTTCCAGCTCGCGGATGTTGTTCTTGATGTTGTAGCAGATGTACTCGATCACATCCGGCGGGATGTCGATGCCCTCGCGGCTCATCTTGGCTTCCAGGATGGCCATGCGGGTCTCCAGATCGGGGGCGGTGATGTCGGCCGTGAGGCCCCACTTGAAGCGCGAGAGCAGCCGCTCGGTGATGCCCTCCAGGTCGCGCGGCACGCGATCGGAGGTCATGATGATCTGCTTGTTGCTCTGGTGGAGCTGGTTGAAGATGTGGAAGAAGAGATCCTGCGTCTTCTGGCGGTTGGCCAGAAACTGGATGTCGTCCATGATGAGCACGTCGATGGACTGGTAGAAGTTCACGAAGTCATTCACGCTGTTGTTGCGGATGGCCTCGATCATCTGGTTGGTGAACTTCTCCGTGGTGACGTACAGCACGTTCTGCTTCGGATAGCGGCGCACCACCTCATTGCCGATGGCCTGCACCAGGTGGGTCTTGCCCAGCCCCACATCGCCGTACACGACCAGCGGGTTGAAGGAGGTCTCTCCCGGTTTCTGGGCGATGGCCAGCCCGGCCGAGCGGGCCAGGCGGTTGCAGTCGCCCTCAATGTAGCTTGTAAAGGTGTACTGGGGATTGAGCTGCGGATCGATCCGATCCCGCTTGATGCCCGGTATCACAAAGGGGTTCTTGATGTCGTTGGTATTCACGTTTTCCGGTTCATTGGGCTTGGGTTCATGGACCTGGCTGCTGCGCCCATTCGCCTTGACGGGGATCTGATACTCCAACCGACCGGCGGCACCGAGCTCTTTACGGATCGAGGATTTGAGGAGTCCTACATAATGCTCCTCCAACATTTCGTAAAAAATCTTGTCGGGCACCTGAATGGTCAGCGCGTTTCCCAGCAGGCGCACGGGTTTAATGGGCTTGAACCAGGTCTCGTAACTTTGTAAGGGCACTTTCCTGCGTATCGACTGCAGACAGTTGTCCCATACGGTAGCATGATCATACATCATCCTCCAGGCGGTTAAATGCTAGATTCCGTACTAGCTGTTGAACAAATACAGACTTGTTGAATCAGAGTATCAGTAAGCTAGAAAACGATGATGAAAAGTGTTGCTTTTATCATCCGGGCATTTGCATGCGCCTTCTTTAAATAGCGAAGGAATACAAAAATGGGAAAAACTTTCGAGCCGCGAAACGGCAGGGGAGAATTTTGGTCGCATATTTTTTTATTTAAATCAAAAATCCTAATAAATCGTTTATTACGACATTTTTACAAAACTTTTTTATTCAAATACTTTATAGCCTACCTGCGTACCCATTGTGTCAGCCCACTCCTGAAAAATCGTCAGTTGCCCAACAAAAAACCCTTAGTTCACAGCGGTTTGCCGGTCCACTTGCCGCAGCAACCAGGAACGGGCATTGACCGTCGGCGCTTGTTCGATTTTCTGCCGAAGCTGCTCGGCTTCTCCCCTTCTCATCCGAAATACCTTGCCTGCCAGGACGGCAAACTGAGCGTAGGCGCGCTTCACGTTTTTCGCCACCGACCTATTCCGCCGCAGGAAGACCTGAAAGGCAGACAGCAGCGACCAAAAGGCATCTTCCTCTCCCTTTTCGAAATAGATCTTCAGCAGCATGACCTTGGCTCCGAGATGGTAGTGTACGTCGGTGTATTCCACCCGGTTGAGGTAGTCCATGGCCTGATCGTACTGTTTCTGGTGATAGTGCAGGTCGGCCAGGTTGTAGTGCAAGGCATCCCGCTTTTCCTTTTCGGGAAGTTTGTCGCTGTATTCGCGCACGAAAGCCTCCACCCAGGGGTATTGTTTGAGGCCCAGGCCTAGGCGAACCATATTTTTAAAGGTCCAGGGAGACAGAACGCCCTTGTCGAGCAAGATCCCGCTCTGGGTCCCTTCCCGGTAGAGTTGCATGAGGGGTTCGGCATAATCCCGTTCGCCGCGATTGACGCGATATACGCAGTAATTGATGGCGTGGTACAATAGGCGCTTGGCGTCGGCCGCATCAAACCGGGGCAGGTAAGTTCGCCAGGTAGCCAGAAACCCCTCAAAGGAAGGGTCATTATCCGTGCGTTCGAAAAGTTTGAGCAACTGCCAATACACCTTTAGCAGGGGCGGCAGCTCCGCTTCATTCGTCTCCAGCCTCCGGCACAGGGCATCCAGCATGCTCAACTCGTAGTGGCCTGAAATGAATTGCTGCATATCCAGCATTTCACTCAGGTACCGGGCTTTTTGCAGGAAGTAAAACTGGTCCAGCCGGTCGTTAGCCAGTTGGAGGGCCTCGCTGTATTTGCGTTCATTGCGCCGGCCCACCCGCTGCTCCATTACTTCCCAGAGCCGGTACCGATGCCAGTAGCCACTCGGGGCTTCCCGGTCCTCCTTTTCCAGCCGCCGCCGGCTTTTCCGCCATTGAAAAAGAAAGTGCTTGTCGAGGTCCCGGTCCAGATAAGCGCTCAGCAGATGCCACTGACCGTTCAGTTCATCCTGCTGGAATCGCTCGAGTTGCAGGAACACCTCTGCCGATTGCAGCAGCCAATTCTTCAGATGATTCAGGCGCTGAGGGGAAAAGGGTCGATCGGGGTGAACGGCGGAGAAAACCGCCCGATTGTCCAGGGCTGCCGTTGGGAAGCCGGCCCCGGCTTGAAGCTTTAGGTAGGCAAAAAGCTGCCGAACCTCAGCCCGGCGGTTGAAGTAAGGCGAATCGAGAAACAACTCAAAACGGCTCCATTCCGCCGCTGTAAACGTTCGCAAAACGTCAAGAAGCTTACTTTTTTCCATGGATAACAGGCAATTACGCGGGGAAAATAACCCGCCAACGGGCTAATCTAATGATTTTTATGAAAAATTTTTGCCGTAAAAAACTGATAATCAGTATTTTTTTAAACAAAAGATTCATAATAACCTTGATTTATCCCGTTTTTTGTCGTTGCGGTGGGAGCATGCAGCCGGTACATTTGCAGGGGTGATACAAACGCCCCAGCAAATCATGAGCCCATTGCACCCCATTTCTTTTCTCCTTTTCATCCTGAGCCTAAGCCTATGTCCGCCGGCCGGCCAGGCTCAGGTCTACCCCGGCGACGTCAATGCCGACGGCCGGGTGGATCAGTACGATCTTCCCTACCTGGGCTATGCCTTCGGCAATTTCGGACCGGCCCGAATTGACGACGGCTCGGTCTTCGGCCCGCAGAACCTCTTCGTTGAATGGACCGAAGCGTTTCCCAACGGCGGACCGAACTTCGGCCACGCCGACTGCAACGGAGACGGACAGATCGACCTGGTCGATTTCCTGCTCATCAACGCCTACTTTGGCGAGCAATCCTCCCTTTCAGACTCCCTAGTCCTTCCTACGGGCCTTCCGGGGCTGGACCCCGCTCTGGACCTCGATAGCCCGGACACGATCTACGCAAGCCCGGGGCAAGTCCTTTCCATCCCGCTCCTCCTCAGCCACCCGACGGATACCATCGCCTTCAACGGTATGGCCTTTTCCATGAACTACCCGGCCGACGAGCTGGAAGCATCCGTGGCCTTTGGCAACAGCTGGCTCAAGGATAGCGGCACCCTCTCACTCGTCCACTCCGACGAGGCCGGCGGCAAGCTGGCCGTCGGACTCACCCGTTTCGGATCCGACGAGCTGCTGGGCAACGGCCCCATTGCCGTGGTCAATTTCATCGTGGAAGGCGATCTGATCGAATTGCTAGAGCAGCCCGACGACAGTCTGACGCTGAACATCCAGTTTTCCGACATCCTGCTCGCCGACGGCTCCTTCGATTTCAACGGGGTCGTGGGCGGATACACCTGCATCGTGGTCAAACATCCCGATGCCCTGACGAACATACCCGAACCCGTATCGCCTCCCCGGATCCGGGTCTTTCCCAATCCGACCACTCAGGCCGTATGGGTGGACAGCGAGGCCCCCCTGAGACGGGCCGAGTGGATCAGCGCACTCGGCCAAACCGCCGGGGTCCTGCCGCTGGAGGGCAGCCGGTCGCCCCTGCGCCTAAACCGGCCCGGGCCCGGCCTGTACATCCTGCGCCTCACTACTGCAGACAAGCAAACCAGCCTTCATAAGATCATTTTTCACTAAAACACCCACTGCACACATGAAAGCCTTACTCCCACTCCTGCTCGCACTGGCCACCACCCTGAGCGGCTGGAGCCAGACCTTCACCTTCTCCGGAACGGTGACCTTTGCCGATACCGGCGATCCGGCCCCCTTCTTCGGCATCAGTGCCTTCCTGAGCTCGGCCGATCCCCAAAATGTGTCCGCCCTGACCGAAGCCGACGGAACCTTCGAGATCGTCTTCGACCTGGACAGCACCCATACGGATTCGATCAGCATCTTTTTCTACAACTACATCGATCCCTGCAGCGGTGAATTTTTCCTGGGCGAAGCTTTTCTGCCGGTCGATCAGACCAGCTTCAGCGCCGATATCCAGATCTGCGACGATGTGACGCCCCCGCCCTCCGTCGACACCTGCGAGGCGATCTTCACCGCGGACCAGCAGCCAGGCACCTTTACCGTCGACTTCCAGAACCTGTCCTTCGCCCAGCCGCCCATCGACAGCGTGCACTGGGACTTCGGCGACGGCACCACCTCCGGCGACCCCTCCCCCACGGTCAGCCACACCTACCCCAACCAGGGCATCTACCTGGCCAGCCTGACCGTGTTCAGCTCCGCTTCCGGATGCAGCAGCACCCAGCAGGAACTGGTGCCGGTCGTGCCGGTGGACAGCTGCAACTGCAGCCCGTTTCCGCTGGACCCGGTCTGTGCCGTGCTGCCCTCCGGCGATACCGTACTGTATGCCAACGCCTGCCTGGCAGCCTGTGCCGGCTTCGACAGCACGGCGGTGTTCGATTGCTTCGACGACGATTGTATCTGCCCGGCCGTGTACGACCCCGTGGCGGCGGCCGATACGACGATTTCCGACCAGATCCAGTATTTCAACAATCCCTGCGAGGCAGAATGTGCCGGCTACGATCCTACCGACTACTTCAGCGTGGATACCACCGGCATCGACTGCCCGACCAGCCTCGACCAGGTGTGCGTCGAGTTCAACGGCATCGTCTTTCCCGTGGTCAACGAATGTGTGGCCAACTGGTACGGCTTCGACTCCACAGACTTTGTGGATTGCCTCGCCAACTGCATTTGCCCGCCCGACGGAGATCCCGTCTGCGTGTTCGATTCAACCTTCCTGTTTCAGTTTCCCAGTGCATGCGCAGCACTCTGCGCCGGCTTCGACACGACCGACTTCGTGGACTGCACACCCACTTGTTTTTGTCCTCCGGTGTTCGACCCGGTCTGCGTGACCACCAGCCAGGGCGATACCCTCACCTTCGACAACTTGTGCTGGGCTCAGTGATTCGGCTTCGACTCCAC